>NZ_CP013382.1:647454-971181 GCF_001513745.1 Burkholderia humptydooensis | reverse complement strand
ACGCCGCGCGTCGCCGCACGCGTCATCGCCGCACCGGACGATCTCGATGCCGCGCAGGGCGGCCGCGCGCATCGCGGCGAGCGCGTCGTCGACGACCTCGTCGACGCTCACCCGCGTCAGCACGGGTTCGCCGCGGCGCGCGGCGAGCAGGATCTGCGTCGTCAGATCGCGCCCCCGCTCGACCGCGCGATGAATTTCGTCGATCGACTCGTCCGCGCGCGCGCCGCCCGCCAGCCGATCGGAGGCATATTCGGCATGGCAATCGATCGTCGTCAGCACGTTGTTGAAGTCGTGAACGATCCCGCCCGCGAAGAAGCCGAGCGACTCGAACCTGCGCGATCGCTCGATCTGCCGCGCGAGCCGGCGTCGCTCGCCCGTCGCGATCGCGATGCACATCGACAGGATCGCGACGCCGATCAGATCGACCTGCAGCGCCCAGACGCCGTGACCGTCGTAATGCAATGCATACGGCCCGCGGCCGCCGAGCGTCATCGCGATCAGGGCGATCGCCGCGAGCGCGTTGAGCTGGGACGCGAGCACGAGACCGCCCTCGATCCCGGCCCAGCACAACGACAGCGCGAGCAACGCGCGCGCGACCTCGGCCTGGTCGCCCCATATCGATGCGAAGCACAGCGAACCGAAGGTCGCGAGCGCGGGCAACTGATTCCGGCTGCGCGACCACGCCGCGCGGCAAGCGCGCGCGTTCCACGTGAGAAGCGCCGGAAGCAACGCGAGCAATGCGAGCGCGTTTGCCGCATACGCACGCGACCATTCGTTCAGCCACTCGCGATCGTTCAGCCACACGGACAGGATCGCCGCCGCGAGCGTCGCATGCATCGCCGCCATGCCGAGCGGCAACAGCAGCACGAACATCGCGAAGCCGCGCAGCGTGTCCACGCCGCCGCCCGGGCTCACGTAGCGCCGCGCGAGCCACGCGCCCGCGACCGCCTCGATTGCGTTGACGGCCGCGAACAACGCGTCGACGCGCCACGGCACCCAATCGAGCGAGCCCGCGGCGAGCAGCGTGACGAACAGCGAAACCACGCCGAGCCCCCACGCGAGCGGCCGCCGGCAATGCAGCAGCAACGCGATGCCCAGTACCGGGGCGGGCCACACGACGGCCGACAGCGTGTGATTGAGCGACGTGCATGCGCCCGGCCGCGTCAGCAGATGATTCGCGTAGAACAGCAGCAGCAGCAGCAGCCCCGCCGCGTTCAGCGCGCCGCCCGGCGCGAATGTGCGATCGCCGCGGCGCGGCGCGCGGCGCGACGCCTGCTTGATGCGTGCGGGCCGGGCGCGCGCGGGCGGGCCGGCATCGATGGAATTTTCGTGCATAGGTCTCAGCGGTCGGCGAATACTAAACCGTCTTTGTTTCGGACATCAATCGATCTTGGCGATGCGTCGCGCCGTTCTTTTCATCCGCAACGAAGGCGGCACGCGGCGACCAAAAATTGGAACCCGGCGGCTAACGCCGGTTCCGTCTTTCCTTCGATACTGGCCCCGCCGGTGCGGCTTTTGAGCGTTTCATGCAAAACGCCGCGCGCATCCGGACACGACCGTCGCCCGCGAGCGACAACGAAGAGGAGAACCCAACATGACAACGAACGGATCCGTCGCGCCGAAAGAGCGGGTCAACATCGTCTATCGCCCGGCCACGGGCGACGCGAAAGCGGAAGTCGAGCTGCCGCTCAAGGTGCTCGTGCTCGGCGAATTCTCGACGGCCGACGACAAGCCGCCGCTCGAGGAGCTCGCGCCCGTGAACGTCGACAAGGACGACTTCAACGATGTGATGAAGGCGCAGCGCCTTCGGCTCGCGCTGAGCGTGCCGAACCTGCTCGACGATCAGGCGGGCGAAGACGAACGCCTGGCCGTCGCGCTCGGCTTCGAATCGATCGACGATTTCTCGCCCGACGCGATCGTCGAGACGGTGCCCGAACTGAAGCAGCTCGTCGCGCTGCGCGACGCGCTGAAGGCGCTGAAGGGCCCGCTCGGCAACATCCCGGGCTTTCGCAGGCGCATCCAGGAGATCGTCGCCGACAAGGGCGCGCGCAAGCAACTGCTCACCGAACTCGGCCTCGACGACCAATGAACCGCGACACGGAACAGACGACCATGGAAGGCGAACACCTGCAATCCCCGAAGAACGACGACGCGCCGCACGCGGCGGCGCCCGACTCCCCCGCGTCGCTGCTCGACGAGCTGATCGAGGCCGCGCGCGTGAAGCGCGATGAGGACGCGTATCCGATCACGCGCCAAGGCATCCAGGCATTCGTCGCGCATCTGGCGAAACCGAAGCGCCCGATCGAGACCGTGAGCCAGGCGACGATCGACGACATGATCGCCGAGATCGACCGCAAGCTGTGCCGGCAGGTCGACGCGATCCTCCACGATCCGGATTTTCAGCAGCTCGAATCGACGTGGCGCTCGCTGAAGTTCCTCGTCCAGCGCACGGATTTCCGCGAGAACATCAGGATCCAGTTCCTCGACGTCGGCAAGGCGGCGCTCCTCGACGATTTCGACGATTCGCCCGACATCACGAAATCCGGCCTGTACCAGAAGGTCTACACGGCCGAGTACGGCCAGTTCGGCGGCCAGCCGATCGGCGCGATCGTCGCGAACTACACGTTCGGGCCGGGCGCGCAGGACGTCAAGCTGCTGCAATACGCCGCGAGCACGGCGGCGATGGCGCACACGCCGTTCGTCGCGGCGGCGGGCCCCGCGTTCTTCGGCATCGATTCGTTCGGCAAGCTGCCGAACGTGAAGGATCTGGCGTCGCTGTTCGAGGGGCCGCAATTCGCGAAGTGGAACGCGTTTCGCGAAAGCGAGGACGCGCGCTACGTCGGCCTCACGCTGCCGCGCTTCCTGCTGCGGCTGCCATACGGCGCGAACACGACGCCCGTCAAGCGCTTCAACTACGACGAGCGCGTCGATGGCGGCGACGCGGATTTCCTGTGGGGCAACGCGGCGTTCGCGTTCGCGACGCGGCTCACCGCGAGCTTCGCCGACTACCGCTGGTGCGCGAACGTGATCGGCCCGAAGGGCGGCGGCACGGTCGCCGATCTGCCGCTCTATGCATACGAGGCGATGGGCGAGATCCAGAACAAGATCCCGACCGACGTGCTGATTTCCGAGCGCCGCGAGTTCGAGCTCGCCGAGCAGGGCTTCATCGCGCTCACGATGCGCAAGCACAGCGACAACGCCGCGTTCTTCTCCGCCAATTCGACACAAAAGCCGAAATTCTTCGGCATCGGCAAGGAAGGCAAGGAAGCCGAACTGAATTACCGGCTCGGCACGCAACTGCCGTACATCTTCGTCGTCAACCGGCTCGCGCATTACATCAAGGTGATCCAGCGCGAGAACATCGGCACGTGGAAGGAGCGCGGCGATCTCGAGCAGGAGCTCAACCAGTGGATCCGCCAGTACGTCGCGGACATGGACAACCCCACCGAGGGCGTGCGCAGCCGCCGGCCGCTGCGCCAGGCGGAGATCTTCGTGTCGGACGTCGAGGGCGAGCCGGGCTGGTACCGCGTCGACATGAAGGTGCGGCCGCATTTCAAGTACATGGGCGCGTCGTTCACGCTGTCGCTCGTCGGCAAGCTCGAAAAGCGCTGATGGCGCGCGGCCCTCGGCGCTTGCGCGCCGAATGTTTCATCCGTGACGTTCGGGCGCTGCGCCGAAACGAAAATCCAATCCGCGCCGCCAATAATCGTTTCACGTCAGCGGCCCCGCGTCGGGCCGCGGCGTTCGTCAATCCGGCGCGCCGCGCGGCGCGCCGCCACATCAGGAGGAATTCACCATGCCGATGCCGTGCTATCTCACGCTCGAAGGGGAAACCCAGGGCAACATCGAGGGCTCCTGCGCCATCGCGGGCCACGAGAACAAGATTCTCGTCCAGGGCGTCGAGCACAAGATCGAGATCCCGAAGAACCTGCAGACCGGCCTGCCGACCGGCCCGCGAATTCACGGGCCGATGATGCTGACGAAGGAGATCGACAAGTCGTCGCCGAAGCTGGCGCAGGCGCTCACGTCCGGCGAGCACATGAAGTCGGTCGTGCTCGAGTACTGGCGGATCAATAAGGATGGCAAACAAGAGCATTACTACACGGTCAAGCTCGAGAACGCGATCCTGATGGAAATCCGCTCGTGGACGCCGAACTGCCTCGTGCTCGACAACAAGGAGCTCAGTCACATGGAAGACGTGTCGTTCACCTACGAGAAGATCACGTGGACCTACGTGCTGGACGGCATCGAGGCCGAAGACTCATGGCTCACACCGAAGAAGTGAGCGCGCGCCCGCCGGCGCGCCGGCCGACGGGCGGGCGTCGCCTGCTCGAACGCATCGCGGACTGGGAGGCGGGCGGCGAGCATGCTCGCCTGCCTCGCGCCGACGCGCTCACGCGCTCGATCATCGATCACCTGCGCCGCATCCTGAACACGCGGCAAGGCCACGTGCCGATCGATCCGGCCTTCGGCGTGCCGGACTTCACGAATCTCGCGGGCGGCTTCGCACAAGGGTCCGCCCGCGAGATCGAGGCGCAGATCGAGCGCGTGATCGCGTGCTACGAGCCGCGGCTGAAATCGCCGCGCATCGCGCTCGCCGAGCGCGCGCCCGGCGCGACGACGCTGCACTTCAGTCTCGACGCGCAGCTCGTGATCGACGCGCGCGAAGTGCCGGCGCGCTTTCTGACGACCGTCGGCGGCAACGGAAAGATCGATATCCGAACCATTTCCTGAGCGCGCGCGCTTTCGCCGCGCGTCCATCATGACCACCACCACGCTGAATCGCTATTACGAGGACGAGCTCGTCCGCCTGCGCGAGCTCGCCGCCGAGTTCGGCCGCGCGTACCCGCTGCTCGCGCCGATGCTCGGCGCGCCGTCGGGCGACCCGGACGTCGAGCGGCTGCTCGAAGGCGTCGCGTTTCTGACGGGGCTCGCGCGGCAAAAGCTCGACGACGGCCTGCCGGAGCTCGTGCAGGCGCTCGCGAACCTGTTGTTTCCGCACTCGCTCTGCCCGGTTCCGGCGGCGACGCTGATCGCGTTCGAGCCGCGCGGCGCGCTGCGCGAGCGCGCGGTGATCGCGGCCGGCACCGAGATCGAATCGACGCCCGTCGACGGCACGGCCTGCCGGTTCCGCACGTGCGGCAGCCTCGATGTCGAGCCGGTCGCGCTCGCCGGCTGCCGGTTCGTGCCGCCCGCGGAAGGCGGGCCCGCGCTGCGGCTCGATTTCGAGATGCTCGGCATCGACGCGAGCGAATGGGATGCGGCGCGCATTCGCCTGTTCGTCGCCGGCGAGCGGCTGCACGCGAGCCGGCTGTTCGCGCTCCTGATGCGGCACGTCGCATCGGTCGACATCGCGTGCGGCCCGCCGGATCGGCCCGGCCCGCGCTGCGCGCTCGGCAGCCGCGCGCTGCGACCGGCGGGCTTCGACGACGCGCTGCTGCCCTGCCCCGAGCGCGCGTTCCCCGGCTTCAGGCTGCTGCACGAGTATTTCGCGTTCGCCGAGAAATTCCTGTTCGTCGAGCTGAGCGGCCTCGAGCGCTGGCGCGCCGCGCGCTCGGGCGCGCAGTTCAGCGTGTGGCTCGCGCTCGATTGCGCCCCCGACTGGCTGGCGGGCATCGATCGCGACAGCTTCCGGCTGAACGTCGCCCCCGCGCTGAACCTGTTCGCGCACGAGGCGGTGCCGATCCAGCACGAGCATCGCGCGACCGACTACCGGCTGCAACCCGAAGGCGACGCGCACGGCCACTGCCGGATCCACTCGGTCGATCGCGTGGTCGGCTATCGCCCCGGCCATCCTGTTGACCGGCATTACGTTCCGTTCGGCGTCGCGGGCGACGCGGGTGTCGCGGGCGACGCCGCGAGCTACCGGCTGATTCGCCGCGCGGCGCTCGACGGACGCGGGCACGACGTCCATCTGGCGCTCGCGTATCCGCCCGGCGAGGCGCTCGCGACGGAAACGCTGTCGATCGGCCTGTCGTGCACGAACGGCGCGCTGCCCGCGCGCCTGAAGATCGGCGACGTGTGCCGTCCGACCGACAGCTCGCCCGAGCGCTTCGCGTTCGCGAACATCGCGCCGGTGAGCCCGCCGCTCGATCCGCCGCTCGGCGAGCCGCTGCTGTGGCGGACCATCGGCCATCTCGCGCTGAATTTCCTGTCACTCGGCAACGTCGACAACCTGAAGCAGATGCTCGCGCTCCACGCGTTCGGCGAGCGCGGCGACGATGCGCGCGCGCAAGCCGACCGCCGCCGCATCGACGGCATCGAATCGGTCGACGTGCGCGCCGAGACGCGGATCGTCGGCGAGCGGATGCTGAGCGGCCAGCACGTCGCGCTGCGCTGCCGCGCGCACGCGTTCGGCGGCGCGGGCGAGCTGTATCTGTTCGGCTGCGTGCTCGAGCGCTTTCTGGCCGAATACGCGGCGCTCAACACGTACACGCGCGTCGAGATCGACGCGTCGCCCGACGGCGGGCGCTTCGCGTGGCCGCCGAGGATGGGGGCGCAATGCCTGCTCTAGAACCCGTGCTGCTCGGCGAGGCGAAGCACTTCGCGTATTTCCAGGCGATCCGGCTGCTGCGGCGCATCGTCCGCGAACGGCGCGACGCGGCCGCGTGCAGGCCCGACGCGCGGATGCCGATCCACACGCGGCCGAATCTCGCGCTGTCGTTTCCGGACACCGACATCGAGCGCATCGACAAGGCGGAGGACGGCGGCTACCGGGTCGTCGCGAACTTCTTCGGGCTGTACGGCGTGTCGTCGCCGCTGCCGACGTTCTATACCGAAGACCTGATCGACGAAGCGTTCAAGGGCCGCCACGCGGCGCGCAGCTTCCTCGACGTGCTGCATCGCGCGCTCTATCCGCTGCTGTTCGATGCCTGGCTCAAGCATCGGCTGTCGCTGCGGATCGTCGAGGAGCGCGACGAGAACGCGCTGCGCCCGCTCTACGCGCTCGCGGGCGTCGATGCGCGCGTCGCGCGCGACGCGGGCCTGCACGCGCACGCGCTGCTGCGCTACGTCGGGCTGCTGAGCCAGCGGCCGCGCTCGGCGTCCGGGCTGCGCGCGCTGCTCGCCGATGCGTTCGCGCCCGCGACGGTCGACATCGAGCCGTGCGTGCCGCAGTGGCTGCCGCTTCCCGGCGATCAGCGCACCCGCGTCGGCGCGCGCGCGCATCGGCTCGGCGTCGACGCGCGCGTCGGCACGCACATGCGCGACGACGGCGCCCGGTTGCGGATCGTGCTCGGCGACGTGCCCGGCCCGCTGTTCCGCGCGCTGATGCCGGGCGGCGAAGCGTTCCGCCGGCTCCGGTTCCTCGCGCGTCTCTATCTGACGCAGCCGTTCACAGTCGACGTCGTGGTCCGCGTGCGCGCGCGCGACGCGCTGCCCGCGCGCTGCGGCGGCCGCGCATGGTCGCGCGTCGGGCTCGACGCGTGGCTGGGCGGGCCGGCGCCCCAACTCGCGGCGTCGCCCGAATTCCGTCTTCCGCCCTCCCTCTTTGATCAAGCGAGACCCCATCATGCTGCTGGTTGACCTGAAACCGTTGATCGAACAGCTCAACCCCTATTGCCGGACGGCGCTCGAAAACGCCGTCGGCGCCTGCGTCGCGCGCCGGCACGACGACGTCGCCGTCGAGCACCTGCTCGCGCGGCTGTGCGACGAGCCGTCGGCCGACGTCGCGCTGCTGCTGCGCGCGAGCGGCGCCGACGCGGCGCGCCTGCGCCGGCAGGCCGACGCGGCGCTCGATGCGCGGCCGGCGGGCGGCGGCGCACGCCCCGCCTTCGCGCCGTCGCTGCTCGCGCTGCTGCAGGACGCGTGGCTGATCGCGTCGCTCGAGCTCGGCGAGACGCACATCCGCTCGGCGGCCGTGCTCGCCGCCGCGGTCGCGCGCGCGGCGCGGCAGCCGTCGCCCGGCGGCGAGGACGTGCTGCAGTCGCTGCGCAAGGACGCGCTCGTCGCGCGCTTTGCGAGCGGCGCATGCGCGCAATCGATCGAATCGAGCCGGCCCGCCGCGCGCGACGCCGCGCCGGGCGATGCGAACGACGCGCACGATGCGTCGAGCGCGATCGCCCGCTATTGCGAGGACTTCACCGCGAAAGCGCGCGCCGGCCGGATCGACCCGGTGTTCGGCCGCGACGCGGAGATCCGCCAGATCGTCGACATCCTCGCGCGGCGGCGCAAGAACAATCCGGTGTGCGTTGGCGAGCCGGGC
Organism: Burkholderia humptydooensis; assembly: GCF_001513745.1. NCBI lineage: Bacteria > Pseudomonadati > Pseudomonadota > Betaproteobacteria > Burkholderiales > Burkholderiaceae > Burkholderia > Burkholderia humptydooensis. Next base: position 962,978 of record NZ_CP013382.1, on the reverse strand, counting down.
GTCGGCAAGACGGCCGTCGTCGAGGGGCTCGCGCTGCGGATCGCCGAAGGCGACGTGCCGGCGACGCTGCGCGGCGCGACGCTGCTCGGCCTCGATCTCGGGCTGCTGCAGGCGGGCGCGAGCGTGAAGGGCGAATTCGAGCAGCGGCTCAAGCGCGTGATCGCCGAGATCCGCGCGTCGCAGACGCCCGTCGTGCTGTTCGTCGACGAGGCGCACACGCTGATCGGCGCGGGCGGCCCGGCGGGCGCGTCCGACGCGGCGAACCTGCTGAAGCCCGCGCTCGCGCGCGGCGAGCTGCGCACGATCGCGGCCACCACGTGGAGCGAATACAAGAAGCACTTCGAGAAGGACGCGGCGCTCGCGCGGCGCTTCCAGCCGGTGAAGCTCGACAGCCCGGACGTCGCGACGTCGGTGATGATCCTGCGCGGCCTGAAAGACCGCTATCAGGACGCGCACGGCGTGACGATCCGCGACGACGCGCTCGTCGCCGCGGCCGAGCTGTCGGCGCGCTACATCACCGGCCGGCAGTTGCCGGACAAGGCGATCGACCTGCTCGACACCGCGTGCGCGCGCGTGAAGGTGCGCCAGCAGACGAAGCCCGCCGCGCTCGAGGACGCGCAGCGCGCGATCCAGGCGTTGGAGCGCGAGCGGCGCGCGCTGCGGCAGGAACTGGCCGAGCGCTGCGCGCCGGACACGCCGCGCGTCGCCGACATCGATCGCGAGCACGCCGCGCTGTCCGCGCGCGCCGACGCGTTGCGCGACGCATGGGCGGCGCAGCGCGACGCGGCGCAGGCGCTCGTCGGCGCGCGCCGCGCGTGCCGGGCGGCCGCGGATGCCGCTGAAGCGGCCGACGCCGTCGATGTCGCCGACGTTGCCGACGTTGCCGACATCGCCGATGTCGATGCGAGTGCCGGGGCCGCCGCGGCCGCCTCTCGCGCGCATGCCGAGCCGGCCTCGCACGCCGACGCGCGCGAGCGCGCGGCGCGCGCGCACGCCGACGCGACCCGCCGTTTCGAGCACGCGCAACGCGACGCGCGGCTCGTGCGAATCGACGTCGATCCGGACGCGATCGCCGACGTCGTGGCCGACTGGACCGGCATCGCGGCCGGCAAGCTGCGCCGCGACCGCGCGAACGTGATGCTGCGGCTCGCCGATACGCTCAGGCGCCGCATCCGCGGCCAGGATCACGCGATCGGGCAGATCGCGCAGGCCGTGAAGACGGGCGCGGCCGGCGTCCGCGATCCGCGCCGGCCGCTCGGCGTGTTCCTGCTCGCGGGGCCGTCGGGGACCGGCAAGACCGAGACCGCGCTCGCCGTCGCCGACGCGCTGTTCGGCGACGAGCGCTCGATCGTCGTCGTCAACATGAGCGAATTCCAGGAGCGGCACGACGTGAGCCGGCTGATCGGCTCGCCGCCCGGCTACGTCGGTTACGGCGAAGGCGGGATGCTGACCGAGGCGGTGCGCCAGCGGCCCTATTCGGTCGTGCTGCTCGACGAAGTCGAGAAGGCTCACCCGGACGTGCTGAACCTGTTCTATCAGGTGTTCGACAAGGGCACGCTGTCCGACGGCGAAGGCAAGGAAGTCGACTTCGCGAACACGGTGATCTTCCTCACGTCGAATCTCGGCGCGGATGCCGTCGCCGATCTCGCGGCGCACGGCGCCCGCCCCGATCCGGACGCGATGCGCGCAGCGATCCGGCCCGCGCTGTCGCGCCATTTCAAGCCCGCGCTGCTCGCGCGGATGACCGAGATTCCATATGCGACGCTCGCGCCCGACGCGCTCGCCGACATCGCGCGGCTGAAGCTCGAACGCATCGCGGCGCGCGTCGCCGCGCAGCACGCGACGCGCGTGGTCTACGACGACGCCGTCGTCGCGCACGTCGCCGCGCGCTGCACCGAAGTCGAATCGGGCGCGCGCAACGTCGACTTCATCCTGCAACGGCACGTGTTGCCCGCGCTCGCGCAGCACGTGCTCGTCTGCGCGGCAGACGCGACGCAGGTGGCCGCGATCCGCGTCGCGGTGGACGCCGACGGCCGCTTCGCCGTGTCGGCCGACGGGCCGGCCGGGGGCGATGCGCGGGGTGCATCCGATGCGCTCGATGCATCTGATGAGCCCAGCGCGCCCAACGCGCGCTGACGTCCCCCCGCCGCCCAGGAGTTCCCGATGTTGCCATCCCACCGACACGATGCCGCCGCGCCGCCCGCGAACGCGCGGCGCTTCACGTTCGCGAGCGAAGCGTACGACGACGCTGCGTTCGAGGTCGTCGACCTGACCGGCCGCGACGCGATCTCGCAGCCGTACCGGTTCGAGCTGACGCTCGTGAGCGAGCAGCCGCGAATCGACTTCGCGAAGATGCTGAGCCGCGGGGCCACGCTCACGATCCTGCCGCCATACGGCGACGCCGGCACGACCCGCTATGCCGGCGTGCTCGCCGAATTCGAGCAGTTGAACGGCTTTCGCAACCTCACCGTCTATCGCGCGACGCTCGTGCCGCGCCTCTGGCGGCTGTCGCTGTACAAGGCATCCGACGTCTATCTGAACGAGCAGACGATTCCCGACATCGTGAAGCAGGTGCTGCGCGGCGCGTCGTTCGGCAGCCGCGACTACCGCCTGCGGCACGGCAGCGGCTATCGCAAGCGCAGCTTCGTCTGCCAGTACGACGAGAGCCATCTCGATTTCGTGTCGCGCTGGATGGAAAAGGAAGGTCTCTACTACTACTTCGAGCACGACGGCAAGCGCGAGACGCTCGCGATCGTCGACGACCGCCGCTATCAGCCGGGCCCCGCCGACGATCTCGCGCTGCGCTACCTGCCCGCGGCCGACTTCGACACGGGCATCGAATCGAACCGCGTGCAGGCGTTCGCGTGCCGCGCGACGCCGCTGCCGCGCGAAGTCGTGCTGCGCGATTTCAATCACCGCAAGGCGGAACTGCCGCTCGAAGTGCGCGAGCGCGTGTCGCGCGACGGCATCGGCGAGCGGGTGTCGAGCGACGAGCATTTCCACACGAAGGACGAAGGCCGGCGCTACGCGAAGCTGCGCGCCGAGGCGCTCGTCTGCGAAGGCCGCCGGTTCTCGGGCGAGGCGACCGCGGCCGGCCTGCGCGCCGGCCGCTTCGTCGCGCTCGCGGGCCACTATCGCGCGGATTTCGACGGCCGCTATCTGGTGACGGCGGTCACGCATCGCGGCTCGCAGGCGGGCCTGCTGTTTCCCGATCTCGGCACGCCGTTCGGCGCGACGCCGGGCGCGCCCGTCTATCGCGCCGAATTCGACGCGATTGCCGCCGACGTCCAGTACCGGCCGCCGCGCGCGACGCCGAAGCCGCGCGCGGCGGGCGTCATCAGCGCGATCGTCGACGGCGAGGGCGGTGGCAAGCTCGCCGAGCTCGACGAATACGGGCAGTACAAGGTGCGCTTTCCGTTCGCGCACACCGCGCATCCCGCGAACCAGGGCTCCGCGCGAATCCGGATGGCCACGCCCTATGCGGGCGCCGACCGCGGCATGCACCTTCCGCTGCTGAAGCGCACCGAAGTGAAGATCGCCTTCGACGGCGGCGACCCCGACCGCCCCGTGATCGTCGGCGCGGTGCCCAACTCGTCGCACCGCAGCGTCGTCACGCGCCGCAACCCCGCCGCGCACCGGATTCTGACCGAGCACAACCAGCTCTACATGAAGGACGGCAGCGGCGCGGCGACGTGGCTGCACGCGCCGAACAACCACATCGGCATCGGCGCGGTCGGGCCCGGCGGCGGCCTCGCGCTCCTCACGTCCGGCAACAAGTTCGATTTCTCGCTCGGCAACGCGTACAGCTTCTCGGGCGGGCTCAAGTGCTCGGTGTCGATGGGCGGCAACACCGACGTCTACGTCGGCGTGCGCAACAGCCTCGACGTCAGCGCGAACTTCCTGACCACGCTGCAGGGCAACCTGCGCTGGATGCTGCCCGGCAGCCGGACATTCGAGATCAACGACAGCGCGTCGACGCTGCTGCAGACGCTGCACAAGCAGTCCGCGACGGGCGCGATCCGGCTGTCCGCCGGGCAGGACGCATCCGCGCTGCTGCAAAAGCAGCTCGACAAGCTCAAGGGCACGGTGCGCAAGTTCATGATCGTGTCGGGCCTCGCGAACGCCGGGTCCGCGGCCGCCGCCGCGGGGCTCATCAAGGGCGGCGGCGCGGTTGCCGATCTGCCGTGGGCGGGCTTCGGCATATCCGCCGCGCAGTTTGCCGGCGCGAGCGCCGTCAGCACGGCGCTGATGGCGACGGCGCGCACGCTGCTCGCGAACGTCGCGAAGCTGCAGGAGGCGCTGCCGCTCGTCGCCGACCTGTCGCTCGGCAAGCACGGCATCGCCCTCGCCGCGAAGAACCTCACGCACGCGACGCGGATGTCGCTCGCCGTCGACGGGCTCACATGGTCGACGCACGCGAAGGGGCCGGGCGCGGCGGGCGTCGCGATGAGCGCCGGCAAGGGCCGCTGGGGCGTCGAATCGGCGAAGCACGCGCACGTCCACGCGAGCGACACGCTGCTGTTCGCGGTGCCGGCCGATCCGGCCACCAGGCTCGACCTGAAGGACCTGATCGGGCTGCGCCGCGATCTCGATGCCTGCGTGAAGGACATCGCCGATCTCGAAGCCGACATTTCGGAAAACGAAGTGCTGTCGACCCGTCAGAACGCGTTCGGCGTCAGCGCGCTCGTGCCCACGCCGCCGTCGCCCGCCGATGCGGTCGCGGCGGTCGCGATCAAGGCGAAGGAAGCGAAGCTCGCCGGGCTGAACGCGAAGCACAGGCTCGTCACGCTGAAGATCGACAACCTCCAGCAAAAGCTCGAGAAACACGTGAATAACCTGAGCGCCGTGCGGATGAGCGCATCCGGCGCCCAGCTCGGCTTCAAGGGCAACCGGCTTGTCGCGACGGCCGACGGCGTCACGCTCGCGCATGCGCAGGGCAAGGCGAAGCTCGACGTGCGCGAGGCGAAGATCGGCGTCGTGGCGGGCAAATCGAGCGTCGAGCTCGACGAAGGCAAGATCGCGGCCGGTTGCGGCAGCGCATCGCTCAAGCTCGGCAGCGACGGCGCGATCGACGTGCGCGCGACCAACGTCAAGCTGAACGGCAGCGCGTCGCTGAAATTCGACGGCCAGTTGATCCAGCTCGGCTGACGGGCGCATTCGTTCGGATTCCATCATGAAAATCGTCAAACCCGAGTCGCTCGCGCTGCTGTGCCGGACACTGCGCTTCGAAGGCGTCGACCGGCTGTCGATCGGCGCGCTCGCCTGCTTTCCGCTGCGCGCCGGCGCGCCCGCCGGCCCCGGCGATCTCGCGACGGAGGCCGCGCTCTGGCAAGTCGCGCAGCAGTGGCTCGACGGGCACGCGCCGCTCGACGAGGGCCTGCCGAAGCCGGCGGGCGAATTTCTCGTCTACGGCGACGCGTATGCGCCGCCGGGCCGCGAACGCGGCGCGCGCGCGCCGGTCGCGGTGCGCGCGCGCATCGGCGCGGCGTGCAAGGAGCGGCTCGTCGACGCGCGAGCGTCAGCACCGCTCGCCGAATTTCACGCGCTGCCGCCGTCGGCCCCCGAGCGCGCGCGCGATCTCGGGCCATTCGACGAACGCTGGCTGGCCGCGCGCTGGCCCCACCTGCCCGCCGGCACGCGCGCCGAGCATTTCCACACCGCGCCGCGCGACCAGCGGATCGCCGGATTCTGGCGCGGCGGCGAGGACATCGAGCTCGTCAACCTGCATGCGGACCGGCCGGTCATCGCCGGCGCGCTGCCGCGCGTTCGGGCGCGCTGCTTCGTCGAGCGCGCGATCGATGGCGCCGCGCGCATCGACGCGTGCCCGATGCGCGCGGAAACCGTCTGGCTGTTCCCCGGCGCGGCGTGCGGCATCGTCCTGTATCGCGCGCTCGCCGCGATCGACGATGAAGACGGCGACGACGTCGTGCGCGTGATCGCCGGCTGGGAAAGCGCCGACGCGCCGCCGTTGCCCGACGGCGCTTACGTCGGCCGGCCGGTGCCTGAAGACGACGGCTCTCGCCCGGCGCTCACGCCCGCCGCCGCACTCGTGCCTGCGCCTGCGCCTGCGGCGATCGCCGGCGATGAAGCGCGCGCCGCTGCCGGCCGCGCGGCCGATCGAGCGCCGACCGGGCCGGCATCGGCTTCGCACGCGGAACAGCCGGCGGTGCCGGAATCGCCTGCGCCGCTGCCCGCGCCGGAACTGGCCGCGCTCGAACGGGACGCGGCGGCGCTCGCCGCGCAAACCGACGCGCTGCTCGCCGGGCTGGGTATCGCCGAAGCGGACATCGCGCGTCTGCTGCCGGCGCGCGAGGCGCCCGCCGACATGAACCTGGACGAGCTCGCCGCGCTCGCGGCGGAACTCGATGCGCAGACCGCGCAATGGCAAGCGCAGTACGACGCGGCGGCGGCCGGCGGGCAACGCGATGTTTCGCCGCCCGCTTCGCCGCTCGCTTCGCCGAATTCGCAGGCGCCGGGCGAAGCATCGTCGCTCGCCGACCTGCTTCGGCAAGCCGACACGCAGATCCGCATGCTCGTCGAGCAGCACGGCCTGTCGCGCGCGCAGATGGAGGCGGCCGCGCGGGACCGGCCTGAGCTCGCAGCCCTCGCGGACGCGCTCGATGCGCTCGATGCGCTCGATGCACCGCTCGACGTCGACGCGCTGACGGCCGGGCTCGCCGCGCCCGCCAGCGGCGAAGCGATCGTCGAACCGGATACGCCGGCGGAGCCGGACCGGCCACCACCCGCGAACGGGCTCGCCGACGCCGCCCCCGCCCTCGCGGCGACGCGCCCCGCCGCGCCGCCGGCCGACGACGCGCTGCTCGCGGAACCGCTCACGCGCGAGCAGGTGATCGAGCGCCACGCGCGCGGGCTCGGCTTCGCCGGCCTCGACCTGAGCGGCCTGGATCTGTCGTCGGCCGCGCTCGAACGCGCGGACTTCCGCGATGCGCGCCTTGAACGCACCGGCTTCTCCGGCTGCCGGCTGGCCGGCGCGTCGTTCGAGCGCGCGCTGCTGTCGCGCGCCGATTTCTCGAACGCGGACCTGCGCGACGCGACCTTCGTCGATACGTCCGCCCCCGGCGCATCGTTTCGCGGCGCCGCGCTCGATCGCGCGCGCCTCGATCGCGCCGATTTCACCGGCGGCGACTTCACGCGCGCGTCGCTCGCCGACAGCCATTGCGCGCACGCGCAATTCGACGCGAGCGCGATGACCGGGCTCGCGGCCGCGCGGCTCGACGGCGCGCATGCGAGCTTCGCGGGCTGCGCGCTCGACGCCGCCGATTTCACGTCGGCGCGCGTGCCGCGCGCGAACTTCCAGCACGCGACGCTCGCGGATGCGGTGTTCGCATCCGCGCAGTGCGACGGCGCCGAATGGTACGGCGCGCGAGCGTCGCGCGCGCAGCTTCGCTCGGCATCGCTGCGCGGCTCGCGCGCAGACGCATCGACGTCGTTCCGGCACGCCGTTCTGAGCGGCGCGGCGCTCGACGGCGCGAACTGGGACGGCGTCGACCTGCGCGACGCGAATCTGCACGCCGCGACGCTCGACCGCGCGAGCCTCGCGCGCGCGATCGCGAGCGGCGCGCAACTGACGCGCGCGCTCGCGCGGCACGCGGATCTGACGAAGGCCGATCTGACGCACGCGGACGCGCGCTTCTCGAACCTGCTCGGCGCGTCGCTGCGCCGCGCGCGGCTCGACGGCGCGCAACTGCAATCGAGCAACCTGTACGGCGCCGACTGCTACGGCGTCGCGCTCGGCCGATCGCAGCTCGACGGCACGAACGTCGAGCGAACGCTCTTCACCGTGCCGGGCCGCCCCGAACTCGCCTCCCCCCGCTGATTCACTCGACGCCACCCATGTCCGACACCGTTCACGCGGCGCTCGCCGCCCTCGCCGACACCCGCACGCTATCCGGCATCGATCTTTCGGATGTCGATCTTTCCGGCCGCGATCTGTCCGGCTGCACGTTCGATCGCGTGATCCTGCGCGGCGCGAACCTGTCGGCCGCGCAGCTCGACGCGACGCGCTGGCGGCACTGCGATCTGACGGGCGCGCGCCTCGATGGCGCAACGCTCGGCGAATCGGGCTGGCACGCGGTCGCGCTGCGCGCCGCGAGCCTGCGCGCGACGACGGGCGACGCATTCGTGATGACGGACACCGACCTCGCCGGCGCGACGCTGACCGACGCGCTGTGGGCGCGCGCGACGTTCGAGCGCGGCGATTTCTCCGCCGCGCGGTGCGCGCACGCGAAGCTGCTGCGTTGCGAAACCGTCGATTGCCGCTTCGAGCGCACCGATTTCGCGAGCGCCGAGCTCGAGCGCTTCGCGGCGATGCGCGCCGACCTGTCGACCGCGCGCTTCGACGCCACTCGCCTGACGAATGCGCTCTTCGCCGAAGCGAATCTGCGCGGGCAACGCTTCGACCGCTGCGATCTGACGATGACGCATTTCAGCGGCGCGACGCTCGCCGGCAGCGATTTCAGCAGCGCATCGCTCGTGCAGACGATGTTCTTCGACGCCGATCTCGAACGCGCGACGCTCGCCGGCGCGCGCGGTCGCCACACGCGTTTCGCGGGCGCGACGCTCGTCGGCGCGAACCTCGCCGAGGCCGCGTTCGACGAATCCGATTTCGCGCGCGCGCGCCTGTCGTCAGCGAACGCGCGCGGATTGCGCGCGCGGATGTCGCTGTTCGCGCGCGCCGATTGCGCAGGCGCGACGCTCGCGGGCGGCTGCTTCGCCTACTGCGATTTCTCGCACGCGACGCTGTCGCGCGCCGACTGCGCCGGCGCCGATTTCTCGCACGCGAACCTGCACGGCGTGGACGACCGCGCCGCGCGCTGGGACGGCGCGCGCAAGACGGGCGCGCGCGCGACCGATCCCGCGCTCGCGCGGGCCGAACGATGGACCGCACCCGAACGATGACACACGACTCTCGCGCTTCGATGACGACCCTGCCTGCTTCCTCCGCCTCCCCTGGCGCGGCCGCGCCGCTGCCGCCCGTCGACGCGCCGCGCGCATCCGGGGCCGATGCGTCGTTGCGCGCGTCTTGCGTGACGGGCCGCGCCGGCGACTGGCTATCGCTCGACGATCCCGTCGGCCGCGCGCGGCGCGCCGACGGCTGCCTGCTCGCGCCCGACGTCGGTGACCGCGTGCTGATCTGGGCGCCGGCCCGCGCCTGCGCGCACGGCGACGGCGATGCGTGCGGCGCGCCGCCCGCGTATGTGCTCGCCGTGCTCGCGCGCGCCGGCGCGCCGCACGCCGCGCTCGCGCTGCCGGGCGGCGTCGTGCTCGAGGCCGGCGCCGACGGGCTGCGCATCGACGCGCCGCGCATCGCGCTCGCGGCGCGCGACCGGATCGACGCGTGCGCGACGCGCGTCGACGTGAGCGCGCATCGCGCACGCGTGCGCGCCGCGCATCTCGACGCGCACGCGCAGTCGATCGTCGGCCGCGCGCACGACGTGCGCCTCGTCGCGCGCCGCTTCACGTCGACGATCGGACGCGCGCTCCACACGCTCGGCGACTGCTTTCGCCGCGTGTGCGGCGTGGACGACTTGCGCGCCGCGCGCGCGCGCTGGCGGATCGACGAGCGCGCGCACCTGCACGCGCGCGACGTCACGCTACTTGCGGACCGCCACGTCGGCATCGACGGCGAGCGCATCGATCTCGGCTGACTGCTTCTTTCAATTCGGAGTTCCAACATGTTTGTCGTCACCACCGCGTCCGGCCTGTGCATGAGCCCCGCCGACGTCTGCAAGACCCCGACGCCGGGCGGCCCCGTGCCCGTCCCGTATCCGAACACCGGCCTGCCGATGATGGCCGCGTCGATCACGACGAAAGTGCTCGTCTGCGGGATGCCCGCGCTCACGAAAAAATCGACGATTCCGATGACGAACGGCGATCAGCCGGGCACCGCCGGCGGCGCGATGTCCGGAAAGATCATGGGCAAGGTCGAATTCACGGCCGGCAGCGCGAAAGTGAAGCTCGAAGGCAGCCCGGCCGTGCGGCTGACGACGCCGACGAAGCACAACGACGGCAATGCGACGGGCGCCGTGCTGCAGCCCAGCCAGCAAAAAGTGATGGTGATGAGCTGAGGCGCGGGCATGAACGAACGACACATTTCGATGCCGTCGGCGGCACATGCGCGCCGGCCGGTTCGGCCGCCGCAGCCACGCCCCGCATGCGCCGCCGCGCTCGTTGCGCTCGCCGCGCTCACCGGCTGCGCGACGGGCGTCACCGAAGAGCAGGCGCGCGCCGACGTGCGATGGGACTACGCGCCCGATGCGCTGCGCATCGACATCGACGCATCGCCGCGGCTGAACGAATACCTGAACGCGCCGCACACGCTGCTGCTCGCGGTATTCCAAAGCGCGGACGCGCAGACGTTCCGCGAGCTCGCCGACGATCCGGACCGGCTGCGCGCGATGCTCGCGGCGGGCGGGCCCGCGGCGGACTTCATCCAGACGACGCGCTACGTCGTCGCGCCGGGCGCGCGCGTCGCGCTGTCGATCGATCGCGCGCAGCGGGCACGCTACGTCGGCATCGTCGCCGGCTACTACGACGCCGACGGCCCCCGCGCGGCGCGCCTCTTCGACGTGCCGCTGCACATCGACAAGCGCGGCTGGTTCTCGTCCACCTATCGCGCCGCGCCGCGAACGCTCGGGCTGCGGCTCAGGCTCGGCGCGCAGAGCATCACCGACGCGCGCGAAGCGCAGTTGAACCTGCCGCCGCCCGGCGCGCGCGCGTGGACGACGCTCGACAGCGGCGCGAAAACGCTGACGCTGCCGAGCGCTGACGAAAACGCGAACGCGAACGGCGGCGGCAACCGCGACAGCAACGAAAACGACGAGGCCGCCGCCCGCGCGCCGCTCAAGCGATGACACGCGACGCATCACGAACCGGAACGAACGACATGGACAACATCTATTGGCATCAGGGGATGCTGCTGCAACCGCAACATTTTCAGTTGGCCGAACTGCATCAGCAGTTCCGCGTCGAGCCGTGGCTCGCGTCCGGCCCGCCGCATTTCTGGGGCGTCGGCGCGCTGTCGCTCGCGCAGGCCGCGATCGACCGCCGCGCGGTCGAGATCCGCTCGGCGCACCTGCTCTTTTCCGACCGCAGCTACGTCGAATATCCGGGCAACGCGGTCGTCGCCGCGCGCGCGTTCGATCCAGCGTGGCTCGACGACGGCCGCGCGCTCGTCGTGCACGTCGCGCTCAGGCGGCTCGCGCGCGGCGCGAACAACGTGACGGTGGCGTCCACGCCCGACGCGCTGCCCGACGCCGCGACGCGCTACGCGACGCTGCCGTGCGCCGACGAGGTCGGCGACCTCTATTCGGACCAGCCGGGCGCGCCGGTGCGCACGCTCAAGCATGTGCTGAAGATCGTGTTCGGGCACGAGCTCGACGCGCTCGCCGGGCACGAGACGATCCCGATCGCGCGGATCGTGCGCGACGGCGAGCGCCTGCGGCTCGACGACGATTTCGCGCCGCCGTGCTATGCGCTGACGGGCGCGCGCGCCTTGCTCGACCGGGTCCGCTGCATCCGCGACGAGCTCGCGGGCCGCGCGCGGCAGTTGCAGCAGTACAAGAATCCGCGCGAGATGCAGCGCGCCGAGTTCGACGCGGGCTATGCGGCGCTCCTGCTCGCGCTGCGCTCGCTGAACCGCTTCGGCCCGCTGCTGTTCCATCTCGCCGAATGCGACCGGCTGCATCCGTGGACGGTCTACGGCGTGCTGCGCCAGCTCGTCGGCGAGCTGAGCGCGTTCTCCGAGCGCTTCGACATGCTCGGCGAGACACCCGACGCGCGCGGCGGCCTGCCGCCGTATGACCACCGCGATCTCGGCGGCTGCTTCTCGCGCGCGCACGCGCTGATCGGCCATCTGCTCGACGAAATCGCGGTCGGCCCCGACTGCGTCGCGACGTTCGAGCCCGACGGCGAGCGGCAGCCCGCGCAACGGTCCGCGCGACTGCCGCCCGACGTGTTCGCGGATCGCCATCTGATCTATGTCGCGATCCGCAGCGCGCACGATCCGGACACGCTCGCGCAACGCTTCCTGCTGGGCGGCCGGATCGCGGCGACCGACGAGATGCCGCAGCTCACCGCGCTCGCGCTTCCCGGCGTCGAGCTGACCCGCCTGCCCGGCGCGCCGCCGCGGCTGCCGCGCCGCGGCGACGCGCGCTACTTCCGGATCGAGCAGGCCGGCCGGCCGTGGGACGCGATCCGGCGCGACGGCCGCATCTCGCTGCGCTGGGCCGATGCGCCGGACGACCTGCACGCGGAACTCATCGCAGTGAGGCACGCATCATGAAGCTGTCCGATTCGATGATGCCGCTCGTCGCGTATGCGCGGCAGCTCGCGCAATCGCCGCGCGGCGACGCCGCCGAAGTCGCGCTGCGGCTCGACATCCTGATCGAGCGCGCGCGCGATCACGCGGCCTGCGCGGGCGCGCCCGAAGCCGATGTCGACGACGCGCTGTTCGCGGTGTGCGCGTGGATCGACGAGGCGCTGCTGAACAGCGGCTGGGACGATGCCGACCGCTGGACGCTGCGGCTGCTGCAGAAGCGCCACTTCGACACGTCGCACGCGGGCGTCGTGTTCTTCGAGCGCCTCGACGCGCTCGACGGCGCGCGCGCGAACGTGCTCGCGGTCTATCTGCTGTGCCTGCAGCTCGGTTTTCGCGGCCGCTACGGCTACGACGGCGGCAGCCAGCCGCTCGACGCGATCCGGCGGCGCGCGCTCGACGCGTTGTCGGCGCATGCGTCACTGCCCGCCGAAGGCGAGCCGCCGTTCCCCGCCGCATATCCGGACGACGGGTATCCGGACAACGCCGGACATCCGCGCGCCGCCGCGGCCAACGCGCGAACGCGCCGCCGCATCGCGCTCGCGGGCCTGAACGTCGGGCTGCCGCTCGCGATCCTGCTGTCGCTCTATTTGATCTATCACGTCGTCATCGTGCGAATGGTCGACTCGGTGTTCCCGAGGCTGCAATGAAGACGCTCGGCATGATGATCGCGCGGATCGTCGCGCTGCTCGCGCTCGCCGCGCTCAGTTGGGCGACCTCGCTCTACTTCGACTGGCCGCTGTGGAGCGCGCCCGCCGTGTTCTGCGCGGCGCTCGCCGGATGGCTGCTGGGTGCCATCGCGCGCCGCGCGCTGCGCGCCGTTCGCGCGCGCAGGCAGCTCGCGCGGCTCGACGCGGCCGAGCGCGCGCCCGCCGATCGCGACGCGCCGGAGCTGCGCGTCGCCGCGCGCTGGCGCGCGGCGCTCGACGCGCTCGAACGCGCCGCGCCCGCGCCGGGCCTGCGCGGCCGGCCGCGCGACGCGCTGCCCTGGTATCTCGTGATCGGCCGCACGGGCGCGGGCAAGACGACGGCGCTCGCGCGCGCGCGCATCGCGTCGCCGCTGCGGCGCGCGCGCCACGACGCGGCCATCGCGCCGACCGAGGACTGCGACTGGTGGTGCTTCGACGACGCGGTCGTGCTCGACCTCGCGGGCCGCTTCGCCGAGCCCGACGCGACCGACGGCGACCACCGCGCATGGAGCGCACTCCTCGAGCAGCTCGGCCGCGCGCGTGCGCGCCGGGGCGTCAACGGCGTCGTCGTCGCGATCGACGCGCCGCGCCTCGTCGAAGCGGATCGCGACGCGCTGACGATCGACGGCTGCGCGGTCCGCGAGCGGCTCGAGCAACTGATCCGCCTGTTCGACCGGCGCTTTCCGGTCTACGTGCTCGTCACGCAATGCGACCGGCTCTACGGCTTCGACGAATGGGCCGCGCAGCTCGCTCCGGAACAATGTGATCGCGCGTTCGGCTATCTCGGCGATCACGACGCGGATGCGTTCGTCACACACGCGCTCGACAGCGTCGACGCGCGGCTCGCCGCGCTGCGCGTCGCGCCGGCGGCGCGCGGCGAGCCGCCCTCGCCGCGCGCGCTGATGCTGCCGCACGAGCTCGCGCGCGTGCGGCCCGCGCTCGATGCGTTCGCACGCGCGGCGTTCGGCCCGAACGTCTATCAGGAGACGCCGTATCTGCGCGGGCTGCTGTTCACGAGCGGCCGGCAGGCGGGCGGCGCGCCGTCGCTGACGCTGCCCGACTGGCTCGACGCCGCGCCGGCGCGCGCGCCCGGCGACGCGGGCCTGTTCCTGCACGACGTGTTCGCGCGCGTGCTGCCGGGCGAGCGCGACGCATGGCGGCCCGTCGAGCGGCCAAGCCGCTCGCGGCTGACGCCGGCGCGCGTCGCGCTGGCCGCATGGCTCTTCGCGTGCGTCGCGGCCGGGCTGCTGATGAGCGCGTCGTTCGTCGGCGACATGCGGACCGTCGAGCTGATCCGCCGCGACTATCCCGCGCATCCGCGCTTCACGGGCGAGCTCATGCGCGATGCGGCGACGCTCGAGCGAATCGGCCGCGTGATCGCCGACGTCGAGCGGCGCGACGAGCGGCGGCTCGTGCGGCGGCTCGCGCCCCCGATCGCCGACGCGACGCCCGTCGGCCGGCTCGAAGCGGAACTCAAGCGCCGCTACGTCGCGCATTATCGGCGCTCGATCGAGCCCGCCGCCGATCGGCTGTTCTTCGGCGAGCCGGACGGCGCGAGCGACGCGCGCGCGGCTGACGACGGCGATGTCGCCGCGCGCATCCGCAATCTGGTCCGCTACGTGAACCTGATGCAGGCGCGCCTGCGCGGCGCGGATCGCGAGACGCTCGCGCGGATGCCCGCGCCGGCGGCCGTGCGCGCGCGGGATGACGACGGCGCAGGCGGCAAGCGGCGCACAAGCGACACGAGCGGCACGAGCGGCACAAGCGACACGCGTGGCGTCGGCGGCACGAGCGACACCCGCGACACGAACGACGCAAGCGGCGCGCGCGATCGCGGCGACGGGCTGCCGCCGCGCATCGGCGCGCTCGCCGTCGGCCGGATCGCGTGGAGCGCACCCGGCGACAGCGCGCTCGCCGCACGGCTCGCGGCCGCTCAGGCGCAGCTCGAACGGCTCGCGTACCGCGACCCGGACGGCGCGTGGCTGCTCGCGCTGCCCGACGCAACGATGCCGCGCGACGTGACGCTCGCCGACTTCTGGCCGGCCGCCGCGCCACCCGCGCTGCCTGCCGCTCAACCCGCCGCGCTGCGCGACGTGCGCGTGCCTGCCGCGCTGACGGCCGCGCATCGTCCGGCGATCGACGCATTCCTCGACGAGATGGCGCAGGCGGTCGCGAACCGGCCGAAGTTCGCGTTCCATCGCGACGCGTTCGATGCGTGGTATCGCACGCGGCGCATCGACGCCTGGCGCGACTTCGTCGCGCGCTTCCCGCAGGGCGAGCAAGGGCTGACGACGCAAGCGCAATGGCGCGCGGTGATCGACCGGATTCCCGATCGCCGCGATCCGTTCTCGGCGTTGCTCGCACGCGTCGATCGCGAATTCGAATCCGTGCGCGACGACGCGCTGCCGCCGTGGCTGCGCTTCGTCCGGACGGCGTCGCACATGCTCGCGCCCGCGCGATTGCCCGCGGCGAGCGGCGGCCTCGGCGCGACACTCGGCTCGATCTCGCGCAGCGGCGGCCGCGCGCTGCGCGAGGCGCTCGGCGGCGCGCCCGCGCAAGGCCGGCTCACGCTCGAGCGCGACGCCGCGTTGCGCAACGCGCTCGTCGACTACGAGCGGCGCGTCGCCGCGCTCGCCGCCGACGCGCTCGCGGGGCCCGGCGCCGCCTACCGGCTCGCGGCCGACTTCCACGGCTTCGGCGTCGATCCGTCGGTGGAAGCATCCGCGATGCGCGCGGCCGACGATGCGCTGCGCGACGTCAAGCGGCTCGCGGGCGGTCGCGACGTCGGCGGCGACGTCGTCTGGAGCCTCGTCGGCGGCCCGCTGCACGCGGTGATCGCGTATGTCGAGCGGCAAGCGTCGTGCGCGCTGCAAGACGACTGGGAGCGCGACGTGCTGTGGCCGCTCAGGCGCGCGGCGACGCACGACGACGCCAACGACCGGCTGTACGGCCCGCAAGGCGCGATCTGGGCGTTCGTCGACGGCCCGGCGAAGCCGTTCGTGCGCGTCGGCGCGGCGCGCGCGGCGGCGGCCGACACGCTCGGCTACCGGCTGCCGTTCACCGATGCGTTCCTGCCGCTCGTCGACGACGCGGCCGCCCGGCGCGTCGCGCAGGCGCGGCGCGAAGCCGAGCGGCGTGCGCAACAGCAGGCGGCGGCCGAGCTCGACGAGCGGATCGCGTCGCTCGGCAAGCAGATCGACGCGCTCAACGCGCAGACGGTGCGCATCGGGATCGTCGCGCAGCCGACCGACGTGAACCGCGAAGCGCAGGCCAAGCCGTTCGAGACCGTGCTGACGCTGCAATGCGCGCCGCAGGCGCGCACGCTGACGAACTACAACTTGCGCGTGTCCGAGCAGATCGACTGGCAGCCCGATCGATGCGGCGACGCGACGCTGCGCATCGCGCTCGGCGACGTCACGCTCGTGCGCCGGTACGCGGGGCCGCTCGGCGTCGCGCGCTTCGTCCAGGACTTCCGCTACGGCGTGCGGCGCTTCGCGCCCGGCGATTTTCCGGACGCGAAAGCGCAGCTCGAACGCCTCGGCGTGCGCTACGTCGACGTGCGTTACGACTTCTCGGGGCATGACGCGCTGCTCGCGCACGTCGAGCGGATCGACGCGCTCGAGCGCGAGCGCCGCGACGACATCGCGCGGCAGCGGCGCGCCGCGAGCCGGCAGGACGACGGGGCGGGCGCGGGCGGCTCCGCGGCGAACGTTGCACGCGCGTCGTCTGCGTCGAGCACACCGGGCGCGGTGGACGCCGCGCTGCCCCGCCGCATCGGCGCGTGCTGGGGCGACCCGGCTCGCGACGGGCCCGGCGGCGGCGGCGCGCGTCCGTGATCCGCTCGTCGCCCAGTCAAGCCGCCGAATCCGCTGATGTTCACTTTCTGTTTCTGTTCACCTTCAGTCTTGCCATGATGAAACACACGTCGAACCCCCTCGACCATCCCGACGCGCCGCCTTCGGCTCGACGCGCCGCATCTGACTCGCCCCGCGATTCGTCCCGGCTTGCCCGTGGCATGCGATCACCCCGACGCGCCGGCACGGCGCTCGCGCTGGCCGTCGCCTCCCTCGCCGGATGCGGCGGCGGCGACGATTCGAACGAATCCGCTCCACGCGCGTTCGCGCCGCCGACCGTGCAGCTCGCGTATCCGGCGCAGCCGAACGCGCCCGTCGCGCACGTACCAGTCGCGAACGTACCCAGCGGACACACGCCGCCCACCGCGACGCCGATCATCCCGCCCGCCGCTGCGCCCGCCGCTGCGCCCGCCGCTGCGCCCGGCGGCATATCCGCCGGCATCGCGCCAACGCACGCGGCGTTGCGCCGCCCGACGATCGAACTCGAATTCGATCGCGCGATCGCGCCGCGCTCAGCAGGACGCATCGCGCTACACGGCGAAGATCGCGCGAGCGTCGCCGTCGGCGCGTTGTCGTGGCTGAGCGATCGCCGGCTCGCGTTCAGGCCGCTCGCGCCGCTCAAGTCGAACAGCCGCTACGAAATCGTGGTGCCCGCCGGCATCGAGAGCGCGACGGGCGAACGGTCGGCCCATCCGCTGACGGCCAGCTTCGACACCGCGCCGACCACGCCGCCGCGCGGCCTGCGCAACCTCGGCGGCTCGTGCTTCATCAACACGGCGCTGCAGTTGGCCGTTCATTCGTCGGCGCTCGACGGCATCGTGTCGAACCAGGACGTCCCACCCGCCGTTCGCGCACTGCTCGAAGACTACGACGCCGCATCGGCCCAAGAGCTCGACGAGCAGTTGCAAGCCGCGGTCGCTGCGTTGCGCGCGACGACAAATATTCCGGACAGCGGGCCGGGATACCTGGCAGATGTGCTGATGGAACTGCGCATGCCGCTCAATGATGCGTTCGACGCATCCGACATACGCGACGCGCCTGCCGACGCCAAGGCGTTCAGGCTGAACAGCCTGTTCGACTTCGCAGCACTGCCGAACCACGACCGGCTCGTCGCGTTCGGCTACAACACGCGCGACCACTATGTCGCCTATGTGAAGCGGGATGGAGTCTGGTATTGCATCGACGACGTGCAGGTGAGCGTGGCCAGTGAGCAGCAGTTGCGCGATTTGCCTGCATCGTACCGTCATTCGGAGTCCAACCCGGATCTTGTTGGCGTGGCGATCGAAGTCGCAATCTATCGATGAAATGCTGATGCACGCGCCGCGTCTGCGCCTTCCGCGAAGTCGGGCGGCGCGGCTTCACCGCCGCCTCCCCGCGCGGCGCGGCGCACCTCGCCCGGCGTCCTGCCGAAGCGCCGGCGAAACAGCTTGCCGAACGTCGACTGATCGGGAAAACCGCATGCATGCGCGATCTCGCCGATGTTGAGCGTGCATTCGGGCTGCTCGAGGTAGCGCAGGCTGCGGTTCAGCCGCGCGTCGCGCAGCGCCGCCTGCACCGTCTGCGATTCGTGGCGAAACAGGCGATAGAGCTGCGTGCGCGAGCAATGGATCGCGTCGGCGATCCGCTCGGGCGTGAGCGTCGGCAGATGCAGATGCTGGTCGATGTAGCGGTACGCGGCCTGCAGCCGGTCGGCGCGCGCGGGCGCGCCGCGCCGCATGCGCGCCGACAGCGCCGCCTGAAGCAGCGCGCGGCCCAGTTCGGCCGCGCGCGCGAGCACGCAATCGAGCTCGTCGGACGACAACCCCGGGCCGCGATCGCCGATGAGCGCCAGCTCGGCCGCGAGAAACGGCGCGAGCCGCGCCGTCTGCAACGAAGCCGCGCTCGGCGACGCCTCCATCGCCGCCTGGCCGAGCGTGCGCCCCACCGACGCGCGCGGCAATCTGAGCGCGCTGAAACACGGCTCATCCCAGCGCACGCGCATCGGCCGGCCGCCGTCGAGCATGAACAGCTCGTTCGCGCGAAAGCGCGCATCCGGCAAGCCGGGCGCCTCGACCGTGCACTCGCCTGCGTGCAGCGCGCAGATCGTCACGTGCGCGTCGGCCGCCGCGGCGCTCAGCCATGTTTCGCTGATCCGCGCGTCGAGCGACGCGCCGCGGAAACGAACGAACCGGCCGCGCTCGCGCCGGCAGAGAAAACCGCGCCCGTGAAACGCGCGCGCCTGCTCCGCGCGCACGTCCTCGCACTGGAACACGTGCGCGCTCCAGAACGACGTTGCGCGCGCGAGCGGCATGTCGTCGGTCGAAAAGAACTGCAGCAGCGTGCCGCTGCCGGGCGCATGCATCTTCGCCATCGTGAAGGCCGGTGAAATGTGCGACTGAAAGAGCGTCTGCCCGAGTGCGCATCGCGCGCATCATGCGTTGCGCGATGCGCAACGCATCGGTGGCCGGCGCCCGCCCGACGCAAGCCGGCGCTCCGGACGCGCGGCGCGGGCGCCGCGCGCGCTCACGGCGCCGGACGCCGCAGCCGCGTAGGCAAGACCTTGAACTTGCGATCCTCGGGCCGATCGCCGATGTGCCGGACGACCAACGCGTCGAGTTTTCTCAGCGCGCGCCGGTCGAAATACAGGCCGCGGTGCGCGACGTACTTGACTGCTTCGGCCATCTTGCCGAACAGCCCCTTCCTGTCGATCTTTTCGCTGACCCCACGAACGTTCGCGGCGATCCGGTTTTGCTTCGCGAGCAGCACCGGAGTGCTGACCGCACTGTGGAAGCGGATCGCCTTGAGCACGTCCATCCGGATCGCCTTGATCTCGCTTCTCATCGTCCGGCCGTCGCGTTCGCTCGCGACGCCGCATACGCGCCGGCCATCGCCAGTGCGTCGCGCCTGCCGTTCGACCGCGTCATGTCGATGATTCCATTGCGCGGCGATCATTCCATTCAGCTTCATGATGTCTTTCCTGTCGTGAACATTAGCGAGCGTTCATTCTCCGGCACGCTTCAGCGCGGTACTTTCACGAACCGCTCGCCGCCGCGCGCGATCGGGCGCTTGCCCGCGCGGGCCGCGCTACATGGCGGGCGCGCACGCGTTCGCGTATCCGTATCGATACGCCCAGTGGATCACATTCGCGACGTTGCGCGCGCCGAGCTTCTGCATCAGCCGCTGCCGATGGCAATCCACCGTCTTCGGACTGATGTTCAGCAGCGATGCGATCTCGCGATTGCGCATCCCGTCGGCAATCAGCTTCAGCACCTGCTTCTCGCGCCGCGTGAGCTCGTCGACGGGGGACGGAGGCGTGCGGCCGCCGGCCGCCGACGCGATCCTTGCCCCGTCGAGCGACGGGTCGATGTGGACGCGCCCCGCCATCACGCGCCGGACCGCCTGCACGATGCCGTCCGGGCTGCACCACTTCAGCAGATAGCCCGACGCGCCGAGGCGGATCGCATCCGCCGCGCGCGCCTCCGATCCGAGCGCGGTGAAGACGACGAACCGCACGTCCGGATGCGCGCGCAGGATCTCGCTCATCGCCGGCAGCGGATCGTCGCCCGGCAGCATCACGTCCATCAGCACGAGATCCGGGCGGTCGCGCCCGCACCGGTCGCTCGCCTCGGCCATATCGGCCGCCCCGCCCACGTCGATCCCCGCATACGCCTTGCCGAGCACGACCTCGATGCCGTCGCGCACGATCGGATGGCTGTCGACGACGAGCACCCTTTCACACTTTCTCTCTACGACCATAATCGATTCTTTGTTGCTCCAAAGCATCCTCTCCCGCGCGCCCGCTCACGTGACGCGTCGCCCGAACGGCGCGCAGCCCTTCCCGCCACGCCCACCCGCGCCCTTGAACGTAGCGCGCGCGCATCACCGGAAAATTTCAGATCCGTTTCATTCGCTCATTCGCTCATTCGTTCGTCGTCCGGCGACCGCGGCGGCGCGTCAACGGACATCGCGCATCACAACCGGACACGGTCCGCTCCGCGTCGATTCAGCCGCGCAACGCGCGGGCCGCGCGCGAATCCGCCGGACGGTCCCGCGCGCCGGCGTCGTAGATGCCCACCTGCTCGAACGCGCCGATCAGGCTTTCGAGACGCGACGCGAACGCCTCGAATGCGTCGACGAATTCGCGCGCGCCGAGATTCGCCGTCGCGATGCGCTCGATCAGCATCACGGCTGCCGTGTCGCCGTCGAAGCCGAGACCGCCGCCGCCCGCCTCCGCCAAGTCGAGATTGATGGCGAGCATCCGCCTCCAGAGTTCCGCCGGCGCATGCGCCGGAAATTCGCCGACCATTCCATACAGCACGAGCGCATCGGGCCGTTCGCGAATCGAGATCATCAGTTGCGCGTCGAGCAGCAGGAAACACTGCCCGTTCTCGTCGAAATCGAGCGGCATGCCCGCCGCTTCGCCCAGCGCATTCAACCATTCGGTATGCGTATTCATCGTTCGGGTGCTCCGTCTGAAGTCTGAATCATGGGATTCGAATCGGCGTCGATCGCGATCGACATGAACGCCTCGATCTGCCCGACCATCGCGTGCGCGGCCAGTATTCGCAGCGCGCCCCGGTCGTCCTGCGGCGGCGCGCCTAGATGCCGGCCGAGCGTTTCGACGAACACGCGCGCCTTGCGCGTCAGCGCTGCGACGTCGTCGCGAGCCGACGGCGCGCAGCGCTTCATCGCATCGGCGAGATCCGCGTCCGCGCGATCGCGATGCTTGCCGGATCGCGCGGCAGACAGCTCGGCGAAGTACGCGCCGATCCGTTCGACTTCGCGCGCGTGATCGTCGAGCCGCGCTTGCCGCTGCGCGTGCGCGGCGCGGCCGGCCGATGTCGCGCCGGCCGTCGAAAACGCGCGCCACGCCTGCTGCACCGATGCGCTGCCGCCCAGCCGATCGCAGCAGCGCGCGACGTCCGCGCGCTGCTGGTTCAGCGTGTCGATCCTCGACTGCACGGCCTGCGCGTATGCATGCGCGCGATTCGGGTCCTCGGAGACCCATGCGGCCGCATACGGCACGAAGTGCTCGGCGCCGCCGGAGCGCAGCACGCGCAGCGCGATCGACGCGCAGTTTTCCTCCGTGCTGATCATCTGGTATCTGAGCTTGCCCGTCGCCGCCGCTTCCTTCACGGTTCGCGCATCGCGCAACATCGCCGCTTCGTTCAGCCCGAACAGCACGAACGTGTCCCGGCCGGCCGCGTCGCGCTTGTCGCGGTTGAATCCGATCGCGGGGAAGTACACCTTGCGCGCGCTCAGCCCCCATTCCTCCTCCTTGTCCAGTTTCTGGCCGGCTTTCGGGAAAAAACGCGCGTCGCGAAGCTCGTCCCGACTCGCGTATTTGTAGCCGTCCGCGAGGATCTTTCTCCTCGCCGCGTCGCCTTGTCGAAGCCGCTGCTCCGTTGCATTCGAAATCTCCGAGCGCTTGTCGATCCGATATCCGCTCAGCGTCATCGGCTCGACCCGATCGAAACCCTTGCCGCTCAATCTCTGGTTCGGCCACCAACTGACGTGCTCGTAGACATGCCGGCCTGCATCGGCGTCCGCCTGATTCTTGATCGTCAGCGACGCGTGTCCCGGATGATCGAGACCTCGGCATTCCCACGACCGAAACACGATCTGGCGCACCAGCGGTTTCGCATCGCCCGTGCCGTGAAAATGTTCGGCGATCGACACCATGTTGCGCACGAGCCGCCGATCGAGCGGCGCGCCGTCGCGCCGCGCGCCGTAGTCGAACGCGGCCCTGGCGCCTTCCGCGCCATATCGCTTCGACAGCGCGAGCACGAACACCTCGAGCGCGCGGCGGTTTTCAGTGCGGGCCTGCTCGGCATAGCGCCGCACCGCGTCGCAATGCTTGAGCAGCGGGACGTGCGCGAGGAACGCGAACAGCCGCTCCTTCATGCCCAGCCTCGCGACCGACGCGGTTGGTCCGCGCCCGCCGTCGCCGACCACGACGCGCGCGCCGGATCGTGCGCTTGCGACGAATGCATCGACATTGATCATCAAGTCCTCCCTTCGCTACGAGACATTCCGATACGGCGCGGCAGCCGCGCTGGCCGCCGCGCATGGCCGTCGAACGGAGCGTCGCCCCGGCGCACGCCAACGCGTTGGGCGGACGGCACGTCAATCCCGCTCGACATCGAAATCGATGCTGAAGACATTCGTCCGGCGTCGCTTTCAGATTCCGCTCAGGCGGCGCACACGTCGGTTCGTCGCGGAAACGGACGCGCACGCACGCCGCCGCAAATGAGCAATTTATGGAATCGGACGAGGCGACCCGCTCCATAAAATCGAATCGATCCGGACATCCGCTTTGCGCATGCGCCTTCGTCGAACGAAACGCGGCGCGGAAGCGGACGTGCCGGATTCCGTTTCCACTCAACCGAGAGCACGACATGACTTACAACCCGAGAATCGGCGGATTCACGCACGTCAGAAAGGCGTCGTTCGACGTTCACGTCAAGCGCTGCGAATCGCGGCCGCGCACGTCGTTCGCACAGCAGATCAAGCGCATCTTCAACAAGATCGGCGAGACGCTCGGGCAGTTGTTCCGCCGCAGCGCGCCGGACTGCGCGCCCGGGCGGGTCAAGCTGCAGGGCGTTCGCTACGTCGGCAGCCATCGCCCCACCGGCGACCCGAAACAGGCGATCCGGCATTTCGTCGACGAGGCGGTCAAGCAGGTCGCCCACGCGCGCACCCCTGAAATCCGGCAAGACGCGAAGTTCGGCCGGCAGGTCTACGAAGCAACGCTCTGCGCGATCTTCAGCGAAGCGAAGGACCGGTTCTGCATGGACCCGGCCACGCGCGCGGGCAACGCGCGGCCGGCGTTCGTCAAGGCGCTCGGCGAAGCGGCGTGCGCAACCGGGCTGCCCGGCGCCGACAAGCAAGGCGTGTTCACGCCGAGCGGCGCCGGCACGAATCCGCTTTACGCCGAAATCCGGCAGCGCGCCGATACGCTGATGGGCGCCGAGCTGGCCGCGCGCCCGGAGTATCGCGAGCTTCAGCCGTATGCGCGGCAACAGGCGATCGACCTCGTCGCGAGCGCGTTGCCGGCCGAGCGTTCGGACGCGCTCGCCCGCTTCCGGCAGACGGTGCAGACGCTCGACGCCACGTACCGCCGAGCGGCGGAAGAGGCGTCGAGCGATGCGAAGGGGACAACGGACGCGCCGGGCGCCGCGTGACGATGTAGCGTGGTCCGGATCGTCCGGCGGGCCCGCCTGGATGATCCGGATCGCGGAGTTCGGCCAGTTCGCAGCATCCGCGGAATTCGATGGATTCGATGGATTCGGCCGACTCGGGAGCCGCAATCGATTCGCCGGCCCCGGCTCGATTCATGGCCCGGGCCGGTCCGCGTTTCAGCGCTCGATCGATCGCGGCTCAGTCGCCATTCGATCACGGCCCATTCGTCGAATATCCGTCGGGCATCGGGCGATGCGCGACACCGCGGAGCGAGTCGCACGCCGACGCGGCACGCATCGGATTCCTGATCGCCAGCCGCCATCGAAGCGGCGACGCACGCTCATGGCGGCGCGGGCACCCGCCGCCGCCGCGATCTCACTGCACCGACGCTTCCTCGATGACGAGCCCCGGCTCACGCGCCGGCATCGCGCGCGCCGCGTCCCGCTGCGCCGTCGCTTTTCTTGCCCAGGGCCGCGCGACATAGACGTCGTGAACCGCGCGCGCGTAGCGGTCGCTCAAGCCCGGCGTGCGAGAGTGATACGCGCCGACTGCACGCCACGTGTCGCCGTATTGATCGATCTGCCGGCGCAGCAGCGCCGCGCCCACACGTGCGTTGACCGACGCGTCGTACAGACGGCGAAGGTCGATTCCCTGATCCCGCAGCGCCGGCAAATGCACCGAATTGATCTGCATCAGGCCGATGTCGGTCGAGCCGTCGTCGTTGCGATGCAGCGCGCGCGGATTCAGCCCCGACTCGTAATACGCGATCGAGCGCAGCAGATCGGCGTTGACGCGGTAGCGCCGCGCGGCGTCGTCGATGCAGTCCGCATGCGCGACGCCGCCCGCCCACACGATGCCGACCGCGAACGCCGCAGCCACGCGCGCGACGCGTGCGCGCATGCGCGCCCCCGCGGATCGGCGCGCGCTCATGTCCGGCTCGCGCCGTCCGGCTGCGCGGCCGCGCCGAGCAGTGCGGCGACGTCGGCAACCGTCGCGACGTCGGCAAGCCGCGCGCGATCGAGCCGGATGTTCCAGCGCTCGTCGAGCTCCATCGCGAGTTCGATCAATTCGAGCGAATCCATCGCCAGATCGTCGAGCAGCCGCTGCTCCGGCGCTATCCGCGCTTCCGGCACGCCCAGCATGCCGGCCAGCAGCGCCGCCGCCGCCGCGAGCGCGGCGGCGTCGTTCGGGCGCGAGCCGGCCGTCATCGCTTCGCGCCCTTGTCGATCGAATCGGCCCAGCCGACGCGCGTCGCGCCTTCGGTCGTCACGATTCGGCCGGCCGGCTCGACGGGCGGATACGTCCTCGCCGGACGCGAGCCCGCGTCCGGCTTCGCGTCCGGCTTCGGCAACCCTGCGCCGGGCCGCGATGCGCGCCGGGCAGCCACATCGGCCACATCAGCCGGCGCAGACTGCGCCGACGACAATGCATCGTCGTCGACGAGCGGATAAAGGCCCGCGCGCTCCAACTGCGCACGGTTCATCTGCCGCGGATCGGCGCGGCGCGGCGCGAGCGCGGACGGACGCGGCCAGGGGCCGCCGTCGGGCGCGGCGATCGATGCGTCGCTCGACGTGATGCGCGATGCGACGGTAGGGGCGGCCGGCGTCGAAGCCGGCGCGAACGAAGACGACGATGAAGACGAAAGCGCGGGCGCGGATGCGGACATGGACGCGGACACATTGCGCCGCGAACCGGCAAACGGGTCGATCCGGCTGAAGCCTTCCGTCGACCGGAGCGGCGCGTCGCCGCCTGCGCGGACCCACTTGCCGCTTGCCGGATCGCGAGACCACGAACCGGTCGCGGGCGGCATGCCCGGCGCGGAATCGCCAGTGCCGCCGCTACGCGCGTCCGCGGCATCCGCGGCAGCCGCCGCGCGTTCGTCAATGGGCTGCCCGCCCGAACGCCCATTCGAGTCATTCGACCGGGCGACTCGCGCACCGTCCGCGTCACGGCCCGCGCCTTGCGCGCGCACGTCCGCGATGCGCGGCTGCGCTGAGCCCGTCGCCCCGCCATGCGACGCACCGGCAGCGCCTGCTCCGGGCGTCACGCGCGCGCCGACGCGACTGAACGGATCGATCCGCGTCGCGCCTTCGGTGGTCCTGACGACCGGATCGGCCCGGTCCATTCGCCACTTGCCGTCGTCGCCGCGCCGCCACGCGCCCGTCGGCGGCGCGTCGGCGCCGACGCCCCGGTCAACGGTCGCCGGCGGCGGCATCCGCCGATCGACGGACGGCGCGCTCGCCACCGGCGCCGGCGCATCGCCGCGCGCGTCGGCCGGCGGCGAGCCCGGCGCGCCGTTCGACGCCCGCGCGAACGGCACCGGCGCTTTCACGACGGTCGCGCGAGCGCGCGCGGGACCGTTCGCATCATCGGCCGGACGCTGCGCGCGCGGCGGATCGCTGGCGTCCATCCGCGTCAGCAGCGCGCCGATCATCCTGCCGAGATCGCCGACGAGTTTCTCGAGCCCGTCGAGGTTTACGTTTACGTTGTTTTCGTTATGGTTGTTGACGACGACCGGCGCGACCGATTGCGGCGTCGCGTCCGGCGCGGGCCCGCCGTGCGGGGCCGTCGGCGCGCCGCCCGGATCGGCGCCCGGATCGCCGCCCGGCCGCTTCAGCGCAACGTCGTTCAGCAACTGATCAGTACGCCCGAGCAGATCGAGCGCGGTGCCGACCATGTCGACGAGATTCGTCGCGTGGCGCGCGCCGAGCGCGAAGCGCTGCGCGGCGTCGGCCATCCTGAGCTGCGCGTCGCCGCCGTGCCGGTTCACCATCCCGTTCGTGCGCACGTGCCCGTCCATCCGGCCGCCGAGCCGCTCGGACACGAGCGCGCCCGCCGCCGCGTCGCCGCGCTCGCGCGCACGGCCGAACATCGCGCTCGCGACGCCGTCGGCCCTCAGTAACGCGCCGACGCGCTCGCAGAGCTTCCGGTAGTCCTTGTTGCCCTCGACGCACAGATCGCGCGACGCCGAGCCGTTCCTCGCGCCCGCTCGCGCGGCGGCCGCGAGGAACGACGCGAGCGCGTCGCCGATTCCGGCGAACGTCGTCGCATGGCTCGCGTCGTCGACCGTCAGGTGCAGCGCGTGCACCGTCATCGCGAGATGGTCGAGCGCACGGCGATCGTGGCCGCCCAGTTGCGCGACGAGCGTCGTCAGCGCGCCGCGACGCTCGCCCGCGAGTTCGCCCAGATACGCACGCGCCTGTTCGAGCGACGTCGCGCCGTGCGGCTGGCCGGCCGTAGCGGCCGTCGCGCGCGGGTCGTCCTCGGGCGGCTGCATCGCGCGCGACGACACGGTGTCGAGGCGCTGCCGGAACGATTCACGTAGCGCGGACGCGCTGCGATCGTTCTCGACGCCGCGCCGCGAGCCTATGACTGGCAACGTATGCCGGCGCGCGCTCGCCACGCGCGCCACGTCGGCCGGGAAGCCGCCGCGCCCGGACGAACGCGGAGCGCCGCCGGCGACCGCGGCCGGCGTGCTGTTGAGGGACGAAGATCGGTGAATGGACGGCGGCATGACGAATTTTTTTCCTCTTGTCGGTTGCTTCGGATCGAGGCAGGACCCGCGCGAGCGCGCGCCGTCGCCGCAATCGCGGCAGCGAGCGCGACGGCACGGGCGCGCGGCCTCGTTCAGATCTGCAGATAGCTTTTCGCGGTGTCCGTCAGCGTCGAGATCGCGCCGCTCAGCACCTTGACGAGATTGTCGAAGTTCGAGTTCTGGTGCGAGTATTTCTCGACGAGCGTCTGGACGTCGTTCTGGATGTTGTCCTTCTGGCCGGAGAACGCGGTGTTCCACGCCTGGTAGCGCGCGGTGTCCCAGGTCACGTCGCCGCTGTCCGGCAGCGAATCGCGCATCTTGATCAGCTTGTCCGGATTGATCGTCACGACGCCCGAATCGCTGATCGTCACCGCGTCGCCGAGCTCCTTGCGCCAGCGGGCGATGTCCGCGCCTTTCGGCAACTGCATCGTCGGCAGGTGATCGATGACGTCCTGCAGCAGCTCGCGGATCGCATGGCCGTCGATCTTCATGTTCTTGTCGTCTTTCGCCGAGATGTAATCCTGCAGCTTGCTCATCACGTCGGCGACGCTCTGGAAATACTTCGTCAGCCCCTCGACGATCGTCGCGTACGCATCGACGTCCGACTTGCCCTGGGCGATCACGTCGATGAGCCCCTGAAGGATCGGGTCCGGCTCGATGCCGCCGTCGCTGCCCGCGGCGTCGAGCGTGCCGCCCAGGTGCCCGGTTTCCCATCGTTCGAGCAGGTTGCGCTGCGCGAGCGCATGGCTGCGCACCGCGACGCGCGCGTCGTCGAACACCGTGAGGTCCGCGCGGCGGCCTTCGACGAGGCGGCCGTCGACCAGATCGGGCAGCCGGGCCGACGCGAATTCGTCGATCGCCGCGCCGAGCTTTTGCTCCGGCGCGCGGCGATCGACGCCCGCCGCGCGCAGATCGTCGCCGGTCATCGCCCGCGCGCCGGCATCGGCGGGCATCGTCTTCGCGAGCGCCGCGACCGCTTGCCAATCGCGCGCGGCCAGCGCGCGCCCCATATCGGCCTGGATGTTCATCGTGTTTCACCTTCGTGCTATCGGATTCATCGAGGGCGCGCGCGATGCGCGGCGCCCGCCTTCACTCGATCAGGAATTCGTCCCGGTTGCGGCCGCGAATCCATTTCGGCTCGATGCCGCGCCCGCTCCAGGTCGCACCCGTCGCCGGATCGCGGTACTTCGGCCTGACCGCCTCGCGCTTGCGCTCGCCCGGTTTCTTTCGGTGTCCGAACACGTCGTATGCCGTCAGACCGTACTCGCGCACCTTCGCGCGCACGTCGTCGATCGCGGCCTGCAATTCGGCCTGCCGCGCCGCTTCGGCCTGCGCGCTCAACGCCTCGGCCCGGGCCTTCAGTTCCTTGTATGTCGCCATGCGCTCAACCATCGGAATTCCGATTCTGGAGACGGATGCCGGCGCACGCTTTCACAAAAACGCCATCGCCCGCCCCCGAAACGCGACGGCGCGCGGCGGGCGACGCCCCCCGCGTCCGCCGCGGCGCGAACCGTCAGGTCCGCAGATTGCCGGCTACCTGCGCGGCCACCGCGTTGTCGTTCGCGACCTGGCTCTTCGCCGCGTCGATCGCCTTCTGCGCGGCTTCGCGGCCGCGGTGCGCGGCTTCGTCGCGCGCGCTCGCCGCCGCCATCGCCGTCTGCTGCGCGCTCTCGTCCTCTTTCTGCTCCGCGCGATCCGCGCCCTGCTGCTGCGCCGACGCGCCGTCGATCTGGTTCCTGCCGATCTGGCCGCCCGACTGGATCAGGTCGCCCTTCATCTGCTGGCGGCTCGCCTTCACGAGGTTCTGTTCGTGGCGCATGCCGTGCATGTCGATCCGGTGCTGCCGCGCGGGCGCCTCCTGCGCGAGCACGCTCGCGTGCTCGTCGCTCATCCGCTCGCCGCCCGGGTCGATCTCGTGGCGCGCGGCCTCCCCGGTGTCGCGCTTGACCTTCACGTGCGACACCGCGTCGTTCTGCAACACCGGCTTGTTGACGCCGCGCAGTTCGAGCGCCTGCTCGGCGTGGAACTGCTTGAGCTCCGCCTGCGGCTTCATCTCCTTTTCGATCGACATCGACTTCGTGCTCAAGCCCTTCATCTGCTGCGCCGCGCCGCCGAGCGAGGTCGCCGCCTGCAGCGCGCCGCCCGCGATCGCGGCCGTCATCTGCGCGGCGCCGATGCTGCGATCCTGCGCGGCCGCGCTCATCATCGCGTCGTGCGCGAGCGTCGTGAGCTTGCCCTGCATCACGAGATCCGACTGCACGTTCTTCTGCATCGCGATGCCGAGCGCGAGCATCGCGTCGAACGCCTTGTCCTCGGCGAACGAGAAGCGCTGCGGCTCGTTCGCCGTCGCGCGCGGCGCATCGTCGCCGACGCGCTTCGCGCCTTCGCCGCCCGCCTTCGTATCGGCGGGCGGCGCGTGGCGCTGAACGAGCGCGTCGAGCATGTTCCTCACGGCGGGCATCTGGCTCGCGGCGAGCCGCTTGTGCTCGCGCTCCATTCCCGAGACCGTCCGCCGGTCCGTCGCGCGCGTCTGCGCGGCGGGTTTCGGCTGGGCGAGCGCGACGCGCGGCTCGCCCGGCCCCGCGTCGCGCTGCTGCGACACGCGCTCGCCGACGGCGGCCGCGAGCGCCGCGTCCGCGCGCGCAACCGCGCGGCCGTCGTCGCGAACCGCCTTCTCGCCCTGCCCGGGCAGCCCCGCGTCGGCGAGCCGGGACAGCTCCGGGTTGCTGATGTTGATGCCGCTGCTTTGCACACCGATTGACATACGCACCTCTTCGACTTCGAAAACAAACGTGATCGCCCGTATTAAACTGCGCGGGCGTTACGCAGGATCAGCTTGCCCGTCGACGTCTGCATCTCGCCCGCGTCCGACATCTGCTGCATCAGTTGCGCGAGCACGCGGTTGTGCTCGGCGAACGAATCGACCGCCTGTTTCAGCAGATCGCCGAGCAGCCTGATGTCGTACATCGCCTCCTTGATGTCGGCGAGCAGGCCCATCGCCTTCGCGCGCTCGATGCCGACGACGATCCCGCCCGCCGCCTGCGACACCTGATTGCCGACGTCCATCACGGTGCCCGCCTTCTCGAACCGGTTCGCGAGCAGCATGCCGTCCTCCTTCGCCTCGACGCCGATCGCGCGGCGCATCCGCGTCATCGCGGTCGCGGTGCGCGAGCCGAGCGCCTGGAGCCCGGACTTTTCGGAGAACTTCTCGATCAGTTGCACGAGCATCTTGCCGATCGCCGAATCCATCAGCTTCGTCAGTTGGCCCGCGACCGCGTCGATCACCTTCGATGCGACCGCCTTCACCGCCGATGCGCCGACGAACGCGGCGGCGACGAGCGCGACGCCCGTCACGACCGCGCCGAGGATCGCGCCGGCGAGCTCGGCCTTCTGCTGATCGACGCCGCACGCGACGAGCGCCTTCGTGATCAGCGACGAGATCACCTCCATCAGCGGCTTGAGGATCGCGTCCATCACGGGCTGCATCAGCTTGTCCATGAACGACACGCCCGTCGTCGCGCGGCTGATCTCGTCGCCGACCGCGAGCGCGAGCCCCACGGCGGCGAGCGCGAGGCTCGCGCCGCCCGTGAACGCGGCCGCCGCGAAGCTGACCGCGGTGATCACCCAGCCGACGATCTTGCCGATGCAGCCCATCGTCTTCTGCATCTCCTCGGCTTTCTTCACCTGCGCCTGATACTCGTCGGACTTCTTCTGCAGCTCGGCCTCGCGCTTCGCCTGCATCTCGGTGAAGAGCTTCTGCTTCGATTCGAGCTCCTTCACGTTGCCCGACGAGATCAGCTCCTGCAGCTTGCCGAGCACGGCCGTGAGCTCGGCCGCGCCGCTCAGCTTCGGCGACGCCGCGCGCAGCGGCGCGCTCGCGCCGTATTGCTGCGCGGCCTGATTCACCGCGTCGTCGACTTGCTGCTCGCATTCGCGCGCCTGCGTCGCGAGCGCGGTCGCCGCATCGAGCTTCTGCGCCGCGTCGGCCTGCAACGCGTCCGCACGGCCATGCGCGTCGCTCGCCTGCTGCTTCGCCTGCTCGAGCGCCGCCTTCAGCGCCTTCAACTGATCGTCGGGCAGGCCCTGCTTCACCGCGTCGTCGTACTGCTTCTGCGCGGCGTCGACGGCCGCATCCGCGGCCTTCGCGTCGGCGGCGGCCTGCTTCGCCGCGGCGGCGGCCTGCGCGGCCGCGTCGGTCGCCGCCTTCGCGTCGTCGGTCGCCCGCTGGAACGCGTCGGACAGCCGGTTCAGGTTGTCCTGCGCGGCCTTCGACATCTGGTTCCAGATGTCCGAGCGCTGCTTGAGCTCGTCGAGGCTGCTCGCGCTGATGACGCTCATCAGCACGCCGAGCAGCTCGGTCAGCTTCGCCGCGCCGCTCGCGCGGCTGCCGCCGTCCTGCGGCTGCGCGTTCGCCGTGTCGGATTGCGGCGCATCGCGTTCCTGCGGCGCGCGCAGCGCCGGCTTATCGTCAAGCCTGTCGAGCCGCGCGTCGTCCGTCCCCGGCTGCGCGCCGCACTGCCCGGACGCGAGCTGCGACATTCGCTCGAGGAAATTGCGCTGCGCGGCCGACACCACGTCGACGTACGCCTGCGGCGACAGCGTGCCGAGCGCGCGCGCCGCGTCGCGCAGCGGATGGGTCTGGTAAGCGTTCGCGTTGGCGGCCGATCCGCCCTGCACTCCCGATGACATACGATCAGCTCCTGTTGGCTAGAGTCTGTTTACATACGGAGCGCATGTGCGTTCCGTATGTAAACAGATCCTAGAGGTCGTTTTCGACCGGCGCGGGCGCCGCATCGGCGCCCACTTCGTCGAGCCCGTCGAGATAGGACTGCGCCTTCTGCGCGAGGCGCTCGTCGCGCGAGCGCTCGGCGACGATGCCGAAGCAGCGCCGCGCGAGCGGCGCCTTGCCCATCAGCAGATGGCATTGGCCGGTGTGGAACATCGGTCGGTAGTCGTCCTTCGACAGCGAGTACGCGAGCGCATACAGATCGATCGCCCGCGCGTATTCCTTCTTCAACTGGCACACCGCCGCGAGCCCCATCGCGTATTCGGCGTTATAGAAGTCGTAGATGCACAGAAAACGGAAGAACACCTCCGCGTCGTCGATCCGCCCCTGCTGGTAGAAGCGGTACGCGAACGCGTAGATGCCGTCCATCAGGTCCTGCGGCACCCGATGCAGGTCCTTCAGCGTCGCGCCGTTCTGGACCGCGTCCAGCAGCGCCGCCGCCATCTCGTCGGCTTCGATGTCGTCTATGTTCACGTCGCGTTGCGTCACGCCGTCACCTCGTTCGGTTCTTTCAGTCACATGGATGTCGGCGCGTTGCGGTGCCGTTCAATGACGGTTGCTACGTTACGCGCCTCTCGCTCAGGAAAATTTCACAAAGCAGTCTTTTCGGCTTGTCAAGCGTTTCGATCGCGCGCCTGCGGCGCGGGCGGCGTCTCGGGCGCCATCCCGGGCGGCGGTCCACCGCGATTCGCCGCCTCGACTTCCTTGAGCCAGATCAGCACGCGCATCACGCCGTCGACGTCGTCCTGGTTCACGAAGCTGTAGCGGCGCGGCGAGTTGCGATAGATCGAGCGCGCGAGCGCGACGTTGCGCACGACCGTCACGCCGCACGCTTCGGCGTGCCGAATGACCGCGAGCGCGCGCGCGTTGGTCTCCCGCACCGACACGAACGGAATCGGCACGATGTCCGGATTCACATAGATGCCGATCGCGATGTGAGTCGGATTCGCGACGATGAAATCGGATTGCTCGACGTTCGCCTTGATCTCCTCCGACAGCAGCTCCTGATGGATCTCGCGCCGCTTGCTCTTGATCTCGTGATTGCCCTCGCTCTCCTTGTATTCCTGCTTCACCTCGTGCTTGTCCATCTTCAGCTCGCGGTGGTACAGGTAGTATTCGACGGCGGCGTCGACGATCAGCACGGGCAGCGCGCACAGCAGGAACAGCAGCACGAGCCGGATCGTCAGCACGATCCACATGTGGCCGAGCAGCGCCGCTCGCGCGCGGAACAGCCCGAACAAGTCGTGGTGGCAGAGATCGGCGAACACGCGCACCGTGACCGCGAACACGGCGACGTAGAGCAGCGCCTTCGCCGCGTCCTTCACCGAGCGCCAACTGAAGAGCCGCTTCATTCCCTTGACGGGATCGAGCGCCGTGAGATCGAAGCGGATCGATTCGACAGCGAGCGTGAAGCGGCTTTGCACGAGCGACGGCAGCGCGCCCGCGGCCGCGCAGAGCAGCACGAACGGCGCGGCGATCCGCAGGAACAGCTTCGCCCACGCGAACGCGTAGGCGCCCGGGTCCGGCTGCGCGCCCGACGACGCGATCCGCGCGAATTCGGCCGCGATACGCGTCAGATCGACGAGCGCGGGCGCGGCCAATGCGCCCGTGGCGATCACGACGAGCGCGACGATGTCCCTTGCCTTGAACGTCTGCCCTTTCTTCGCCGCGTCGCGCAGCTTCTTCGCGGTCGGCTTTTCGGTTTTCTCCGCCATCGCTCACTTCACCAGGCCGCTGAAAGGATGCGCGTGCAGCAGCGCCGTCAGCTCGTGCGGGGCCGCATAGAGGAAATACAGGTGGAACACGGCGAACGCGACGATGCTCTTGACCGTCAGCGACAGCGAGAACGCATTGACCTGCGGACAGAAGCGCGAGAAGAGCCCGAGCAGCGCATCGGTCAGGAACATCACGATCAGCACGGGCGCGGCGAGCGCGAGCCCGTGCGCGACGAGATCGGTCAGCAGCGCGCCGACGCGCGGCAGATCGACCGAAAACAGCGCGCCCGCCGGCACCGTCGCGTAGCTCGATTCGAGCGCGCCGACGATCGTCAGCATGCCGCCCTGCTGCAGGAACGCGGCCGCGTAGAACAGGCTCACGAACGGCGCGAGCGCCGACGCTTCGACGCCCGTGGCCGGATCGATCGAATCGCTGATCGTCGCGCCGCGCTGGTTGTCGATCAGCTCGCCCACCGCCGCCGCGACCCAGAACGGCAGCGACAGCGCGACGCCGAGCACGACGCCCGCCGCCGCCTCCGTCAGCGCGACGCCGGCGAGCGCGCCCCCTTGCAGATGCGGGTGCGCGAAGCTCGGCCACAACCCGAGAATGACCGCGAACACGATCGTGTTCTTCACGACCCCGTTGACGATCGTCCGGTCATTCAGGAACGGCAGCAGATAGAACACCGGCGCGACGCGCGCATACGCGATCGCGATCGCGCCGGCCTGCCGGTAGAACGCTTCCATCGAGACATCCATCGTGTCGCTCGGCATGACGTGACGTGAAGCGGCTCAGCGCAGCCCGATCGACAGCATCTCGGTCGCAAACGCGAGCAGCTTGCCGCCGAACCAGCCGGACAGCATCATCAGGCAACCGAACACCGCGAGCATCTTCAGGCCGAACGGCAGCGTCTGCTCCTGCAATTGCGTGACCGTCTGGAACAGGCCGATCGCGAGGCCCACGACGGTCGCGACCGCGACGGGCGCCGCGCACAGCAGGATCACGAGCAGGATCGCCTTGTCGCCCGCATAGGTGAGTTCAGCCATCGTTTGTCTTCCTAAGAATGCGCCTGGGCGCGGTCATTGCATCAGGTTCAGGTACTGCTCGATCAGGCCCTTGCAGATCAGCGTCCAGCCGTCCATCGCGACAAACAGGATCAGCTTGATCGGCACCGAGATCGTCACCGGGCTCATCATCATCATCCCGAGCGCGAGCAGCACGCTCGACACCACCATGTCGACGACGAGGAACGGCAGGTACAGGTAGAAGCCGATCTTGAACGCGCTCTTGATCTCGGTGAGCGCGTATGCGGGCAGCAGCGAGAACAGCGAGTTGTCGAGGCCGTCCGGCCCGTCGCCCGCGACGTCCGCGTCGGCTGCGTCGGCGTCGTCGCTCTTCAGGCGCGCGGCTTGCGCGCGCTCGAAGAAGCGCACGAGCGCCGGGTCCGAGTAGCGCGTCAGATAGCGCTTGTAGCCGCCGAGGCCGCCGTCGATGAAATCGTTGACCGACGCGCCGTTCATCACGTCGAGCGGATGGTGCTGCAGATACCGGTACGCGCTCTGCGCGACGGGCATCATCACGAACAGCGACATGATGAGCGCGATGCTGTTGAGCGCGAGATTCGACGGCACCTGCTGGATGCCGAGCGCGTTGCGCACGAGCACGAGCACGATCGAGAACTTGATGAAGCACGAGCCCGCCGCGACGACGAACGGCACGAGCGTCGCCGCCGCCAGCAGGACGATCAGCGCGATTTCGTTATTCGCCATCGCATGCCGCCGGCTTCGCGCGCCAGAGCGCCTTCACCTCGACCGCCAACTGCTCGCCGACCTGGATCAGCTCGCCGCGGCCGAACGGCAGGCCGTTCGCGCGAATCGTCACCTCGCCCGGCGCGCCGCGCAGCGGCAGCACCAGGCCCGGATGGCAGCCGGCGAGCTGCGCGACCGTCACGCGCTCGTCGTGCAGCACGAACTCCAGCGTGACGGGCAGCGCAGCGACGTCGAAAGCCTGCGGCGATGCGTCCGGCAGCGCGTCCGCCGTCGTCGGTTCGTCATGCAGATCGTCGTGCGGATCGTCGACCGCCGGTTCGGTCAGGGGTTCGTTCAGCATGATGTTTTCTCCTTCCCAGCAAAATTCACACAGCGCATACGCGCCGATCCTGACCACGTTGCGCGGCGCGCGGACGAGCAACACGTCGCCCGGCGCGACCGCGGGCAGGAGCGCGAGCGGCAGGCGCGCGACGCCGATCGCGAAGCGCATCGCGAGCGGCACGCCGCCGACGTCGGCAGCGGCGCGCGGCGCGGGCGCTTCGCCCGGAAACGCACGGAACAGCGCGCGCACGCGGCCCGGCGCGTCGAAGCACAGCAGCGGCTCGGCGGGCAGCTTGCGCTCGACGAGATCGACGAGCCGCACGTGCGCCCAGCCGCCCGGCGGCGCGGGCAGCTCGGCCGCCGCGTCCCGCCCGCTCAGCAGATCGAGCGCGTAGCGCCTGTCGAGCGCGCGCCACGCGAGCGCGCCGAGCGCCGGGTAGCGGCGGCGCATCAGATCGTCGACGTCGACCCAGCCGTCGTGCTCGACGCCCCGCCAGGTCGCGCGCAGCGCCGCATAGCCGCGCGGCGGCGCGATCGTGCGCAGCGCGGCGTACTCGCCCCCCGCGCGCAGCGCCTGCGCGCTCCGGTACAGCGGCAGCTCCGCGGGCGCGACGCGCCGCAACAGCGTGTAGCGCGCGCTCATCGTTCGTCCGCCTCCGGCTCCTGCCGCGCGCGGCGCCACGGCGAACGGCCGCCGTCGTCATCCGCGCGCTGCCGATCGAATTCGACGGTCCATCCGGGCGTCAGCCGATCGACGCCGTACTCCATCGCGCGCTGCACGCGCTCGTGGCTCGGCTGCGCGCTGACGACGCGCGGCGCGCAGCCGGGATCGAAGCGCAACTCGACCGCGGGCCGCCCGTCCCATGAGTTGAAGCGGTAGCGCACCTGGGTGCCTTGCGTGTCGCGAACGTCGCGCGCGTCCGTTTGCGCCGCGCCGGCCTGCGCGCGTTGGCGCGCGGCGCGCGACGGATCGTGCGTGCGCGCGGCAGGCTCGGCCGCACGCATCGACGCCTGCGGTTGAAAGGCGCGCGGGAAACCGGCGAGCGATGCGTCGCCCGCGCGGTTCGAATCGTCGCCGTCGACGCGTTCGCGCGCGGCGCCCGGCGAAGCGGCGGCCGTCGGGCGTCGTGTCGACGATGCGGCCGAGACAGCCGACATAGCCGACATAGCCGATGCAGCGGCGATCGTCGCGGCCGGCAAGCGCGCGGCGGGCAGCGCCGGCGAGCGCGACGCCGCGGCGTCCGCCGCCATCGCGGAATACCGCGAAGCTCCGGCCGCCGTGTCGCGCACAATGCCGTCCGGCGTGCGTTGCGCCGCGCGTTGCGCCTGCGTCGGCACGGACGGCGGCGCGACGTCGGCCGCCGCTTGCGGCGCGCGCGCGTCGGCCGTCGAAGCATCGGGCGCTCGCTCGCCCGTCGCGCGAACCACGCCGAGCGCCGGCGCGTGGCCGCGCATCGTCGCGGCGCGGCGCGGCGCGATTTCGTCGCGCGGCTCGACGCGCGTGCGCGCGCCGTCAGCCACATGCGCTTCGACGCCCGCTTCGACGCCCGCGACACGCGCGTTCGCGCCGCCTCGCGCCCCGCCGAACCGCAGCGCGATCGCCCGTTCCCGCGCCGAATGCGGTGCGGGCATCCCGACCGCCGCAACCGGCGGCTCGCCGTTGCGCTTTGCCCTTTTCCTCGCGTGGGCGCGCCCGGCTTCGACGTCGTCGCCATCACGTCCGTCGTCGCACCCGTCGTCGCGCTTGTCGAGCACCTTGCCGCATTGCTCGCGATACGCGCGCTGCAAATCGGACGCCTGTCCGCCGCCCGGCGTCTGCGCGCGCGGGGCGGGCTCGACGCCCGCCGCGATCGGCGCGCTAATGCTGATGGTTGAACCCATGACCTGCTCCTTCCGTGATGTCCGCATCGGCGGCCGATTCCCGCAGCCGCTCGTTTTCGATCCTGCGCCGCGCGAGCCAGTCGCGATGCGCGTTCCGGCGCCGCTCGAGCGCGAGCGCGGCGGCCTGGCTGCCGCGCAACGCTTGCTCGGCCGCCTGCCGGCGCTCACGCAGATCGCTGGCCTCGATCTCCCTGCATGCGATCTCGTAACGGATCACCGCCTGCTTGCCGCGCACGCGCATCAGCTCGCTGCGCGCATACGGCTTCGGCGGCGCGCTCGCCGCGAGCCGCTCGCGCAGGCGCGCGATCGTCGCGCATCGCTCGGCGATCTGCCTGTCGAGCGCCGCGAGCGCGTCGCGTTCGCGCGCCGCCTGCCGGCGCAGCGCATCGCCGCGCCGCTCGAGCACCGCGAGCAGCCGCCGCGCGCCGTCGAGCCGCTTCATGACGCGGCCTCGCGCATCCGTTCGAGCGTGTCGTCGAACGCCGACGCCTCGTCGATTGCCTGCTGCAGGAACGCATCGAGCGCGGGCCGCCTGTCGAGCGCATCGTCGTTCTCCGGGTTCTCGCCGCGCCGGTACTCGCCGAGATCGAGAAACACCTGCATCTCGTCGATGCGCGCGAGGTGCCGCCGGAACTGCATCGCGGCCGCGCGATGCGGCGCGTGCGCGATCTCGTCGAACAGACGGCTCGTGCTCCTCAGCACGTCGATCGCCGGGAAATGCCCCTTTGCGCCGAGCTGCCGGCTCAGATACACGTGACCGTCGACGATCGAGCGGATCTCGTCGCCGATCGGATCGGGCTCCTCTTCGTTTTCGAGCAACACCGTGTAGAACGCGGTGATGCTCCCCGCTTCCGTGCGCCCCGGCCGCTCGAGCAGGCGCGGCAACTGCTCGAACACCGACGCCGGATAGCCGCGCCGCGCGGGCGCTTCGCCCGTCGCGAGCGCGAGGTCGCGCAGCGCGCGCGCGTAGCGGGTCATCGAGTCGAGAAACAGCATCACGTCGCAGCCGAGATCGCGGAAATACTCGGCGATCGTCGTCGCGACGAGCGCCGCGTTGCAGCGGTCCACCGACGAGCGATCCGACGTCGCGTACACGACGACCGTCCGGTCCCGGCTGCCCGAGCGCCGCATCCGCTCGACGAACTCGGACACCTCGCGGCCGCGCTCGCCGATCAGCGCGACCACGTACACGTCGGCCGCCGCATGCTCGATCATCATGTTCATCAGCGAAGTCTTGCCGCAGCCCGCAGCCGCGAAAATGCCGATGCGCTGGCCGACGCCGCACGTGAGCAACCCGTCGATCGCGCGCACGCCCGTCGCGAGCCGCCGCTCGATCGGGCGCCGCGCCGCGTAATCGGGCGGCGCGGCGTCGATCGCGCGGCGGCGCGGCGCCGCGGCGCGCGCCGCCCCCTCCGCCCCCGCCTCCCGCTTCGCGCCGAACGTCTCGACGATGCCGCCCGTCGCGTCGACGACCGCGCCGAGCATCGCCGGCGCGACGTCGATCGTCATCCGCTCGCCCGTCGGCACGAGCGCGACCTGCCGCGACAGCCCGGCCGTGCTGCCGAGCGTGCTCAGGATCGCGGTGTCGCGCCCGAAGCCCACCACCTGCGCGCGGCCGATCACCGTGTCGCTGCCCGCCGCCGCGCGGATCGCGCACAGCTCGCCGATCGCGACGTCCGGCAGCGGCGCCTCGATGATCGGCCCCTGGATGCGGCGCGGATGCGCGCGCCGCGCGAGGAGCCGCAGCGGATCGCCGGCGGCCTTCATCGCGCGAGGATCTCGTTGATCGCGCACAGGTCCGCGTAGAACGTCTCGAGCGCCTCGGTGAAGCCGTCGGCGTCGGCGAGGCAGCGCGGCTCGACGCGGCCGTGCAGCATGAGCGCATCGTCGACGAGCGACAGCAGCGGCCGGCGCGACGCGAACGCGTCCGAGCCGCGCGGCAACTGATACGCGAGCAGATCGAACGCGCAGCGCGCGAGCTGGCTCTCGCCCGCGCAGTCGAGCCGGCTCCAGATCGTCACGTGCTCGCCGTCGCGCTCGACGAACATTTCGGGCATCGAATGAAAGGCAATGCAGATCGGCGCGTGCGCATCCAGCTCGCCCGCGATCGCGCTGCCGCAATCCATCTTCTCCATGCTTTCCTTGACGAGCATGACGACATCCACATTCATCGTTTCTCTCCTTAGACCGTCTTCAACACATCGATTGCGACGCTGTCGGCCACTTCACCGAACGACAGCACCTCCAGTTCCGGAAAGCGGCTCTCGATCAGCCGCTTGACGAAACGCCTGACTTCCATCGAAGCGAGCAGCACCATGTCGCGCTGCGAGAAGCCCGCGCGAGCGAGCTCGAGCGCGAGCCGGTCGAGCAGTTGCTCGCTCGTCGCGGGCTCCAGGTTCAGGTACGCGCCGCCCGACGTCTGCCGCACGCCCTGGCCCACCGCGTCCTCGAACTCGGCGGACAGCACGAGCGCGCGCAGCTTGCCGCCCGCCGCGAAGCGATTCGAGATGTAGCGCGCGAGCGCCGTGCGCACGTGCTCGACGAGCAGGATCGAGTCCTTCTCCTTCGGCCCCCATTGCGCGAGCGATTCGAGAATCAGCTTCATGTTGCGGATCGAGATCTTCTCGGCAAGCAGGCGCTGGAACACCTCGGCGATCCGCTGCACCGAAATGTGCCGATAGCTCTCCTTGATGAG
The DNA here is from genome assembly GCF_001513745.1 of Burkholderia humptydooensis. Taxonomy (NCBI): domain Bacteria; kingdom Pseudomonadati; phylum Pseudomonadota; class Betaproteobacteria; order Burkholderiales; family Burkholderiaceae; genus Burkholderia; species Burkholderia humptydooensis. Next base: position 922,234 of record NZ_CP013382.1, on the reverse strand, counting down.
CTCCGGATACTTCCGATCCATGTCGTCGAGCAGGCGCTTCGCCTCCTGCACGCCGAAGAATTCCGACACGTTGCTCAGCATCACCGCGAGAAACTGCCCGTACAGGTCGTCGATCGCCGGGCGCGTGAGCACGTCGATCTTCGCGAGCGCGCCGGTCTGCGAGTCCGGCACCCACCACGCGTCGCCGCCCGCGCCGTCCGGCAGCGTCACGACGTCGACGGGCAGCCCTTCGAGCGCGAGCGTCGAGCCGATCACGCGATGCCTGTCGAAGCAGATCGCGAACGTCGCGGCGCGGATCTCGTTGATCAGCACGATCGCCTCGCGCGGATGCACCTGCGGCGAATACACGACGCGGATGTCGGGCAGCCGCAGCCCCATGTCGACGAACGCGCGCCGCCTGAACGCGCCAATCACGCCGTCCCGCTCGAACATCGGCTGCGCCGCCTCGGGCACCATCAGCATCAGCGGCACCGTCTCGGGGATCAGCTTGTCGATGTCGACGTCGTCCACGGCGGCGGCGGCGGACTGCGTCGCGCCGCCGCCCGACAGCGCGCCCGCGACCTTGCCGACGAGCCCGCCCTCGCGCGCCGGCTCGCCCGGCTTGCGCCATTCGCGGCGCACGTACAGCGCGCCGAGCGCAAGCGCGATCAGCAGGAAGACGATGAGCGGGAAACCGGGCAGCAGGCCGATCGCGAGCGCGAGCACGGCCGTGACGGCGAGCACGAACGGGTTCGAGAACAGCTCGCCGACGATGTTCGCGCCGAGGTTGTTGCCCGAGCCGCTCACGCGGGTGACGACGAAGCCCGCGCCGATCGCGATCAAGAGCGCCGGGATCTGCGCGACGAGGCCGTCGCCGATCGACAGGATCGTGTAGGTCGTGAGCGCGTCGGACACCGACATGCCGTGCTGCATCACGCCGACCGAGATGCCGCCGATCAGGTTCACGAAGATGACGACGATGCCGGCGATCGCATCGCCCTTGATGAACTTCATCGCGCCGTCGAACGAGCCGTAGAGCTGGCTCTCGCGCTCGAGCGCCGAGCGGCGCGCCTTCACGCCTTCGTTGTCGATGATGCCCGCGCGCAGGTCCGCGTCGATGCTCATCTGCTTGCCGGGCATCGCGTCGAGCGAGAAGCGCGCCGCGACCTCGGCGACGCGCTCCGAGCCCTTCGTGATCACGATGAACTGCGCGATCGTCACGATCACGAACACGACGAAGCCGACGACAAGGTTGTCGCCGATCACGAACTGCCCGAACGTCGTGATGATCTTGCCGCCCTCGGCCGTGAGCAGGATCATCCGGCTCGTGCTGATCGACAGCGCGAGCCGGAACAGCGTCGTGATCAGCAGGATCGACGGAAACGTCGAGAATTCGAGGATGTTGACGATGTAGAACGAGCCCATGAACACGAGCAGCGCCGTCACGATGTTCAGGCCGATCAGGAAATCGAGCACATAGGGCGGCAGCGGCACGATCAGCATCGCGATCACGAGCACCATCAGGCACAGGACGATCAGTTCGGGGCGCGCTTGGGCCTTGAGCAGGAGATTCTTCAGCATGGCTATCGACCGGATCGAATGAAAGGCGCCGCGCGCGAGCCGCCGTCCGCGCGCGCGCGCGCCTGCCGCCGCTCGCGCGCGTACGTCGCGCCGATCAGCTCCTCGAGCGCGCCGAGCGCCGCGCGGCGCGCGTCGGCGTCGCCGTAGAGCGCGATCGGCACGCCCGCGAACGCGCGCAGCGCGAGCTGCAGCAATTGCGAGCGGCGCTCGGCCGCGAGCGGCTCGAGCAGATCGCCGAGCGTGCGCAGCAGCACGTCGGCGACCGAGAACGGCCGCTGCAGGCCGCCCAGCATCGTCGCGAGCGCGCGCGCCTCGGTGAGCCCGCAATCGCGCGCGAGCGCATCGTCGAGCAGCCGGCCGACGAACAGCTCGTCGGCCGACGCGAGCAGCCGCGCGTGATGCAGCGTGCCGAGGAGCGGCCCGAACTCGGCCGCGCAGCCGCAGCTCGGGTCGTGCGACTGCATGTCGTACGACAGCGCGGCGCTCACGTAGTCGAGAATCCGCTTGCGCCGGCCCGCGCCGAACTGCTCGATCCAGTCTTCGTAGACGACGAGATACGAGCCGTCGAACTCGAGAAACTGCCGGTACAGCTCGCGCAGCCGGCGCGGATCGAGCTGCATGCGCGCGCCGAACACCTTCGCCTTCAGCGCCGCGTTGATGCCCGCCTTGATCCGCTTGTTGCCGTCGCCCGCGAGCAGTTCCTCGATCGCGCGCTCGACGACGTCGACGGATTCGCCGTCGAGCCGGCGCCGCCGGCGCAGCTCGCGCAGCGCGAGCAGCAGATCGCTCTCGTCGCGAAAGCGCTCGCGCGCGTCGCGCAGCAGCGCCGCGAGGTCCGCGCGGCCGCGCGTCGCGCGGCCGTCGGGCAGGCTCTGGCGGCCGAGCAGCGCGGCAAGCTCGTCGAGCTTCTCGTCGGCGTCCGTGTCGAGTATCCGTTCGAGATCGTCGCTGCGGCGCCCCTTGCGCTCCGACGCGCGGAACCGGCCGAACTGCGCGGCGGCGTTCGCGGCTTCTCCGTCGAGCTCGGCGAGCTGCGCGTCGACGCCGGCCGCGCCCGCAGCCGGCGCCTGCGGCGCTTCGTCGAGCGACGGCTCGGCGTCGAGCCGGTTCGCCGCGCCCGTGCCGTCGACAGAAAAGCCGCGCCGCGCGGCCGATGCGCCGCCGATGATCGAGCTCATGATCTGTCGTCCATGTAGGGTTTGAGCATCTGCACGGTTGCGCGCAGCGTCGCGTTGTCCGATGGATCGCCGGATTCCCACGGCTGCCCGTCGGGCCAGGCCGCGCCCGCGCGCAGCAGCTTCGGCTGGATCAGGAACACGCGCACGACCTGCTCGTGCCGGTCCGAATGCCCGCGAAACAGCCCGCCGATCAACGGGATGCTCGCGAGCCCAGGAATCCTGAACGTGCGGCGCGTCACGTCGTCGCGCGTGTTGCCGCCGATGAGCAGGCTCATCTCGCGCGGCACGCGCGCGACCGTGTTGATCTCGGTGCGGTTGACGAGCGGCATCGCGTTGTTGTCGACGACGATCTGGCCGTCGCTCGTCGCGCCGTCGGTGTTGCCGTCCTCGATGTCGACGATCATTTCGACCTGCGACGCATCGCGCGTGAGCCGCGGCAATACGTTGACGAGCGTGCCGTAGGTCACGTGATCGAGTTGCACCGCGCGCTCGCCGATCAGCTTCGCGTAGAACGTCTGGTTGCTGTCGAACGTCGCCGGCACGTTCTCCTGCGTGAGCACGATCGGCCGCGAGATCACCGTTGCGTCGCCCGTCTGGCTGAGCGCCGCCACCGACGCGAGGAATTTCGTGCCGTCGAGCGTCGTCACGTTGCCGCCGCCGCGATTGTTGAAGCCCACGCCTATGCCGGGCGCATTGAGCGCGCCCTGCCAATCGATGCCCAGTTGGTCGAGCCGACTCTTGCGGATGTCGATGATCCACAGCGACAGCTCGATCTGCCGCTTCTCGACGTCGAGCGAGCGGATCAGCGCCTCCATGTCCTGCACCTTGTCGAGCCGGCCGACCAGGATCACGCTGTTCGTGTCCGGATACGCGACCGCGCGCACGCCGTCCGACGCAGGCACCGCGACACCGCCCGACGGGCTCGCGGCGCTCGTCGGGTGCGCCGAATCCGGCGAGCCTGCGCCGCCCGGCGCGTTGCCGGCATCGAGCGGCGCGGGCAATGCGTCGGCGAGCGAGAACGCGGTCTTGCCGATTGCGCCCCCCGCGCCGCCGCGCGCCGCCGCATCGACCGACGCGACCGACGCGACCGGCGCGGCGGATGACATCGCCGGCGCCCCCGGCCGCGCCGGGCCGAAGATCCGGCCGAGCACGGTCGCCATGCCCGGGATGTCGATCTCCTTGTCGCGCAGCGCGTACTGGCGATCGACGACGAAGCTGTTGTGAAGCTGCACGACGCGCACGACCTGTCTGTCGCTCGCCTCGTTCGAGCGCACCTCGTCGAGATAGCGCGCGGCGGCGGCGACGAGATTCACGTAGACGGGCGCGCCCGTCACGTAGAACGTGTTGCTCAGGTCGTCGCCGCGCACCGGAAAGCGCGGGTCGTAGAGCCGCGTCTGCCGGATGAAGTCGCGCAGGTTGCGCACGGTCGCATGGCGCATCGATATGACCGCGTTCTTGATCTCCGAGTTGTCGTAGATGTAGATCGACGCGCCGTCGTCGTACCAGAGCAGCGACATCGATTCGCCCAGTTGCGCGAGGAGCGCGCGCCCACGCGCGAGGTCGAACTCGCCCGTCACGTGCTTGCGGCGCACCTTGTCGCTCGCGACGATCGGCTTGCGCAGCCGGCCGGACAGCGCGTTGAGCAGCACGCTGATGCTCGCGTCGTTCGCAACGAAATGGCGCTCGCCGTCTTGCGGCGCGACGCCCGCCGGCTGCGCAGCGGCGCGCGCGGCGCCGTCCGCCGCGTCGAGCCGCACGGGCGGCCCGCCCGAGTCGGCGGGCGGCGCCGCGTCGGTCGGCGCGGCGAGCGCCGCGCCCGTCATCAGCAGCGATGCGGCGAGCGCGGCTGCGTGTCGTCTGGCCGTGTCGGCATACATCATCGGTTCGGGCTCCTCATGTCCTGCGGCGGAACCGGCACGGCGAAATGCCGAACAAGTCCTTGATTTCCCTGGAGAAGTGGGACGACGACGCAAAGCCGTTGCTCATCGCGACCTCGGTCATGCTGTCGCGGCTCTCGACGACTTCGAGCACCGCCTGCGCGGCGCGCCATTGCCGAAGCTCGCGCTTCAGGCCGCGGCCGAGCGCCTGCCGGCACAGCCGCCGAAAGTGCGGCTCCGATACGCCGTAGCGCGCGGCGAGCGCGGCGATCGGCTGCGGGCTCGCGCGCTCGCGCAGCAGAAAGCGCACGAGTTCGTAGCTCTCCTGCGCGCGCAGGAACGCGAGCAGCGGATCGGCGGCGTGCGGCGCGCCCATCACGCGAGCGATCAGCCACCGGTCGAATTTCCAGATGCTCAGGTCGCCCGGCGCGTCGATCACCGCGCCGTCCGGCACGCCCGCGCGATATTCGCGTCCTGCGCCATTCGGCTTCGCGCAGCTTTCCAGAAAAGCGAGCAATTTCGCCGCCTCGAATAACGGCACGTCATGAAAACGCCATGCGCCTTCGCGCGACGCGATTTTGAATTGACCGGCGCCGGCGACCAGCGCCGATTTATCCTTGTCGATCGAAACGGCATGGGACGCCGCGCCGAACGATACGTCCAGTTTCGCGTTTTCCGTGATCGGCCTGATCAGCCTGATTGCCGGCCCCGTAAATAATCTGGATTTTCCTGGTGAAACCACCACGCAATCGAATTTATTGAATCGATTCGCCATCGCGCACTCCTCGATATTGTCCGTGAAATCTCGCCCATGCATTTCGCGGCCTTTCCGGGAACGCAGATTAATCAGGCGTCACATTCCGATCAAGCAAAAATTCGGCGATTTATAAAATCTCACGAAAATCAGATGGATTCATCTGACAATAATCTTCTTTCATATTTCCATTCAGAACTATTCAGGGCCATTCATGGTGCAGAAGTCCGCCCGGCGGTACATTCCGGTCATCGAGCCGGATTCCGGCGCGTCAGCCAAGATCCCGATCGATGCAGTCGCCCGATTCGAATCCGATTATCCGGTTCACGATCGACGGCAACGGAATCGATCGAACGAACGGCATATCCATCATCGGGCCATTTGTCGTCCAGGCCGCCTTGGAAAATCACCGAGATGAATAAACCAGATCCCGGACATGAAAGCCTGCAGCTTCGAATCCTGTTCGGCCCGCTTTTCGGATCGGACATTGCGATTCCGTCGGGCGAACTATTTTTCTGTGTCGGCGAGCACGTGGTCGACGATCGTCCGGCCGGGAAACCGGAAAATCGCGCCGATCATTTTCTGGAGCATGCGGTCGATACGCTGTATATCCCGCATCGGGCCGGTTCGCCGAATTTTCGCCTGCGTTTTCCCCGCTTGCCGGGGCGGGCGACACAAATCGCGGAAACCGGCGACGCCGCACGCGGCGATTTCGAAGTCGATTTTCTGTCCGCGGACGGTTGCGTCACGCAATACGCGGCGTTCAATACCGTCTGCCGCACCGGCGACGTCGCGTTCGCGGTCAAGCGCCAGGGCGACGAATGGAGCGACGCGGTCGTGCACTATGCGCCGCAGCCCGAGCCGCACGCGCTGCGCCCGAAGGCGTCGGACGCCGCCGCCGAGCCCCCCGAGCGCATATCGCGCTTCGCGCTCAAGCTGGGCGCAGTGCTCGTCGCGGGGGGCGCGCTCGCGGCGCTGGCGTATTGGCAAGTGCAACGCTATGCGGGCGCGCAGAAGCTCGCGAGCGTGAACGGCGTGCTGGCGGGCGCGCCCGCGCGCAACGCGATCCTGCCAGGCGACGACGGCCGGATCTATGTGCTGAGCGCGTCGCAGGACGGCGCCGAATGGGACCGCGAGGCGCTGCTGAAGGCGGCGCTGCCGGAGCGGGTCGAGGTCGCCGTGATCGGCGCGGAGCGGCGGCGGATCGAGGGCCGGCTCGACGAAGCCGGCATCGATTTCGTGACCGTGCGGCTCGACGCGCCCGAGCGCCCCGAGCTGATCGTCACCGACCGCCTGCCCGCGGCCGCGCGCGAACGCGCGGTCCGCGAGCTGCGGCGCGCGGCGCCGTACGTGCAGGACGTCCGCGTGATCGACGCGAGCCTCGGCGCGATCGAGCAGGAAGCGCGCAACGCGCTCGACAAGGTGGGCGCGCGCTACCGGCTGCTCGCGCGGCAAGGCGGCGCGACGTTCGAGGTGGCGACGTCGTTCGGCGACGAGGAGCTCGCCGCGTTGCAAAACCTCATGCGCTCGTTCGGCCACAAGTGGGGCACGCGCCGCGTCGACTTCAAGATCGCGCTGCGCACCGACTGGCTGAAGGGCAAATCCTATCGGGAAGGCGGCGACGGCTACGTGCTGCTCGATCACGCGTCCTGGTATTTCCCGCAACCCCTGGAAGGAGCACATTTCCGATGAGCAATTCCCCGACTCCATTGCTGGCCGACTACGAGTGGTCAGGCTACCTGACCGGCATCGGCCGCGCGTTCGACACCGGCGTGAAGGATCTGAACCAGCAACTGCAGGACGCGCAGGCGAACCTCACGAAGAACCCGAGCGACCCGACGGCGCTCGCGAACTATCAGATGATCATGTCCGAATACAACCTGTACCGGAACGCGCAGAGCAGCGCGGTCAAATCGATGAAGGACATCGATTCGTCGATCGTCTCGAACTTCCGCTAACCCTCACTTCCTCTCCGGGGCGACGCGGCGCGAGCCGCGCCGCGCCGGTCCGAACGATCATGAACATCATGAATCCGCACGCCGTGTCCGCGCTGCCGCAGCTCAGCGAAATCGAATCGCCCGAGCGGCCGGCGACGCTCGACGCGATCCTGAAGCAAACGCTCGCCGATGCGAACGACAAGTCGAACGTCGCGAAGGCGAGCATCGAGTCGCGGCTCGCCGATCCGGTCGCCTTCGCGCATCCGGAGAAGCTGATCGCGCTGCAGACCGAGCTGTCCGACTACAACATCTACATGTCGCTCGCGAGCACGCTCGCGCGCAAGGCCGTCTCGGCAGTGGAGACGCTCGTCAAGGCGCAATGACGCGATGAAGCGATTCGTCTCTTTCTCGCTGCTGCCGGCGCTGCTGCTGCTCGCCGCGTGCAACCAGCAGGAGTTGCTGAAGAACCTGACCGAGCAGCAGGCGAACGACGTCGTCGCGGTGCTCCAGGCGCACGATCTCGCCGTGCGCAAGGAGGACCTCGGCAAGACCGGCTATGCGGTCAGCGTCGAGCAGGCCGACTTTCCGACCGCCGTCGATCTGCTGCGGCAATACAACCTGCCGTCGCAGGCGCGCGTGCAGATCGCGCAGGCATTTCCGGCCGACGCGCTCGTCGCGTCGCCGCAGGCCGAGCAGGCGCGGCTGCTGTCGGCCGTCGAGCAGCGCCTCGAGCAGAATCTCGCCGCGCTGCAGAACGTCGTCAGCGCGCGCGTGCAGGTGAGCTATCCGCTCAAGCCGTCCGACAGCGGCAAGCCCGACGCGCGGATGCACGTCGCCGCGCTCCTCACGTACCGCAACGACGTGAACGCGGACATCCTCGTGAGCGAAGTGAAGCGGTTCGTGAAGAACAGCTTCACGAACATCGACTACGACGACATCTCGGTCATCCTGTATCGCGCGCCGTCACTGTTCCGCGGCGCGCCGACGCCGCCGGCGTCGCATGCGGGCGCCGCGTGGCTCTACTGGCTCGCCGCCATTCCGGTCGCGCTCGCGGCGGCGGCCGCGGGCGGGCTCGCCTGCCAGCGCCGCAGGCGCGCCGCCGCCGCGCGCGACGCGTCGGCGAGCACCGCGCCCGACGGGCCGGTCGGCGCGGCCGCGCCGGACATCACCGATGCGCCGGCCCCGATCGACGCACTCGACGCACCCGGCACGGCCGCGCACTTCGACGCGGAGAACGCGCCGGATGCATCGCACGCGTCGCGCGGCGCCCCGCCGGAGCCACGCCGATGAATCCGCACGCATTGATGCAGGTGATGTACGGCCCGCTCGGCTATGCGCATCCGGATCATCGGACGATCGCCGGCGTCGACCTCGCGCGCGTGCCCGCGGACGTCGCGAACCAGTGGCTGATCGATCATCATCGCCTCGACACCGCGATCGATTGCGATTGGCGCGGCGCGCCGCTCGCGGCGCCCTGCGTCGACCATTGGGCGCGGCTGCCGCGCATCGCGTTCCTGATCGGCGTGCAGCGGCTGCGCGCGGCGCTCGTCGAGCACGGGCGCTACGTGCGGCTCGATGCGTCGAGCCAGCGCTTTCTGTGCGTACCGCTCGCGGCCGTGCCTAAAGCCGCGTGCGCCGGCGCGCCCGACGACGACGCGATCGTCGCGGCCGGCGCCGCGTGCGTCGCGGCCGCGCTGCGCGACGCGCCGCGTGCGCTGCGCCAGCGGCTGCCGCTGCTGTTCCCGCGCGCGCATGCGACGCGGCTCGCCTCCGAACTGGGCGGCGCGCGCGGCGATGCGTGCGGCGCCTCGTCTCCCACGCTCTTCTCCTTCGCGGTGAATCATGCGCTCCTCGACCCTGCGCCAGTTTCCTGACACGCTCGCGCCGCTGGCCGGCGTGCTGCTCAAGCGCGCGCCGCTGTCGCAGGCGGCCCGCGCCGAACGATTGCTCGACGAAGCGAGGCGCCGCGCACAACGGCTCGTGCGCGACGCCGAACGCGACGCCAATGCATGCCGCGCGCGCGCGGCGACGGCCGGCTACGAAGCCGGGTTCGCCCGCGCGATCGCGGAAGTCGCCGCTTGCATCGAGCGGGTCGACGCGCAGCGGGCGACGTTGCTCGAACGCGTCGTCGACGATGTCCGCTGCTCGCTCGAACGCCTGCTCGACGATCCCGATCTGCTGCTGCGCATCGCCGGCGCGCTCGCGAGCCGGCGCGCGTGCGCGGCCGATCGCCCGCTGCGCGTGTCCGTGCCGGCGCACGCGAAGCGGATCGCGCCCGCGATACGCGAACGCCTGAACGACGCGTATCCGTCGGCGCAGGTCGTCGTCGCCGACACGCGAACGTTCGTCGTCGAATCGGACGAGGCCATTCTCGAATTCGATCCGCGCGACATCGCACACGAGCTTTGCGATGCGGCGCTCGCCGCGTGCCGCGCGGCAGCCGGGACCGCCGACACTTCAACCGAACAGGAGCCATGCCATGACGCCCTTGCAAACCGCGACACACGTGCAGACTGACGCCGTCGATCATTCGACGGAGCGCGACGCACCGAAGCCGTCCACCTCGCTCGACGAGATCATGAGGCGATGGCTGATCGACGGCTTCAAGCAGCAGGTGATGTTCCCCGACCCCGACGATCCGAGCGCCTGCCCGACGTTCGACGGCAACGGCAGTTGGTGATGGCGAGCGCCGCCTTCCCCCGCCGCTCCCCCATTCGCATTCGCACCGCGTGATTCGCGATGCCGCCCCCGGCATCGCTGCGCATCCCCCCTCGTCGCACACGCCGCACGAAAAAGACGACGTGACGCATCGACCACGAAACGCATGCGCCACATGCACCGGCGCACCTTCTCTCATCGATTCCCGCGGCGTCTCTTTTTTCTCGCCGGGCGCTTTTCAAGCGCAATTTCCCATTGAAATCGTGCAATTCGCACACCGAACTTCGGCATCATTCGATGCTGAATCGCCGAGACACACAATTGAGCACTATTCTTAAATAATTGCTTACGACAATTTCGTAAAAGATAATGCAGCATCTGTCTGTTGTCGAGGTCACAAGAAACGCTTTAGGACCATTCACTATCGGGGCGCCATACGCCGCTCGCTTTATCCGGATCTCCGCGACAAATTGACGCAGATGCCGCCCAACGACGCGGCAGCGCGGCTTCCACACGCGCCGCCATTGGTCAGTACTCGAAAAGAAATACGCACGATGCGCAATTCGATGCGCACTCGCTCGAGTCGGCCCATATGAGGCGATTCACATCGCCTTCGAATGACTTTTCAAACAGTGAGAAACGCCATATTTTGAGCAAGTACCAGATCGACGGCAGTGTCATATTCGATAGTCAAGCGATGACGCTTTCTCGCGGCGACATCGTCACCACGCTTACCGCCAACGAAACCGAATTGCTTTGCATCTTGATGCAGGGCACGGCCAGCAAGCAGGCCGTGATCGAGCACATCTGGGAGAGCAAGGGGCTCTTCGTCACGGAAGGCAGTTATCACCAGCTCGTGCGCGCGCTGCGCGTCAAGCTCGACGAGCAAGGCATCCCGCCCACGCAAGTGAAGACGCTGCCGCGGCTCGGCCTTCGCTTCCTCGGGTTCGCCGAGCCGCTCGACGAATCGCCGCCTGCTTCGGATGCGCATGCCGCGCCCGCTTCGTCCGAACCGGAGCCCGCCGCCGCGCCGGCCGACGCGCACGCAGCACACGCCCCGCTTGCCGCACCGATCGCACCGATCGCATCGAACGAGCCGGACGCACCGCATGCGCCGGATACATCGACTACGCCGCGCGCGACTCCCGCGCCGCCGCCCGCCACGCGCGCGACGCATGCGCGATCGCCACGGCGCCGAGCGGCGTATCTCGCGATCTACGTGACGCTCGCGGCGTGGGCGAGCGTGCTCACGTGGCAGACGTTCCGGCATCGCGACAACACCTTCCGGTTCCGCTTCACGCGAACCATCGACGGCATCCACTACTTCTCCGACGGCCGCATGAACCAGCCCGATCTGCTGAAAGCCATCGACGTCAAGCCGCTCAAGGGCAGCTTCGTCTACGAGATCGAGCTGGGATCGAATGACTGGCTCGCGGTATGCCCGGAATCCATCTACGAAACGCCTGAACTGTGCCAAGCCTATTTCTTCGAAAAGAGCAACTAATCGCACTGTGCGTCGTGGTGCTGAGCGGATGGACGGCCTGGTACGTCACGGTCGGCGCGTATCGCGACCTGCCGCGCAGCAAATGCGTGATCCGCCAGCCGCGCTTCGTGCTGAGCAAGGACGGCGTGACGCGTCAGGCCACGCTGTCGACGTCGTTCTGGCTCGACGTGCACCGCGTGCACGTGTGGGGTTGCTTCGAGCACGAGAAAGTGAACCTGTCCATCGATCGCAGCGGCTCGCTGCAAACGCTCTTCAGAGGCGACGGCTCGCTGCTGTGCCGCGTCAACCACGTCGCCTATACGGCGCGCGACAGCGCGGCGTCGCAGCCGCTGCCGTCCGCACTGCCTGACGTCGGCGACGAAATCGACCTGCGCTTTCGCAAGCTCGCGTCGAACGCGTGGATCGTCGAGACGGGCGACGATCGCGCCGGCATGTGCGTCGCGCAGCCCTGAGCGGCCGCTTCGCTTCGCATCGCGTCGCCGCGACCGGCTTTCGATCCTCGCGCGGCCAATCGATCACCGCGCAAGCCCGTCGCGGCAATATCGCGCCGCCGTCCGCCGTGCCGGCGGCCATCGCATCATGCGGCGCGTCGTTTTTCCGCATCATCGGCCGCCGCGCCATTTCATCCTTCCGGACAAATATCGCCATTCGGCGCGCCACTCATTCGCCCGATCTTCGCTGACAAATTCGAAACTCAGGCAATCCGGGTCAACAATCAGATCCTCGCGAATCAATGGAATATTCACAAAAAATACCATCAACAATCCAATTGAATATCCAGAAAAACTGAATATGACCGCCGTTGGCGGCCCGCATGCGCGCCGCGCATTCCACCGAGCCGCCTCGCGAGCAGCGCCGCCCCGCCGCCCGCACCACGCGATTGCCGCCCGGCGCGCGCCGGCAGCTCGACATCGGCGGCGCGCCCGATGCGCCGCACAGGATCATTTCAAATTCCTCACCAACGCCTGACTCGATTCACACCGAAACAATGAAACATTAATATTTTGGTAAATATCTTGTAAATATTGAATTGGCCTCCTAGCATGCCTCTGCAGTTCAAGGGTACCTCTCATGTTTAATGCTTGCAGTTAATGCATTTTGAATAATCACGCAATCATTCATTATCTGGGGGATTACATGAAGAAACTATCTTGCCTGCTGTCGATCACCGCGATTTCCCTCGCGTGTGTCAGCGCGTTTGCGCAAGCCGACGATCCGCAGGCCGCGGCCGACCGCGCGCTGCAGTTGATCCAGCAGAACCCGTCCACCTTCAACCTCGCCGCCGGCAGCGCCGCGCGCACGCTGAAGTTCGCCGGCGCGCAGGCGAAAGCGCCGGCGGACGGCGACCAGTTCCAGGTGCGCGACGTGATCGTCGACCCCGACGGCACCGAGCACGTGCGCTTCGACCGCTTCTACGCGGGGCTGTCCGTGATCGGCGGCGACGTCGTCGTCCATTCGAGCCAGGGGCGGCTGAAGCAGGCGAGCCTCACGCAGCCCGCGCCGATCGATCTCGCGGGCAAGATCGGCAAGATCGGCGAGCGCTTCGTGGTGCGCAACGCGCCAGACGTGGGCGCGGACGCGGCGCTGCGCGTCGCGTCGAAGCGTTTCGGCGCGGACGTGCGCCGCGTCGACGGCGCGGCGCTCGTCGTGTTCGCGCGCGACGCCGCGCCCACGCTCGCCTATGCGGTGCGCGTGTACGGCAAGGCGACCGACGCGCACGGCGAAGCCGTGATCTACTACATCGATGCGCGCACGGGCAGCGTGCTCGACGCGCAGGACCTCATCAAGACCGCCTCCGTGACGGGCACCGGCCGTTCGCTGTACTACGGCAACCTGTCGCTGACGACCGACCAGACCGGCAGGAACGCGTACCGGCTGCTCGATCCGACCCGCGGCGGCGGCTCGGTGTACGACGGCCGCGGCCTGAGCTCGGACGAAGTCGAGCAGTCCACCGATCTGCCGATCTTCACGAGCAGCACGAACGTGTGGGGCAACAACACGACGAGCGACCGGCAAACCGTCGCCGCCGACATCGACTACGGCCTCGCGCTGACCTGGGACTACTACAAGGCCACGCACAACCGCAACGGCATCTTCAACGACGGCCGCGGCGTGAAGAGCTACGCGCACGTCGTGTTCGACACCGGCAGCGGCACGACGGGCGCGAACGCCGCATGGCTGTCGTCGCGCGTGATGGCGTACGGCGACGGCGAGCCGGGCACGCGCCTGCCGAAGCCCGTCGTGTCGATCGACGTGGCCGGGCACGAGATGAGCCACGGCGTGACCGAGGCCACCGCGAACCTGAATTACTCGGGCGACGCGGGCGGCCTCAACGAATCGACGTCCGACATCTTCGGCACGCTCGTCAAGTACTACGCGAACAATCCGAACGATCCGGGCAACTACGTGATCGGTGCGCGCATCACGAGCGGCGGCCTGCGCAAGATGTACAAGCAGGATCTCGACGGCCGGTCGTACAGTTGCTATCCGTCCGGCGGCTTCTCGTGGATGAATCCGCGCCACGACCCGCACTACACGTCGGGCGTCGGCAACCGGTTCTTCTATCTGCTGGCGGAAGGCCCGGTCACGCCGTCGACCGATACCGGGCTGTCGAAGAGCCAACTGGTCTGCAACGGCGACACCGGCTTCGGCGGCCTGGGCCGCGACAAAGCGGGCAAGATCTGGTATCGGACGCTGACCTTGTACCTGACCACCTACTCCAGCTACCCGAGCGCGCGTCGCGCGTCGATCCAGGCGGCGAACGACCTGTACGGCGCGAATTCGGTTGAGAGCGCAACGGTCGCGCGAGCGTGGAGCGCCGCCGGCGTGAACTGACGGCGCATCGCGGGCCGCGCGGCAACAGTCGCGCGGCGCGTCCGGCCCGCGGCGCGATACGGGGGCCGGCCGATACAGGGCCCAGTCTCGCCGCCGGCTTGTCTCTTCGCGGAAGCTTCCACAAAAGCGAACAAACTTGTTCCGATTATTTCGCTTTCCGCCGATTGCCTCCTCCTCTTACCCTTGCTGCACCCGAACGCGCGCCGCCGTCCGGCGCCGGCATCCGCACGGGCAATGAAGACAATCGAAACCGGAGACATCACGTGTCGCAAGTCCGCCCTCTTGCTACTGCCCCCTATTCCCCGCCAGCCGGGACCCTCGCCCGCCTTCGCTCGATCTTCAGCGGATCGGTCGGCAATCTGATCGAGTACTACGACTGGTACGTGTACTCGGCGTTTTCGCTGTATTTCGCGAAGGTCTTCTTTCCGTCCGGCAGCCAGACCGTGCAGTTGCTCAACACCGCGGAGATCTTCGCCGTCGGCTTCGTGATGCGGCCGATCGGCGGCTGGCTGGTCGGCCTGTACGCGGATCGCAAGGGGCGCCGCGCCGCGCTCTTGATTTCGGTGCTCGCGATGTGCGCGGGTTCGTTGATCATCGGCCTCACGCCCGGCTACGCCAGCATCGGCATCGCGGCGCCCGTGCTGCTCGTCACCGCGCGGCTGCTGCAGGGCTTGAGCCTCGGCGGCGAATACGCGAGCTCGGCCACCTATCTGAGCGAGATGGCCGACAAGACGAACCGCGGCTTCTATTCGAGCTTCCTGTTCGCGACGCTGTCGCTCGGCCAGTTGCTGGCGATGGCGGTGCTGGTCGCGCTGCAGCAGTTCTTCCTGAGCGCCGCGCAACTCGAAAGCTGGGGCTGGCGCATTCCCAACTAACCCCATGTAACGCCATTGAACAGCACGACAAAAACAGAGATAGTGCAAGACTATCAATGACTTAATGTGTTTATGGAAGTAGGGTCAATGTAATATAATTGGTTGGTTTTAGCCCAAATCAATTACGCAGGAGTTACACCACTTGGCCCGTATCAACTTCACCGCAGGTCGCGTGCGCGACTTCCGTTGCCCGCCCGACAGCAAACAAGTCTTCATGTGGGACGCAGGCATGCCCGGTCTTGGACTGCGCGCCACAACCGGCAGCGTGTCTTTCATCTTTCAAGGGCGCATCGCGGGCAACACGATTCGCACGACGATTGGCGACGTTCGCGCGTGGGATATTGACGGTGCACGGCAGAAAGCCCGCGAACTCAAGAAACTCATTGACGAAGGGAAAGACCCGCGTGTCGAAAAAGCCGCCGTGCTCAAGGCGGTACAGGAACAACGCGTCGAATCGCAACGCCGTCAGGTGACACTGGAAGACGCGTGGAAAGCCCATATCGAGGCGAACCGCGCACGGTGGGGTAAGCATACCCTTTCCGACCGCGAAAAGGTTTCTCGACGCGGCGGTGACGCACCCAAAGCGGGCAAACGCGGCGGAGCGCTGAGAGTAGCCGGTGCGCTGGTGGGGCTGCTCGACGTACCACTGTCCGGACTGACCGCCGATACGATTGCCGACTGGCTGGCGCGCGAAACCGCCACGCGACCGACGCAGGCGTCACTTGCGTTTCGGCTGCTGCGTGCGTGCCTGAACTGGTGCGCAGAGCATGAAAAATGGTCGGGCCTCGTGCCTGAGCGGGTCTGCTCGACGCGCAAGGTACGCCAGCATGTTCCGAAGCCGCGTGCGAAATCGGACTGCCTGCAACGGGAACAACTGGCTCCTTGGTTCTCGGGCGTGCGTGGGATTGGGAACGCACACTATTCAACCTACCTGCAAATGTTGCTTCTGACCGGTGCGCGTCCCGGCGAACTGCTCGAAGTGAAATGGGCGGATGTGGACTTTCGCTGGAACACGCTGAATTTGCGCGACAAGATCGAGGGGGAGCGCACGATCCCGCTGACGCCCTACGTGTCGTCGCTACTCGCCGTGCTACCCCGCATCAATGATTTGGTGTTCGCCAGCACGCGCTCGAAAACGGGGCGCATGAAAGCACCGAATGTCCCGCATCACGCGGTACTGGAAAAGGCACATATCGAGGGGTTGACACTGCACGGGTTGCGCCGCTCGTTCGCGACGCTCACGGAATGGATTGAATGTCCGGTGGGTGTCGTCGCGCAAATCATGGGCCACAAGCCGAGCGCGACCGCTGAGAAACATTACAAGCAACGTCCGATTGACCTGCTACGCATGTGGCACACAAAAATCGAAACGTGGATGCTCAACGAGGCGGGCGTTTCGCCGGCAGAAGTTCCCGCACAAGCGGCGCAGGATGGTGTGGAGGTGGCGCATGTCTGAAAACACGATGCGTAACGATGAACTCCGGCAACTCATGCTGGAAGAGGCGGAAAGAAAAAACGCCGAAGCCCGCCGGGCGCTTGCCGATTTGATCGAAGGTCAAGAGCAAGAATTTCAGTATTTTCTCGACGGCTACATTGTCGTCGGCCAGCTTGCCATGACGTTCGCGCGTGAAGGGCTGGCATCGCTCGGTAACGGGCAACCGGCGCGACTGATGCCCCCTGAGGATGAGGCCATCTTTACCGCCCGGTTCCGCGCGTTCCTTCGCGAAGTGAAGTCAGCCGTTCATTCCGGCGCGCTTGTCGTTCGCGAAGCGCCGACGATGACGCCGGTCCCGGCGACACGCCTGAGCCGGTGGATCGAGATGGACGAGATGCAACTGAGCCTTGATGACATCATCGATGTCCCGCTCTATATCGCATTCGAGGATGCGCGATCATGGCTCGTGCAGCATGGCGTGCCGGTCCCCGAAATGCTGAACGAACGCGCAAGCCGCCTGCATGCCCGCATGAGGGAAATGCTTCCCAACGGCCCGTTGAGTTCGCTCATGTCGGACGATCATCAAAGGGCCGCCGCATCGACCACGCAACCGGATGCTAAGACGACCCGCCGGGACGACGACCCGCCGCCCGTGAAGGTCCGCTGGCGCGAGGCGATTGTCGTGAACTGGCCGAGCATCATTCGTGAGTGCGGCAGCAATCCCGATGCCCGAACGGTTATGCGCTATCTCAAGGCCCATGACGTGACCGGCTATATCCTGCCTCAGAGCCGCACCGACGAACTGGATTGGCGGACGCAGGATGGCGACCGGAAAACGGTCAGCCTCAAGACGTTCAAGAACGCGTTGAGTGCGGTGGACTAGACTAAATCTGACAGTGGTTGGTTTTTCGTGCTGGCGCGCATTGGCGCAGAGGGCGTAGCCCGTAGCGGCAATGCGCGCCGCGAACAGCAAGGAGTCCACCATGACTCAGGAGCAGAAGGTAATTCGCGCCAAGGTCGGCATACTCGAGTTGGCCCGGCAACTCGGCAACGTCAGCCAGGCCTGTCGCGTGATGGGTTACTCGCGCGACAGCTTCTACCGATTTAAGGAACTGTACGATCGGGGCGGCGAAGCTGCGCTGCAGGAGATTTCCCACCACCGGCCGCTACTCAAGAACCGCGTTGACCCACAGGTCGAGGCCGCCGTTGTCGAACTGGCCCTCGAATTGCCGGCCTACGGTCAGGTGCGTATCGCCAACGAGGTCCTCAAACGGCATGCCCTGTCCGTCTCTCCCCAAGGCGTCCGTAGCATCTGGTTGCGCCACGATCTGGAGACCATGCCGAAGCGCCTGAAGGCCTTGGAGGCCAAATCCGCCCAAGAGGGGTTGGTGCTGACCGAGGCCCAGCTCATCGCGCTCGAACGCGCCAAGCACGAGAAGGAAGTGCACGGCGAATTCGAGTCCGAATGTCCGGGCTACTGCGGCGCGCAGGATACGTTCTATGTCGGCTGCCTCAAGGGCGTCGGCCGTGTCTACCAGCAGACTTTCGTCGATACCTACTCGAAGGTTGCGTTCGCCAAGCTCTACGATCGCAAGACACCTTTGCCGGCGGCTGACCTACTCAACGATCGTGTTGTCCCGTTCTTCGACGGCTTCGGCATTCCACTGCTACGCGTGCTGACAGACCGCGGCACTGAATACTGCGGCAACCCCGAGCATCACGAATACGAGCTGTATCTGGCCTTGGAAGACATCGACCATACCCGGACCAAAGCCAAGTCGCCGCAAACCAACGGGATCGTCGAGCGGCTGCACAAGACTATGCTCAACGAGTTCTATCGCATCGCCTTTCGCAAGAAGATCTACGATTCGATCGCCACCTTGCAGACGGACCTTGATGCGTGGCTCGACCAGTACAACAATGAACGAGAGCATCAGGGGCGATGGTGTTACGGCAAGACACCGATGCGCACTTTCCTCGATTCGCTCGATCTCGCCAAGGAGAAACTCATCCCCCATTGATGACTCGTTCTTTGTCGGTCCGACTACCTGTCAGATCGAGTCCCGGCTAATACACGTTGAGTCTTCTGCGCAAACACGGTTCGCTGAAATCCTGATGCTCGCCGGGGAGCGTTCGCTCCCCGCCCGTACCTGCGCATGGCTTCCCCGGCCATGCCGCAGCGTCCCGAAGTTGTCCCAAAACTGTCCCGCCTAGCGTCCCATTGTCCCGGCTAGCGTCCCACTGTCCCGCCTAGCCGCACGGGATGGCCGTTCGCCGTTAGAGTCCGTTCCGTCGCGCCGCACCACGCGGTGCATAACCGGAATCAAAGGACATCATGGAAATCGGACTGACCACCAACCGCCTCGCCCAACGCCTTGGCCTTCAACCCGACACGCTGCGCGTCGCGCTGTGCCGTCGCGGTTCGTATTTCGGCGTCAAGCCGACGAAACTGCCGAACGGGCGTCTCGTATGGCCGCACGACACGGTCGAGCGCATCGTCGCTCTGCATAGCGCATCCGTTCAGTAACACGGACACGTAAGCGCATGGCACTCCTGACTTCGTTCGCGACCGTGAGCCCGCGCATGCCGCAGCATGCGTGGCGTGAAGCGATGCTCGGCAAGTTGCCCGGCAAATGGGCGCGCACCATGTCGCGCCGTCTTGAAGAACTGGACCGCCAGCATCGCAACTGGTATCACGGCAACGTCTACCTGCGCGAACACGTCGAGCGCTACGCCGACGCCGTGCTGCCGCTGACGGCGAACCTGTCCGATATCCGCGAATGCGCATACCGACGCGCATCGGATGCATACGCCATCGCCGAACGTTTGGGCGATACGGCCACCATCGTGCCGAGCCTGACCGCGCTTTGCGAGCGCTGGCGCATCGCCCCGCCCACCGTCGAACGTCCGGGCGGCTTCATCGCACGCGTGATTGATCCGGGCTGGTGGACGCGACGCCTGCGCAGCATGCACGGTCGCCAGACCGAAGCACTGGCGATCCGCCTTGGCCTCGTCAGCGCGCGCGCCGATCAATACATTAGCGACGAAAACCTGCGCCGCAGCATCGCGCAGGCCGAGCGCAATGCGCAAATGCTGGAACGCACCAACGCAATCAATGAAGACGGCGAGATTTTTACGCTCGCCGAGCTGGCCGACAAATCCGTTAGCAATCCGGCCATCCGCCGGGGCGAACTCATGCTGCGCATGCGCGGCATGGAAGAGATTGCCGAAGAACACGGTTGCGCATGCGAATTCGCGGTGGTCACGCCGCCGAGCCGTTTTCATGCGGTACGCGCCAATGGGTCCGTCAATGAAAAGTACGACGGCGCGACGCCGCGCGACACGCAGGAATATCTGCAACGCCAATGGAGCCGGTGCCGCGCATGGTTGCAGCGTCGCAGGGTGAGCTTTTACGGGATGCGCACAGTCGAAGCGCATCGCGACGGTACGCCGCATTGGAACCTGATGGTCTTCATTCGCAATCCCGCCGACGCGTCGGTTTGGCGCAAAGCGCTTGTGCGTTACTTCCTGCTGAACGATTCGCCCGACGAACCCGGCGCGCAACAGCACCGCCTGCGTTTCGAGCGCATCACTGCCGAACAGGGCGGCGCAGCGGGGTACATCGCCAAATACATCTCGAAGAACATCGACGGCGCGGGCATCGAGCTTGACCTGTACGGCGAGCCTATCGCGCAAACCACGCAGCGCGTGCAGGCGTGGGCGAAGCAATGGGGCATCCGCCAGTTTCAGGCGATCGGCGGCGCACCGGTCACGGTCTGGCGCGAACTGCGCCGCATCGAAAAACAAGCCATCGCGGACTCGCCGGACGCGCTGCAACGCGCGTGGCACGCCGCGCAGCGCGTGAAGGGCGCGACCGGCGACGACGACAAGCGCGCCGACTACGCCGAATTCATCCGCGCATGGGGCGGCCCGTGGATCAAGCGCAAGGATGCGTCGATGTGGCTGCACAAAGAAGCGCAGGAAGGCGTCGGCCGCTACGGCGATCCGCTCGGCACGCGTGCGGCGGGCGTCGTCGTGCGCGGCCCGTGGGCCGTCGACATGGGCGGCATCGTCGGCACGATTCACACGGTCATCGCAAAGGCAGTCGCGAGCGTGCGCCGCACGTGGACGATCGTCAAGGCCGCTGCCGCAAAAATCGCGCCCTCTCGGACTCGTGTCAATAACTGTACGGACGCGCCCGATTCGAACGCGACCGACGCGCTTCGCGACGAACAAGACTTCATCTATTCGACTGATTTCCAATCGAACAATCACCTTCACTCAACCCACCCCAACCTTTTTAATAGGTAAAAACATGTACGCATCACAACGATTCACCACGTCTAAATTCGCGCTGCTGACAGCAACCCTGCAAGCCGATCTTGATCGGGTCGAGTGCGAGCTACGGACACGAATCCGTTCCGCAAATCAATACACATCGAACAAGGAGAAAGATAATTTCAGCGATATTGCAGAATTGGCAGCAACGCTTCGCGCCGAACTGGCAGCCATCGACAATCTGAATGGCGCAGCAAGCAATCACCTTGAAACTGATTGCTGATCCAATATTTTTACTGATGCAGTTATTTTTTATCTAACGAAATTTAAATAAAGCAAATCAATGATTGATCTTTCCCGACTCCCCGCCAAATGGTCCCTCAAACGTGCAATGGACGTGCTGGCCCGACGGGCAAAGCGCGACGACGCTGAAAAAATTATGATCGAAGGCATTGACCATGCCGTCAACCTGATCCGCGAACAGCAAGAGGAAATCGGCATTCTTGAGAAATCGCTGGAACGCGTTCAAGCGAAAAAGGACGAATTCCGCGCGGCAACGGAACGCCTTGACGCCCTGATGAACGACAAGCGCGATGAACTGATCGCGTCGGCCCGTGAAGGGCGGGAGCCTGACTACCGCGAAATCGATGCTCAACTGGCCCAGGTGCGTGACGTACTCGCGCAGTATGCCGACGAACAGGTCAATGTTCCCGCCGCCATCGCCAGCATCGAATCGATGCTCTCGGATGCCAAGGACAAGGCGGATGCAGTGTTGCGCGCCGCGCAGAAATTTGTGAGCCGTCACTATCGTGCTGAATATGACAAGGCGCATCAAGCCTATGTCGATTTCCTCAATAGTGAAGAATTCCTTGCAAAGCTGGAAAATATGCGTGCCATGTTCTGGCTTTATCGGGTGTATGAAGATTGCCATTCCTCGATTACCTACTCTGAAGCAGTCGATCCCGATAATGTCGATCGATATCTTGAAGGTATCAAACATGCCGGAGGGAAGGGAGTGCTGAATCAGGATCGCACACGTATTGTCTATCGCGATCATTTGAAGCCACTCGAAGAGTCAGGCATCACGAAACCGGATCGATACAACGACCCTAACCCGAATCCGGCGGAAGTTCATATGGCCAAATGCATCTATGATGAGTTCCAGAAATCCAAGGTTGATGCGGAATCCGTTACCGTAAATCACTGAACATCAATCAACTGTGGATAACCCAACGCCCGCGAGATTCGTGGGCGTTTTTTTTATGATGTCGCACATGGCTTCGGGTCTCATCCTTCACAACCCATTGACCAACGCTGAGGCGTGGAGGTTCGCCACCTGTCAGGCGATGCATTGATGGAGCTTTCATCCGCTTCTTTCGCTACGTGCAAGCGGCTATGGTAGGCCGATATAGACCGCTTTACCCACCGCCGCGCAGTTCCCTCCTCGCCTGCGGGCTATGCTTGACTGGCTGGTTTTAGTGCATCCTGTCGTTGGACCCGGCGCCCCTTATGGCGCTGGGTTCCGGGCGCTCGCCACTGCGCCGAAATCGTGCGTTTTAATGCGCGACGATGCGATTTAATGCATCGACACGCGCGCCTTTGTGACCCGCCCCACCTGCCCGCAAAAATGAACGGTTTTTATGCACGCATGCACCGGTGTTCGGGGCTGCCTGTTGCGGGCCGCGCGGCGATAGGCGGGGCGATTTCGTTATCCAGTTTTATGCGCCTTGATTATGCAGTCTCGGCATTTGGCTTGATTACTCGTTGTCTCCGGCGCCGCGCATCCACTTCCAATGTGTCGTACCCCACTGGCTGCCCTCGATGACAGGCATCACCTCCCCCTGTTCGAAGAATCGTTCACTGCCTTGCTTCGCGGCGGTATACCACCAGCCGGCCTCGGGGCAGGGCTCGCCGCCAAGGACGCTCGGGCGACGCTTTCCGCGTGATTCCGGGACAATTTTCGGCGGCTCGGGGATCGAGGGTGCGCCCGGCAGGTCGAAGCGGGCTTCCCAGGCGCGGGCGTTCTTGCTGTCGGCGTTTGGCAGGTCCGGTTCGTACAGGTGCAGCCCGTCCGGCTTCGGGTTGCGCAGCACGCGCAGCACCTTGTTGACGAAGACGTAGGGTTCGGGCAAGCCCTCTTCGGGGGCGCCCAAGCGCGGGAATGGTCCGGCCCGTACGAGCACGCAATGATTGATACGCTCTATCCCGATATCGTCGCGGTCGAGTGCTTTACGCAACGCTGCGTCGCCGCCGAGCCGTTCGACAAAGAGGTCGCCGAGCAACGTGTACCAGTTGATGCTTTTGATGAAGCCCCACCGGAATACCTTCGCTCCTGGGTGCAATTTATGATAAATCGCAGTCATCGCTTCCGTCGAATCGCCCATATAGGAAAGCGGATCATATTCTTCCCTACCGAAGTGCGCGCAGGCATCAATTTCGATTCCGCTGAAGCGTTCTGCAATAGCCCATTCCTGCGCCTGCCAGTTGTGATAGTTGTACGCAGTGACCGCTGATAACCCTCCGTAGCCGCCGCGCACATCGAGTTGTTCGCAGACGTAGCGCAGGAACTGCTCGTATTGTGCCTGGCCTTCAGGGCGGGTGACCAACTCCATCGGCACGCTGAACTTCAAATACGACAGCTCTTTTTCTTCGCCCTTCGCCACCTTGTAGCCGGACGGCGCAACGTAATCTATCGGACTTGCGCGTCCGGTCAGCGTTTGAATTTGATAGTCGGGCGCGATAGTTGGGAGCGGCGCGCTGGATCGCATAACGCTGACCTGTTCGTATTCCGGTGAATCGCTGATGGCCTTACGGATTTTTTCGACGCCCTTTGCCGTTTTCTTGCTGAACTTGGCTAGGTCTTCGTCTTTCCCGGAAATGAGGTGAGCGCCGAACAACTCGTCGAATCGATCGAAACACGCGAGCAGGCCGCGTCGCCCTTCCGGTTTCGAGCCGCCCGCAAAGTACACGGTCCCGATGACCCCCGGTTTGACAGCAAAACTGTTGTCGGCCAAGCGAACGCTTAAATCCTCGAAGTAGCGCGCGTAAGCGGCGAATGGTGTCAGCACGACAGGACCCTTCGTTTCGGTGTCGCTCATGGGTCGATGATTCCCTTATACGTTGACAAGTTGGATGATGGCGATCACGCAGCGACGGCGGTTACGCCAAGCGCGATCGCCAGCGCCGCTACGGTTTCGGCCGCAGCCGTTGCAACAATGGCTGCAAGCGCGAGTAGGACCGGCACAAGGACTTCGGCGAGCACGATGATGATAATGACCCCGGCGACGACCGCTGCGACAAATACGAGTCCCTTGATAATCGACGTGCCGATTTGCGACCAGTTGATTTGCTTCAGCAGATCCCATGTCATGTCGGTCGCGCGCACGATCGCATCCCATCCCGCCTTCAATTGTGCGGTCGTATAGCGGTAAATTTCGCGGCCTGTCTCGTCTACCCACCGCCACGTGGCGGTCGCTTTATCGGCAACCCATTTGCCCGCAGTCAGCGCCCAAGGCGCATGTTGCCGGAGCCATGCCTCCATCTCGGTCGACAGGTACTGTGCCCCGGAATTCACCGCGTCCCATACAGCCGCCACTGTCGCTTCGCCGGCCTCTTCCACCTTGCGAATCCACGCCTCGTACCAGGCCGGTTCGGGAATCGGCTCGATGGTACGAATCGGCGCGCGCAACTGTCGCTCGCGCTGCCTACGGCGCAATTCTGCTTCGCGTTCCTCTGGCGACATGGCGAGCGCTCGTTGACGAACCTTTTCCAGGTCGCCATTGCAGTCGCTAACGTCGATTACCGTCATGCGATAGACGTAGTCTCCTGGCTTTCCCGAAATCTTCCGATAAGCATCCTCCTGTCCCGCTCCCCACGCGTCGCCTGGGAACTTGACTTCCACCAGCCGCAGCGAATTATCGACGTGTGAGTGTCCTTGATGATCAACAAGTGCACGGCCCGGCCAGCGGTCAGCGGGATTTCTCGCGATGATCACATCGGGGCGACGTAGAAATCCCGGTACGAATCCCTTCGGAAATGGATTCAGGCTATGACGGCGGCCCGGCCCGTCGTCAGTGTTGCTGCTAAGAAATGGTATCGGAGCCCGAGCTCCGCCAGATGCAAACTCCGGCCACATATCAAAACTGACCTCGGCCTTGTACTGCCACCGGAAGTCGGCCACGCTCTCATCAACGCGAATCGCGGCGGTCATCACAATTTGCTTGAGCATCGATATCGTGCTCGATCCGTCCGGCAGCTTGATATTGACGATGTCCGGAGCTTTCAGCGCGTATTCGATCTTCTCTTGCAAATAGCCTTTCGTACCCGGCGGCAGCTCGGCGTACGTGATTCGGTCTTCGTTAACGGTCTCGCAGGTCGCGACGGTTTGCATCGTGCCGGCCATACGTCAGTCCTCCAAGTAGTCGCGTTGAATCTGCGGCTTGTCCGAACCCGCGAACTGCCACGATTCGACCTGCGTGGGTTTGGGTATCACTGCCTGTAACGGAACGTCTTGCGCGTTTGGCGTGAAGACGGGGGCGGTTTCGCCGCGATCGTTGGTGAAGCTCTGAATCGTCCGGCCGTTGGGCGTCTTGATCGAGTACGGCCGTCGAATCAGCGGCGAACCGTCCGTTGTATCCTTCAACGCGTATTGGGCCTGGTACGACGGCTTGAACGGCGTCAGGTTGGTGGGTGTGCTCACCGGCCCGCTCCAGTCGTGTGCGCTTCCCTTGATCGATACCTTGCCCGGCATGTGCAGGTCAGCGTTGCCTTCCGCATCCATCCTGAAAAGTCCGTTGCCGCACCGCAATTCAATGCCCTTGCTCGCGGTAAGCCGGATGATGTCGGTCGTCGACATCAGGTCGAGCATCTTCTGCGCGACGAGCTGGATGATGTCGTCGTGCGATTCGAGCTGCATCGGTCCGTTTGCGGTGGTCGCTTTCAGGCTCTTTCCCGCGTGCATTTCCATTGCATCGCGCGCTGACGTGTGCACGTTCTTGCCGGCTGTCGTCTGGACGTTCTGTGCGGCCGCGTGGTCGATGTTCTCGGCCGCGAACACGCCGTAGGTCTTCGGTGTGAAATGTCCGGCACCGCCCTTTGCAGCGAACGCCATCATGTCGCCGTCGTTTGCACCAGGCTCGGAACTCCATTCGCGCAGCTTCTGCGCGAGCCGGTCGAGTCCGCTCTTGTCCGGCCCCTGCAAGCCGTGCTGATGCGCGAAGTCGCCCATCGACTCGAACAGTTCGGCAAACTGGCTCAGCAGCTCGAGCAGCTCCTGGCGGTCGAGCAGGTCGCCGCTCGCCGCGACGCGTGCGTAGGTCGACAACATCAATCCGCGCGCCGCGCGCGCAACCAACGACGCATCCGTTCGCGCTTCGACGCCGTAGCCGCGTGACTGGCCGGGGCCGCCGTCGCTGGGGTGTGAGAGATGGCCGACATTGAGCTGAGAATAGGACTCGTCGCTCGCGAGCTGCGCACTGATGAGGTTGTTCCAGTCCGACATCACGAGCTGGTTGCCGCGGCCGCCGCCGATCTCGTGACTACGGAGGCCGAGAACGTGCGGATTTTCCGGCAACTTGGTCACGTTCGAGAACGCGGTTGGCATATGCCGAATATCGTTGAGCGTGCCGCTGATGTATACGCGATCCGGGTCGCCACCGAGACAATCAAGGGTGACATACATACCGACACGCAGCGGAAACGAGAAGCCGTAACGTTCGCCCGCCCACGGGTTCATCACCAACAGCGGCGCGCTGTCGGCCGGCGTGCCGCTCGTACCCGCTCCGTCTTCATGATCCTCGGGATTCAAGCCCAGGAACTGGACCCATGCACGGCTGAACTGGTCTGTATGGACCGTGACGCCTTGAGGGGCGACGACACGCCCGAGAATCGTTGGTGTTCGCGGCAAGTCGATGCGCGGATCATAGGCTGGCGTAAGCGGGACGTTACGCCGGACACAGGAGAACGCAATTTCGTAGCGGTCACCGGTCGCCGGCAATGCCTCGCTGAAGACAGGGTGAGATAGGGGTGTGTCAAAGCGGCCCTGGCTCGAGGCAAACAACGCGCGGGCACGCTCATCCAGTTCCTTCGGCAGGTTGTTCCACATGCGCCGATGGATCTCGATTGGTACGAACTGCCGATCTTTTTCTGGCCCGAAGTCGAGGCTCGTGTTGCCCGTCACGTCGAACCACTCGAACAGGCCAACGTCGCGGATGTTCCCCAGGCACTCGACGCGCTCGGCGCGGCGGTCGTGCGACAGCATCCGTAGGCGGGCGAGTCGATCCAAATCGCCCGCTGAATCGCCTGCGTGCGGGCTGTAGATGCGATAGTCGTCCAGCATCGCGGCTAGGCTGTTCCCGGCCTCGCCGTGGTCAACATCGCTCGACTGCGCGCTGAGCTAATGTCGAATTTGGTGTACGGCGGGTGGTCGGCGGGAAATGAGAAGGCGGTGGCGGTTAGCTGAAAATGTTGCTTTCCACGGTAACACCCAGCAACCGAACTCCACCACCATGGCGAAACGTACGCAGGAAACAAACGGCAGTCAAGCAGCAACGGAAGTGAAGGGCCTGCCCGGTCTGGACGACCTGATCCAGCAGGGCGCGCGGCAGATTATCCAGCAGGCGATCGAGGCGGAATTGGCGGCATTGCTCGAGCAGTATTCGAACGTGAAAACGCTGGACGGACGGCGCGCGATCGTGCGCAACGGCTATCTGCCCGAACGCGAGGTCGTCACGGCAGTCGGGCCCGTGCCGGTTCAGGTGCCCAAGGTGCGTGACCGTTCGGGCTCGGGCGTGAAGTTCAACTCGAACATCGTGCCGCCCTACGTGCGCAAGTCGCCCCGGGTGAGCGCGGCGCTGCCGTGGCTTTACCTGCGCGGTGTTTCCACCGGCGACATGAGCGAAGCGTTCAGCGTGCTGCTCGGCGAACAAGCCAAAGGCCTCTCGCCCAATGTCGTGGTGCGCCTGAAGGCGCAATGGGCCGACGAGTTCGAGCGATGGAACAAACGCGACCTGTCGGGCTCGCGCTGGGTCTACTGGTGGGCTGATGGCATTCACACCGGCGCGCGCAGCGAAGACTCCGATGGCCAGTGCCTGCTGGTGATCATCGGCGTGAAGCCGGACGGGAGCAAGGAGCGCGTGGCGCTCGCCGACGGCTATCGCGAATCGAAGGATTCGTGGCGTGACCTGTTGCTGGACCTGAAGGCACGCGGGCTGCAGGCCGGCCCGCTGCTGGCTACTGGCGACGGCGCGATGGGCCTGTGGGCGGCGCTTGAAGAAGTGTTCCCGCAGACCAGGCAACAACGCTGCTGGTTCCACAAGATCGGCAACGTGCTCAACGCTCTGCCGAAATCGCAGCACGGCCGCGCCAAGGCTGCCCTGTCTGAAATCTGGAATGCGGCAACGCGAGCCGAGGCCATCGTCGCGTTCAACCAGTTCGTTGCGACGTATTCGGCCAAATATCCCAAGGCCGCTGAGAAGGTCACGAAGGACCGCGACGAGTTGCTCGCGTTCTACGACTTTCCAGCTGAACACTGGCAGCATCTGCGAACGACCAACCCGATCGAATCGACGTTTGCGACGGTACGTCATCGCACAACGCGTACGCGCAACTGTCTGTCGCGCGCGACCTTCCTTGGTCTGGCATTCAAGCTGATCGAATCGGCTGAACAGTCGTGGCGCCGTATCCGCGGCGTGGACAAGATCGAACAGCTCATGAAGGGCATTCCCTTCAAGGATGGTACCCCGGTGATCGAAAGCACACCGGCTCAGCAACCGCTCGCCGCCTGATCATGCCGCCGACTGCTGATACACCAGATTTGACAACTGCTCCTGCGCGCTGCTGGCGACACGTGCGGTCTTGAAGTCGGGAGACTGGATCGTGGCGCGGCGCGATGTCATCGCGTGCGCCCATGACATTGACGTGATCGTGTCGGAGGTATGCGTTCCGGTCGCCCCGCCGTAGCGTAACGTTTGCGCGCGCGAGCGCGGCACATGGCTTGGATCGTCCACCATCACAACGGTGTGCATCGGCGTGTCGCTGACCTTGCCCTTCTGGTCGCCGGGCCGCGCGAAATACGTGATGCCGTCCCGGCGGGCGAGCCGTTCGATGAATTTGCCGTCCGGCTCGTCTGCTTGTCGCACGAACACGCGTTCGGGATACCGTGCGGTGTTGAGCAACGACAGATCGAGGTCGACTGCGCGCGCAAATCCGGCATGACGGCAATATCCGGCGAACAGCATCTGAAAGATATCGGGCAGGCGCTTGTTCTTGAAGATGCGGGAATTGAACTTGCCGTGCAGCAACCGCACGGCGTCAATGATGGTGAACCGGTAACAGGTGAGGTCGCCGTCTGATGCGCCGATGCGCACTTCGGAGACGATGCCGTTGATTGAACGGGGCGTGCTCGTGTCGGCCGTGTAGATATCGAGGCCGACCGGTAGCCCCATGAACATGGACGACGGTAGATCGGAACGCGTTGACACACAGACAAGATGGCCGACGATCCCGGTCATCAAACCTTCGTCGGTTTCGGCGTACAAAAGCGCGAGTTGGTTATCGAACCGCTTCTGGCGATCCTGCCCCCAATTCACCCGTATCGGGCGGCTGCCGAAGCCAAGCATGCCTTCGGCGATGGCGCGAATTTGATCGGACAACAACACGACTGGCCCTCACATTCTTTGGTATATCGGGGGCGCGTTTTGTGGTGTTCGAATGGTCGACCGGCCGTTACCGCTCCCCTCCCGCTGGATTATGCGGATTGACCCTAGCAGGCAATTGGGCGGCCGTCAAATAGATCGGAGGATTGGCTACGAGTGGATTGCCCGAGAACCTGGATGCCCGTTTCCAACCAGTCTTGCCGAGCGAGTCTTTCAACCTGCGAAGATCGATAGCCGATCGCGGTTTTTCGCGTCCAGAAAAAACCCGCCTCGCGGCGGGTCTATTTGTTGGGTTAGTGGAGAATCCGGGCAACACCGATTACCGCACCGACGAACGCGGTAGCCCATATGACCGGATACCAGCGCGACTCCCGTTGCAGCTTGAACGCCTCCGCGTTTAGCTTCATCGTTTCCGCATTCAACTTCGCAGCTTCAGCAGTCAGCTTCGATGCCTCGGTCATCAGTTTGCCGATCTCGGCTTCAACTTTGAGCGTATCCACGGTCTTTTCCAATTCAACCATCCTCTAAGGGGTGTCGGGTTGCGCAAAATGCGCCGCCAACGAGGCGACCTACCTGTCCCCTTCTGGCTCGCTTTCCACGAGGCCTTTCCGTACATAGGGTAGCAAGTTTTCTTCCGATGGCGGCTCGAATCGTCGTGTTTTAGTTTTTTTGCTCTCCGAGTTCGTTAAGCGTGTCCCGGACCGCCGTGAGCGTGATTTCGAAGAGGTTGAAGATCGCCATCTGCTCTACCAATGCCAGACCGGCAAATAACGCGACACCTTGCTCTACGGCGAGCAGTTTCGCCAACGCGAACAAGTTGTCGACGCCGACGAGTGCAACGTTAATCAGGGACGGTTCTGAGGATTCGAGACGAGCGGAATCATGACGCAACATGCGGCCTCCTTCTGCGGGTAAAAAACCCGGCTCCCGCTGTCAAACGGGGGTGGCCGGGCACAAGGTAGGGTTGACAGACCGGTGCAGAAGAACCCGGCGAGCGCAAGCGCTCCCCCACCAAGGCCCGACCATTGAAGGCGCTTAGTGTGCGGACGCAAAAAAACCGCGCTCGGCGGTTGTCCGCCTTCTGCAATTTCCGGCTGTCATCCCGGTTCGCTGTTGTTTCAGCGAAGCTTACAGAATACTGCACGCGGACATTCAATGCAAATGTCCGTGCTTCTCATCGTTGCCTCGCTGCCATCCCCCAAATATCGCGCCGCATTTGTTTCGTAGGACTCGGGAGCATGATTTCCCCCTGTTCGAAACATCGCGTGTTACCGTGTTTAGCGGATGCATGCTGCCGGCCGGATTCCAGGCTGTGTTCGCCGCCGGGCGCACGTTGACGTTGCCTTCCGCACGCAGGCTCCGCGATCGTCGGTAACAGGAGATCGGCCATTTGAGCGGAGGCGCGAACCACTCGTGGCACTCGCCTTTTGCTTACATGGGTGTTACACGCAGGGCACTCACCAGCACTGGCACGCGAGAAATCGCCCCATCCATTTGATTTATAAAGAATAATTTTGGGGTCCGATTCCAGTCGCAGGGCTTGGCGCATTCCGTTCCTGATCGGCTCGCTCGCGGCGGGCGTCGCGATCTTCCTGCGCCGGAACATGGAAGAAACGGAATCGTTCGAGCAGCACCGGCAGAGCCAGCGCAGCCGCGCGTCGGTCGCCGGATTGTTCCGGCACAAGCGCGCCTGCCTGATCGTCGCGGGCCTGACGCTCGGCGGCACGGTCGCGTTCTACGCGTACACGACGTACATGCAGAAATTCCTCGTCAACAGCGCGGGGATGAGCAAGGCGGACGCGTCGATGGTGTCCGTCATCAGCCTGATCGCGTTCGTGCTGATGCAGCCGGTGTTCGGCAGCCTGTCCGATCGCGTCGGCCGCCGCCCGCTGCTGATCGCGTTCGGGGTGCTCGGCACGCTGTGCACGGTGCCGATCTTCAGCGCGCTGACGACGGTGAAGACGATGGGCGGCGCACTCGCGCTGATCTCGGCGGCGCTGCTGATCGTCAGCCTCTATTCGTCGGTCAGCGCGGTCGCGAAGGCCGAACTGTTTCCGGTCGAGATCCGCGCGCTGGGCGTCGGCCTGCCCTATGCGATCACGGTGTCGCTGTTCGGCGGCACGGCCGAGTACATCGCGCTGTGGACGAAGAGCATCGGCCACGAGACCTGGTTCTTCTGGTACGTGTCCGCGTGCGTGCTGGTGTCGCTGCTGTGCTATCTGTGGATGCCCGATCCGAAGGCCGTGTCCTGCATCGACCGGGATTGAATCCGGTTCGTCGTCGTGCGTTGCGCCGATTCCCGCGCTGATTCCCGCACCGCTGCGCCGCGAAGCGACGGGACGCGACGTGTCCCGACGCAAACCGAACGCCGGCTCAGCGAAAATCCGCGTGCTGCCGCACGAGCGCCAGCATCGACGGAATCAGCCCGCGCATGTCGCCGCGCCGCCATTGGAACGCATAGTGGAGCGGCGACAGCGGCGGCTCGCTCGTCAGTTGCACGAGGCCGCCGCCCGTTCGCGCATCGGCCCAGCCGGTGGGCAGGAAACCGATGCCGACGCCTTCGCGCAGCATGCCCGCCACCGCGCTCCAGTTGTTGCACGCGATGCGTCGCGGATGATTGATTCCGCATGCGAGCAGCCATTCGTCGAGGATGCGCGTGACGCCCGAGCCCGAGGGCAGGATGACGAGCGCATGGCGCGCGAGCAACGCCGGCGTCAACGTGCGCTCGCCGCCCGCCAGTTTTTCCGCGGCCATCCACGCGAACCGGGCTTCCGTCACCGGCTGCGACTGGATGCTGCCGCGCGACGAACGGCCCGCGATCACCGCGAAATCCAGCTCGCCCGCATCCACCTTCTCTTCGAGCGCTGCGCCGACGTCGACGTACGGCTCGAGGCTCAACTGCGGATGCAGTTTCTGCACGGCCGCGACGAAGCGAGGCAGCCACGTCAGCGCCGACAGCTCGCCCACGCCGAAGCGCAGGCGGCCCGTCAATCCCTTGTCTTCCGCGAACGCGTCCTGCAGCGCCGCGACGGATTCCAGCACGCGAACGGCGGCCGGCAGCAGCGTTTCGCCGTCTTCGGTCAGCACCGCGCGATGGCCGCTGCGGTCGAACAGCGTGCGGCCCACGGCCTGCTCCAACTCGTTGATCCGCTTCGACAACGACGAGATCGACAGATGAAGCCGCTGCGCCGCGGTCGAGAAATTGGCGCAGGTCGCCGCCCAGTAGAAGGCGTCCAGTTGCTTGAGCGTCGGAGTTGCCATGATTCTTCGCTTTTATCGAACGATTTCGTTTGAAGATTATCGCTTTTTATCGATGCCGCGGCTGCATAGAATGGCTGCGTCGCGTCAGGAAAGCCCACTATGAGCACCGTTACCTCCCCGATCGTCGAACAGAACCGGCCTGCGGCAAGCGCCGCCGCCAGGCCGCCGCGCGTCCTGCGGGACGTGCTGAGCCTGCACGACTTCGAGGCGAAGGCGCGCCGCGCGCTGCCGCGCCCGATCTTCGGCTACGTCAGCGGCGCGGCCGAAGACAACCGCACCCGCGACGACAACCGCGCGGCATTCGACGAATACGCCTTCGTGACGCGCGTGCTGCGCGACGTTTCGCAGCGGCAGCAGGGCGTCGAACTGTTCGGCCGGCGCTACGCGTCGCCGTTCGGCATCGCGCCGATGGGCATCAATGCGCTGTCGGCGTATCGCGGCGACGTCGTGCTCGCGCGCGCGGCGCAGCGCGCGGGGATCGCGTCGATCATGAGCGGCTCGTCGCTGATCCCGCTCGAGGACGTGGCCGCCGCCGCGCCCGACACGTGGTTCCAGGCGTACCTTCCGGGCGACGCCGGCCGCATTCGCGCGCTCGTCGAGCGCATCGCGCGCGCCGGCTACCGGACACTCGTCGTCACCGTCGACATTCCTGTGTCCGCGAACCGCGAAAACAACGTGCGCACGGGTTTTTCGACGCCGCTGCGCCCGAGCCCGCGCCTTTTCTGGGACGGGCTGACGCGGCCGCGCTGGCTGCTGCGCACGTTCGCGCGCACGCTGCTCACGCACGGCATGCCGCATTTCGAGAATTCGTTTGCGACGCGCGGCGCGCCGATTCTTTCCGCCAACGTGCTGCGCGATTTCTCCGCGCGCGATCACCTCAACTGGGCGCACGTGCGGCAAATCCGCGAGCAATGGACGGGCGAGCTCGTGATCAAGGGCGTGCTCAGCGTCGACGATGCGCTGATCACGCGCGAAGCGGGCGCCGACGGCATCATCCTGTCCAATCACGGCGGCCGCCAGTTGGACGGCGCCGTATCGCCGATGCGGGTCCTGCGCGACGTCGTGCAGGCTGTCGGCGACGGGTATCCGGTGATGATCGACAGCGGCTTTCGCCGCGGCTCGGACGTGCTGAAGGCGCTGGCGCTGGGCGCGCGGATGGTGTTCATCGGGCGGCCGTTCAACTATGCGGCGGCGGTGGCGGGCGAAGCCGGCGTCGCGCATGCGATTCGCCTGCTGCGGGAAGAAGTGGACCGGAACCTGGCGATGCTCGGCGTCAACGGCTGCGAGCAGTTGACGCCCGATGTGCTGATTCGCAAGCGTTGACGATGGCGGGCGATTCCGTCGCCAAGCGCCGCCAGACGCTGCCGCAAATGACCACGAACGCCCGAAAACGCCCCGCTGCCAAGGCGTTTCGGGCGCTCGCCGCCGGCTTCGAAGCGCCGCGCTACGTGCGCTTTTTCTCCTGCAACGCGCGAATCCGCATCACCGCCGCGGTGTCGCGCACCGTCGATTCGTACATCTGCGCGAGATCGTGCTTGAGCGCGGTGCGCGAGCCGCCGTCGAGATACACCATGTGCCCCGACGGATAGAACCGCGCGGACAGGTTCTGCCGTACCGCCGGCGCCTCGAGCGGCATCTGCTGCAGATCGAGCACCGTCTGGTAGAACGGCGTGACGAAATCGTAGAGACCGTTCGCCGACAGCACCTTCAGGTCGACGTTCAGCGCCATCGTCGCGGCGAGATCGCCCGCCGTGTACAGGATCACGTTGCCCTTCGGATCGACGCCCTGCTGCGCGCCCGTCGGATCGATGTGGCCGAAGTCCCAGTACTTGAACGCCTGATCGTTCAGGTCGGTGAACGACGAGTTCGACGTGTACTTCAGTTGCTCGTTCAGATACGCGTTCCACATCGCCGTGTAGACGCCCGACACCGCGGTCATCGTCGGATCGTTGCCGCCCGAGTTCGGATCGATCTTGCCCGCGATCCCCGATTCGATCCCCGTCACGCGGCCGTCGTACGCGCCGAGCGCGAGGCCGCGCGCCTTGAGCAGCGTCGTGAGGAACAGCGAGTTGCCGCGCGTGTCGTAGCCCGCGATGTCGAGGCTCCACGACAGCAGCGTCGTCGTGTCGATGCCGGTATAGTCGGACAGCTTCTTGACGACGGCCGCGTCGGCCTGCGGGAACTTGCGCAGCGCGCCGAGATAGTCGGTGCGCGCGAACTGCGCGACCTCCTCGACGAACGCGCCGAGATCGGCCGGCGCCGGCGCGACGCCGAGCCGCTTGTGATACCACGCGTCGGCCGCCGCGGTCGGCAGCGCGCCCACCGGATTGCCCGCCTGCCGGTAATCGAGGATCGACGACTGCAGCGTGATCCCGTTCAGGTCGACGCCGTCCTCGTGCAGCTTGAACGCGAGCACGCAACTGCGCGCGGTGCCGTACGATTCGCCGAACAGGTACTTCGGCGAGTTCCAGCGGTTGTTCTTCGTCAGATAGCGCTTGATGAACTGCTTGATCGAGTTCGCGTCCTGATCGACGCCCCAGAAATCGCGGTTCTTGCGTGGCGCGATCGCTGCCGAATAGCCGGTGCCGACCGGATTGATGAACACGAGGTCGCTCTTGTCGATCAGGCTGTCCGGATTGTCTTCCATCCGGTACGGCGCGGGCGGCGTGAAGCTCGGCATCGACGTGCGGATCCGCCGCGGCGCGAACGAGCCGAGCAGCACGAACACCGCCGACGAGCCCGGCCCGCCGTTGTAGAAGAACGTGACGGGGCGCGTTTCCTCCTGCTGGCCGTCCTGCGTAAACGCGACGTAGAAGATCTTCGCGGCCGGCTGCGAACTGCTCGCGTCGACGGTCACGAGGTGGCCCGCGGCTGCCGTGTACGCGATCGTGCGGCCGTCGATCTGGATCGTGTGGTGCGTGATCGCCGCGGCCTCGGTCGTGTCCGCCACCGAATCGTCGGGACCGTTGCCGTAGGCGAGCGGGTCGAAGAACGGCTGATCGCCGTCGTCCTTCGGCGTGACGACGATCGGCGGCGGCGCGTGAACCGAAGCCGAAGCGCCGTGATGCAGCGGCTGCACGCCGCCGGAAGAAGTCGAATCGATGCTCATCGTGCTGCTCCTTCTGTTCTATTGAGGGTGCATGAACGAATCGTCAATCGTGCCAAGCCGTTTGCCGCCGACGCCGGCCGCGTGCGCGCCGCGGAAGGCGAATCACGCCGGGCCGGCTTCGGGCCGGCTTCGCGCAATGCGCTGCCGCCGCTGCCGCCGCTGCTTCGCCGCTGCTTCGCTGCTGCTTCGCCGCAGCGGCGGCGACACGCCGTTGCGGCGCCGGCATCGCCGCAACGGCGAGCCGGGAATTCGAAATCATCGTCGCCGCGCCGGCCGCGCGGCGCTTATGGCGCGTCACGTCGCCGCCGGCGCGATGATCGCTTCGTCGGGGGTGCCGTGCATCGTGCACCGGCGCCGCCGAACCGCCGCGGCTGGGCCCAGCTCCGGCCGTCCCGCACCGCAAAAATCTCCGGCACCCCGCCTCCGGCGTCAAGCGCCGCAACGCCGCAGCCCGCGTGCCCGCGCGCCTGCGTGCCCGATGCGTCGGCGCGCCGGCATGCGCGACGCCGCGCACCGTCTCGCCCGCCGCCCGTCAGCCCGCCGCGCCGCTCTTCAGCGCCGCCGCGACCTTCGCGCCGTCCGGGCTGCCGAGCCCCGTGCACGCGTCCCAGCCCGGCGTCGCCGCATACGCGCCGTTGTCGCCCACCGAGACGTCGTGCAGCGCGCCCGCGTTCCGGTACAGCTTCGGGTTGATCCAGCCTGCGGGGCTGCCCGCCGCCGCGTTGATCCGCGCGACGAGCGCGGCCCACAGCGGCGCGACGGCGCTCGTGCCGCCCATCACCGTCGACGTGCCCGCGACGAGCACCTCGTAGCCCGTCGCGGGCGACGCGTCACCCGCGACGTCCGGCACGCCGCGCTTCGCGAGCGGCGACGCACTGCCGCCCTGCGCGAGCGTCGCGCTCAGGCCGCTCTGCCACTGCGGCGCGTCGAACACGGTGCTGACGCCGCCGCCCGTCGCGCCGCCGCCCGCCGCTTCGTCGTTCCACACGACCTCGCTGCGAATGCCCTGCCCCGGCAGCGCGTCGAGCCGCGTGCCGCCGCACGCGAGCACGTACGGGCTCGACGCCGGGAAATCGACGTGATTCGCGCCGTCCTGCAAGCCGTCGTTCGAGCCGTCGTCGCCGGACGCCGCGCACACCGTCACGCCGAGCGCCGCGGCCGACTGCAGCACGCGGCCGAACGCCTGGATCGATTGCGACGTCCAGCTAGCCTCCGCCGCGCCCCAACTGATCGACACGACGGACGGCCGGTTCGTCGTGTCGTGCACGGCCTGGTTGACCGCCTGGATGAAGCCGGCGTCGCTGTTCTGCGCAAAATAGATGGCGAGCGTCGCGCCGGGCGCGATCGCGCCCGCGACCTCGATATCGAGCGCGACTTCGCCGTCCGGCCCGCTCGGATCGCCCGTCGGCGCGTTGCGGCCGGCGCCGACGTTCACGTCGACGAGCTTCGGCTGCCGCGCGAGCCCGAGGCCGCTGAAATACTGCTGGACCTCGGCCGGCCGATAGCCGCCGCCGAGCTCGACGATCGCGATGCACTGGCCCGCGCCGTCGCCGGGCGGGAAATCGTAGAGCGCCGCGATCTGCGGCGGCGTGAAGGTGATGGCCGTGCCGCGCGCGGGCTGGAAAGTCGGCCGCAGCCGGAAGTGCGGCCGGGCCTGCGGGCGATTGTCGAGCCCGAGCACCGCGGTGACGACGTCGTGCAGCTCGTCCGGCAGCGTGATGTCGCCCGTGCGGCTGCGATACTGGCCGATCGTCCGGTGCTCGAAGCGCTCGAGCTTCACGCCGAACGCCGCCTCGAACTGTGCGATCGTGCCCGTCAGCACGACGAGGCTCTCGACCGGATCGACGCGCGCGACCGCGAGGCCGTGCCGCTGCGCGAACGCCTCGACTTTCCCGACGTCGTCGGGATGGGCGCAGAAACGCTGGGCGAACGCTTCGCGCGAGACCGGCTTCGCGTTCGGATCGCCGCTCGCGAGGCCTTGCAACAGCGAATCGAGGTGCTGCTCTTCCTGCCGCCGCAACATCACCGCCACATGAATCGTCTCGGCCGGATCGCACGGGCCGATGCACGTGGATTCGGCGACGATCTGCGATTCGTTGCCGGCGTGAAGATGCCTTGCCATATTCGGATCCTCCAGAAGCCGTGATAACGGGTTGCCAGGATTCGGACACGGTCGCCCGATCGCAGTTCCGGGCGGTATGTCGGACGGCGCACACACGCCGCCACGGGGACCGTGCGACAGTACGGCAAAGCAAGTGTAAAGCACGCGCGGCGTTCCTGCGCACGCATCTCGAGCGCTCGCGACGGCCGTTCGCGACGTTCGACGCGCCGCGCGAGACGCGCTTGCGCACGGGCGGCGCGCGCGGCGCGCCGATTCGGGCGATTTCAGGCGATTCCGGGAAATTCGCGGTTAGTTGCCTCGCGTGCGTCGATCGCGTCGTGCATCGATGCCGATGCCGGCACTCGCGCGCGTCGCGTCAGCCGATCGAGTCAGTCGATCGACAGTCGCAGCGCGAAGCCGAACAGCACGGCGGAAAACGTCCAGCGCTGCGCGATCTGCGCAAGCGGATGCGCGCGCAACCATCCGGCGATGCGCGTCGCGCCGGCGACGCACGCGAGATCGAAGCATAAGCCCGCGAGCACGAGCACCGCGCCGAGCGCCGCCATCTGCGCGATCACCGGCGCGCCGCCCTGCTGGACGAACTGCGGCAGCAGCACCGAGCAGAACAGCAGCGCCTTCGGGTTGAGCAGGTTGGTGAGGAGGCCCTTGGCGAAGGTATGACGCAGCCGGGCAGCGGGCGCGCCGTCGTCGGGCAGCGCAAACGCCGGCGAGCGGAAGATCTGCACCGCGACGTACGCGAGGTACAGCGCGCCGCCGTAGCGCACGGTCTCGTAGAGCCACGGCGCGCTCTTCAGGAGCGCGGCGATGCCGCACGCGGACAGCGTCACGTGCGCGGCGCGCGCGAGCCCGAGCCCGGCGGCGGCGGCCGCGCCGTGCCGCGCGCCGCGACCGATGCCCGTCTGCAGCACGAACGCCATGTCGGGGCCGGGCACGGCGTAGACAGCGACGACGGCAGCGACGTAGACGAGCAGCAGATGAGCGGAAAGCATGATCGAACCCGGGTGGAAAAGGGCTCCATATTGCACCTTCCCGGCAAGGATTTTTTGGCTAATTTAGCCGGCAGATGCACCAAATTTATTGGAATACACTACTGGAAACAGATTTTTTAGAGCATTCCCACACCATGATCGATCTCGACAAAACCGACCGCGCCATTCTCGCCGCAGTGCAGCTCGACGGCCGCATCCCGGTCGCCCGCCTCGCCGATTCGGTGGGCCTGAGCGAAACGCCGTGCGCGCGCCGGCTCAAGCGCCTCGAAAGCGACGGCTACATCGAGCGCTATCGCGCGCAGCTCTCGCGCAACGCGCTCGGCTTCGGCGTCGTCGCGTTCGTGCTGCTGCGCTGCTCGGTTCACGACCGCAGCGTCGCGAACCGCTTCGAGCGCGAGGTGCTCGGCATTCCGCGCATCCTATCGTGCCACAACGTGTCGGGGTCCGCCGACTATCTGCTGCAAGTCGTCGCGCACGATCTCGACGACTACGGCACGTTCCTGCGCGAGACGCTGCGCGTGCTGCCGGGCGTCACGTCGATCGAGTCGGCGCTGTCGCTGCGCGAGGTGAAGCGCGAAGCCGAGCTGCCGATTCCGTGACGGCGCGCGGCTGCCAGTGCCGCGCCGCCGACGAACCGCACGCCCGAATCGCGCCTCCGAATCGCGCCTCCTTTGCGCGCTGTCATCAAACTGCCTGATCGCGACGGCTAGGATCGAAAGGTCCGTTCCAAACAAGGGCCGTCATGAACCACCCTCTGTCCGCTGCGGCGAGCGAAGAGCTCGGGCGCACCCGGCATCTGGGCGTCGCGCTCCTCGTCGCCCTCCTCGCAGCCGGCGTCGCGTATGTGTTCGTCCACCTGTTCGCGGATCTCGCCCCCGTCGGCGGACGCTCGGCGTTTCCGTATCTGCTGCTCGGCGTCGCGCTCGCGATCGCGCTCGGCTTCGAGTTCGTCAACGGCTTCCACGACACCGCGAACGCCGTCGCGACCGTCATCTACACGCATTCGCTGACGCCGAACGTCGCGGTCATCTGGTCGGGCATCTGGAATTTTCTCGGCGTGATGGCGTCCACGGGCGCGGTCGCGTTCGGCATCCTGCAACTGCTGCCCGTCGAGCTGATCCTGCAGGTCGGCCACGGCGCGGGCTTCGCGATGGTGTTCGCGCTGCTGATCGCGGCGATCGCATGGAATCTCGCGACCTGGTATTTCGGCCTGCCTTCGTCGAGCTCGCACACGCTGATCGGCTCGATCATCGGCGTCGGGCTCGCGAATCAACTGATGCACGGGCCGTCCGGCACGAGCGGCGTCGACTGGGCGCAGGCGGCGGGCGTCGGCAAGTCGCTGCTGTTCTCGCCGATCGCCGGGTTCCTGTGCGCGGGCCTGCTGCTCGTCGCGCTGAAGGCGCTCGTGCGCGTGCCCGCGCTGTATCTCGAGCCGCAGACGAACGAGCCGCCGCCGTTCTGGGTCCGCGGCCTGCTGATCCTGACCTGCACCGGCGTGTCGTTCGCGCACGGCTCGAACGACGGGCAGAAAGGCATGGGGCTCATCATGCTGATCCTGATCGGCACCGTGCCGACCGCGTACGCGCTCAACAAGGCGGTCACGCCCGGCGAGACGCAGACGTTCATCGCCGTCGCGCATCGCGCGTCCGAGGCGCTCGCGCACTATGCGGGCGACGCGCCGCCGTCGCCGAACCCGCGCGCCGCAGTGCAGACGTACGTGCAGTCGCGCCGCCTGGGCGGCGCGACGCTGCCCGCGGTTCGTCAGTTGTCCGACGCACTCGCGGCCGAAGTCGGCGCGACGGGCTCGATCGCGAAAGTGCCCGAGGGCCAGGCGGACAACGTTCGCAATACGATGTATCTGGTGTCCGAAGCGCTGCGCCTGATGGAGAAGACCGGCCAGCCGGCGTTCTCGCAGGCGGACCGCCGCGCGCTCGACGACTATCGCAAGCACCTCGATCACGCGACAAAGTTCATTCCGACCTGGGTCAAGGTCGCGGTCGCGATCGCGCTCGGCCTCGGCACGATGGTCGGCTGGCGGCGCATCGTCGTGACCGTCGGCGAGAAGATCGGCAAGCAGCATCTGACGTACGGGCAAGGCGCATCGGCGGAAGTCGTCGCGATGCTGACGATCGGCGCGGCCGATGCATACGGGCTGCCGGTGTCGACGACGCACGTGCTGTCGTCCGGCGTCGCGGGCACGATGGCCGCGAACGGTTCGGGACTGCAATGGAGCACGGTGCGCAGCCTCGTGCTCGCGTGGGTGCTGACGCTGCCCGCGTCGATCGTGCTCGCGGGCGCGCTCTATTGGACCTTTCACGCGTTGCTCTGACGCGCGTGGCGGAATGACGGCGCGGCGTGCGGCGGCGGCGTGCAACGCGCGGCGCGAATTGCAGCGCAAGATCCGGTGTGCGTGGAATCGCCCGCCTCGCTAGACTGGCCGCATCGATCCCCCCACGATGCAGCGAGGAAGCGCCGATGAATACGATGTCCGAACCACCTGTGGCGGCCGCCCGCGCGCGCGACGAAACGGCGAGCGGCGCGGCGCGCGAAACGGCGCTCGCGCAACGGATCGACGCGCTGCCGTGGGCGTCGATCGAACGGGATCTCGACCGCGACGGTCACGCGATCGTCCGCGGGCTGCTCGCGCCGCGCACGTGCGAAGCGCTCGCCGCGCTCTACGCGCGCGACGCGCTGTTCCGCAGCCGCGTGACGATGGCGCGCCACGGGTTCGGCCGCGGCGAATACCAGTATTTCGGCCACCCGCTGCCGCGCGCGATCCACGCGCTGCGCACGTCGCTCTATCCGCACCTCGCGCCGATCGCGAATCGCTGGCATGCGCGGATGCGCATCGACGCGCGCTTCCCCGCCGAGCACGAACGATTCATCGAACGTTGTCACGCGGCCGGGCAACGGCGTCCGACGCCGCTGCTGCTGCGCTATCGCGAAGACGACTACAACTGCCTGCATCAGGATCTGTACGGCGAGCATGTATTCCCGCTGCAGGCGGCGATCCTGCTGTCGAAGCCGGGCGCCGATTTCACGGGCGGCGAATTCGTGATCACCGAGCAACGGCCGCGCATGCAATCGCGCGTCGACGTCGTGCCGCTCGAACAAGGCGACGCGGTCGTCTTCGCCGTTCATCATCGTCCGGTGCAAGGCGCGCGCGGCGCATATCGGGTGAATCTTCGGCATGGCGTGAGCCGCTTGCGCTCCGGGCAACGATACACGCTCGGGATCATCTTTCACGATGCGCTGTGACGCCGACGCTCACGCCGCCGCGGGCACGGACTGAACGAGCATCACGGGCCGACGCGCGCAAATCGATGCGCATGCGCCGCGTTCCGCGCGCTCGACCACGCACGCCGGGCCGAACGAATCCCAATGGTTGCGCATGCATTCATCTGTCGCGATGCGCGCACACGGCTGCGCTATTTCGCGAACACCGGCGGCCACATGCCGCAACCGGTGCTGCGTGCGCTGCGCGACCTGTTCCCGAACGCATCGCCGTATCTGATGTACGGGCTGACGGAAGCGTTCCGCTCGACCTAGCTCGACCCCGCCGAAGTCGACCGTCGCCCCGACTCGATCGGCAAGGCGATGCCGAACGCGCGGATTCTCGTCGTGCGCGAGGACGGCGCGCCATGCGCGCCGAACGAGGTCGGCGAACTGGTTCACGTCGGCGCTTGCGTGACGCTCGGCTACTGGAACGATGCGGCGCGCACCGCGCTTCGCTATCGGCCCTCGCCCGAGGCGAAGCCGGGCGGCGCGCCGCGTGAGACGGCCGTCTGGTCCGGCGATCTCGTGCGCCGCGACGACGACGGATTCCTCTATTTCGTCGCGCGCAACGATGCGCAGATCAAGCGCTCCGGCTACCGGATCAGCCCCGAGGAGATCGAGGATGTCGCGCACGCGAGCGGGCTCGTGGCCGAAGCGGTCGCGCTCGGCGTGCCCCACGACGAACTCGGCGAATCGATCACGCTCGTCGTCGTGCCGCTGTCCGCCGCTTCGTTCGCGCACGACGCGCTGCGCGCATGGTGCGCGCAGCAGCTTCCGCCGTACATGGTGCCGCATACGATCGCAACCCGCGCGTCGCTGCCGCGCAATCCGAACGGAAAATTCGATCGCGTCGCGCTGCGCGCGGACGCGGCGAATCTCGTCAAAACGCTCTGAAGGCCGGCCGGATCGCCGCGCGAAATGCGGCGCCGGCTCGCGTTCCGCCACGAATATATTCGCTCGCCATTTTCCGACGAAAACAAGAATTTACCGCACATCTAATAAGCCCGAATCCGCCCGAATAATCATTCACCGCCACTCCCCGCCGGCAGCGATTTCCCGCGACGATTCCATGCTTACTCGCTCCCCGCATAAAAACTTGCCGACGCGAAAATGAAATGAACTTGCCTATTGCATCGCAGCATCGGTTTAAGATGCCGATCGCTGCGTCAATCTGCTCGCACCCCACCACCTCGTCATCCGGATCGTTTCAGGCAGCGAAAAATACCCGGCGCATCGAGATAAAAATATCGGACGCTCTCCCAAAATGAACCGCCGATTATCCGAACGCCGCTCTTGCAATCGTTATTGCATTTGATATTATTTGCAGACAATTTCAACGTCATTGCGTTATCCGATTTTCATTGGCGACGCGTCCCCAACCCGGTACACGGCACTTTCGAAAGTCTTGATTTTCAATAACGGGGGCATGCAAATTGAGCAGGCTGCTTCAACGCGAATATCGAACAGGTGGAGACGACGGTGCGGGGTCGT
The DNA here is from genome assembly GCF_001513745.1 of Burkholderia humptydooensis. Lineage (NCBI taxonomy): Bacteria > Pseudomonadati > Pseudomonadota > Betaproteobacteria > Burkholderiales > Burkholderiaceae > Burkholderia > Burkholderia humptydooensis. The sequence goes on along the minus strand of NZ_CP013382.1, from coordinate 878,441 downwards.
CGTCCGGGGAAAGCGCTTCGACACCGATGCTCTCCGCCACCTTGCCGGAGTCGCGCGACGTCCGCACACTGATCGAGACTTTCAGGCAGGCGGCGCTGCAGATCGGCTATCAGCACCATGCGATCGTCGAACTGTCGGGCGCGTCGCATCCGGCATCGATCGACGTCGTCTCGCTGCACTATCCGTCGGAGTGGGTCGAGCATTACACCCGCAGCGACTACTTCGCCATCGATCCCGTCCATCGCGCGGCATTCCAGTACAGCACGCCGTTCTCGTGGAACGACATCGCGACGTCGAATCTGCGCGAACGGCATCTGCTGATGGAAGCGGAGGACGCGGGACTCGACAACGGCATCAGCATTCCGCTGCATCAGCCGCTCGGACGCGTGCTGCTGGTCAGCCTGTCCGGCACCGCGCCGACGCACGACGCCGACGCGAAATGGCGCAACGCGTATCTGCTCGGCATGCAGTTCAACCTGCAGTTCCAGAGCATGCGCACGTGCAGCCCGATTCCGCCGTCCGTCCATCTGACGGACCGCGAACAGATGTGCCTCACGTGGGTCGCGCGCGGCAAGTCGTCGTGGGTCATCGCGAACATGCTCGACATCTCCAAATACACGGTCGACTTCCACATCGAGAACGCGATGGAGAAGCTCAACACGCGCAGCCGCACGTTCGCCGCCGTGAAGGCGACGCGACAGGGGCTCATCTTTCCATGAGCGCGCGGTCCATCCGGATTCGTTAGCGCCGCCCGTCTCATCCGCCGCCGCCATCGTCGCCCTGCCGCGGCGAGGCTGCGTCGCGCGCGAGCCTCTCGCCCCTCACCGCTCATACGCGATCGGACGCGCGCTGTCCTCACGCCAACGATCGATCCATCGGAGAACCAAGCGCCATGTCATACATCATCGCGGGCCGATTGAACGAACTGCCGCCGCACGTCCAGACCGATCTCGGCGCGTATCGCTACGACGTGTTCGTCCGCCGGCTCGGCTGGACGATCGCGGGTCGCGCGCATGACGATCATGCGGAATGGGACGAGTTCGACGGTCCGTCGACGGTTCACGTCGTCGCGCTCGACGACGCGCGCGAAGTCTGCGGCTATGCGCGCCTGCTGCCGACGACGGGCCCGTATCTGCTGCGCGACGTGTTTCCGCATCTGCTCGGCTCGTCGCCCGCGCCGCAATCGCCGGCCGTCTGGGAAATGTCGCGCTTCGCCGCGTCGCGCCGGCGCCGCCGCGCGACCGGGCGCGAGCCGCTCGGGATGGACTTCTTTCCGTCGGTGCTCACGGTGGCCGCGTCGCTCGGCGCGACGCGCGTGGTCGGCGTGATGACGCTGTCGATCGAGCGCCTGTACCGCCGCTCGGGCATCGCGCTGCATCGCCTCGGCAACGCAATGGCGTCCGCGGACGGCAGCCTGTCCGCGTGCTCGGTCGACCTGCCGTGCCTCGCGTTCGCGCCGCTGGGCCGCAAGCAGTGCGCATCGTGTCTGTCGATGCATTGAGCGTCGATACGGGCGCCTCGGGCGAGACGCGCGTCTTGTCGTTTTTGCCGATTTCTTGCCGATTGTTTTTTGGCGATTTCGCTGCGCGCCGCCGAATTGGGCGATCTCCTCTAACCGCATCGTCGGCGCGCCGCCCGGCTCGACCGCTCCGGAACCCGAATCGGCATCCGCGTCACCCCGTCTTGACTCAGTTCCGATTTTGAACCTACGATCTCAACAAATACATCCATTGATGTAACATTCATCGATGGATGCCTGACCGTCGACCCAACCGGAGCGTCACGCCATGTCCGATCCGAATCCCGCCGCGGGCGCGTTGCTCGCGCAGCCGCTCACGCTGCCGAACGGCGTCGTGCTGAAAAATCGCATCGTGAAATCGGCGCTGAGCGAAGCGCTGTGCGGTCACGACGGCCGCGTGACGCCGCAGTTGATCGCGCTGTACCGGCGCTGGTCGAATTCGGGCGCGGGGCTGCTCGTCACCGGCAACGTGATGATCGACAGCCAGGCGCGCGGCGAGCCCGGCAACGCCGTGATCGAGGACGACCGCGACCTGCCGCGCCTGCGCGAATGGGCCGCGGCCGCGAAATCGCACGGCAGCGAGGTCTGGATGCAGATCAATCACCCGGGCAAGCAGGCAATACGCGGACTCAACGCGGAGACCGTCGCGCCGTCGGCGATCGGCTTCGGGCCGAAGCTGTCGCCGTATTTCGCGGTGCCGCGCGCGCTGACGAGCGCCGAGATCGACGATCTGATCCGGCGCTATGGGACGACGGCCGCCATCGCGCAGCAGGCGGGCTTCACCGGTGTCCAGTTGCACGGCGCGCATGGCTATCTGATCAATCAGTTCCTGTCGCCGCAGCACAACCAGCGCACCGACGAATGGGGCGGCAGCGCCGAGAATCGCCGGCGCTTCGTGCTCGCGGTGTATGCGCAAGTGCGACGCCGGGTCGGCCCGGACTTTCCGATCGGCATCAAGCTCAATTCGGCCGATTTCCAGCGCGGCGGCTTCACCGAGGAAGAATCGCGCGACGTGATCCGCGCGCTCGTCGATGCGGGCATCGATCTGGTCGAAATCTCCGGCGGCACCTACGAAGCGCCCGTGATGCAGCTTGGCGACCGCAAGGCGTCGACGATCGCGCGCGAAGCGTATTTCCTCGCGTTCGCCGAGAAGGTGCGCGCCGAAGTGACGGTGCCGCTGATGGTCACGGGCGGCTTCCGCAGCCTCGCCGGCATGCAGGCGCCGCTGCGCGACGGCGCGCTCGACCTGATCGGCCTCGGGCGCATCCTCGCGATCGAGCCCGACGCGCCCGCGCGGCTGTTGCGCGGCGAGGAAACGCGGCATCGCGTGAAGCCGCTCAGCACGGGCGTCAAATACCTCGACAGCCTCGGCTCGCTCGAGATCACGTGGTACACGCGGCAGCTCCATCGAATCGGCAAGGGGCGCAATCCGATCCCCGACGAGAACGCGCTGAAGTCGTTCCTGCTCGATCTGTCGTCGAAGGGCTGTGCGATCTTCAAGGCGAGGCGCCTGCGTGCTTCGTCATCCGAAGCGTCGGCCGCGCATGGATCGACGACGTCGATCGCCGGCGGGCAGCGGCACGACGCGCATTGAACAGACCCTAGGGTCTGTTTACATACGGAACGTGCATGCGTTGCCACGAGAACGGCCGCTCGCGAGGCGCGTGACGCGGCGAATACTGGACGTATTCGCAAGGAGCGCAACGCGGCGAGCGGCCGTTCTCGTGGCAACCCCAAACTTGGAATCCATTCCAGGGGAATGCCCGAAATCGCCCGTAGGGCGGCGTCGCTCGTCGCTTGTTTGGCTCGGCCAAACGGCACTCCTCACTTCTTGCCCTACGGGCGATTTCGGGCATTCGCATGCACGTTCCGTATGTAAACAGACCCTAATCCGCCCGCCACGGCGTCAATCGCCGCTGCAACGCGCGCAAGCCGATTTCCAGCGCGAGCGCAATCGCGCCGATCACGAGGATCCCCGCGATCACGACGTCCGTCACGAGGAACCGCGACGCCGAGTACAACATGAAGCCGAGCCCGCGCGTCGCCGCGATCAGCTCCGCCGCGACGAGCGTCGACCACCCCGCGCCCAGCGCGATGCGCACGCCGGTCAGGATGTCGGGCAGCGCGCTCGGCAGCACGACGTGGCGCAGCAGCTTGAAGCGCGTCGCGCCGAGCGAAGCGGCCGCGCGCAGGCGGCTTTCCGATACGCCGCTTGCGCCCGCGGCGGTCGCGATCGCGAGCGGCGCGAACATCGTCAGATAGATCAGCAGGACTTTCGACGCATCGCCGATCCCGAACCAGACGACCATCAGCGGCAAGTACGCGAGCGGCGGAATCGGGCGGTAGAACTCGACGACCGGATCGACGACGCCGCGCACGATCCGGTTCGTCGCGATCAGGATGCCTACCGGAATCGCGGTGACGACCGCGAGCGCGAACGCCGTCGCGATCCGCGACAGGCTCGCGAGCAGATGCTGGCCTAGCGTCGCATCGTCGAAGCCCTCGGTGCTCAGCACGACGAGCTTGCGCAGCACGGCCTCGGGGCCCGGCAGCAGCGCGGCCGGCACCCATTCGAAGCGCGCCGCGAGCCACCATCCGGCGACGAGCGCGACCCACGTCGCGAGCGCGGCCGCGTGGCCCGCATGCACGCGCAACCCGCGGCGCACGCGCAACGCCGCGGCGGCCGCGTTCGTCGCCGAAAGCGGCAGGGCGAGATCGGAATTCGGTTCGGTCGCGGCCAACGTCAGACCTCCTCGGTTTCGCGCATCAACTGCTCGACGAGCGCGAGATGGATTTCGGTGAAGCGCGGATCGCTCTTGATCGAGCGCATCGATTCGCCGTGCGCGTAGCGCCGCGCGAAATCGAGCGAATGACGCGCGACGATCCGGCCCGGCCGCGGCGACAGGATCAGCAGCTCGGTCGCGAGCAACACCGCTTCCTCGACGCTGTGCGTGATCAGAAAGACGCCCTTGCCGGTCGCGCGCCACACGTCGAGCAGCAGCGTCTGCATGTGCTCGCGCGTCAGCGCGTCGAGCGCGCCGAGCGGCTCGTCCATCAGCAGGAACGACGGGTCCGCGGCAAGCGCGCGCGCGAGCCCGACGCGCTGACGCATGCCGCCCGAAATCTCGTCGATCCGGTGCTGTTCGAAGCCCGCGAGCTTCACGAGCCGCAGCACGTCGCGCGCCCGCGCGTTGCGTGCGTCGCGGCCGACGCCCTGCATCCGCAGCCCGAACGCGACGTTGTCGATCACGTTGAGCCACGGCATCAGCGCGTCGTCCTGGAACACGACGCCGCGATCGGCGCCGGGCCCCGTGACGGGCGCGCCGTCCACGCTCACGCGGCCCGACGTCGGCGGCTGGAAGCCGGCGAGCAGCGACAGCAGCGTGCTCTTGCCGCAGCCGGACGCGCCGAGCGCGACGACGATCTCGCCGCTGCCGACCGACATCGATACGTTCTCGAGCGCCGTCAGCGCGCCGCGGCGCGACGCGTAGACGACGGATACCTGTTGCGCGGAAAGCTTCGCCATGCCGGTGCCGCCGCGTCGGATCAGCGCGCGGCGACCGACGCGCGGACGAACCGGTCCGTCACCGTCGGCCGATAATCGGGCAGCACGCGGTCGATCTTGCGCTGCTCCTTCAGGAAGCGCGCGGTCGACGCGATCGCGGCGGCCGTCCCGCCGCCGAGCAGCTCGGGCGACGCCTGCTCGGCGGCCGTCGGATAGAGATTGCCCGCGAGCAGTTGCGGAATGTCGCCCGTCGTCGCGCCGCTCAGCCGCGAGATCGCGGCGACCTGCGGCGACGCGCTCGTCCACGCGCGGCCGTTCGCGCGATAGTCGGCGATCGCCTGCGTCGTCACGCTCACGAACTTCGACACGAAATCCGGATGCGCCTGCGCGAAATCGCTGCGCACCGCCCACAGGTCGAACGTCGGCGCGCCCCACTTGCCGACCTCGGCCGAATCGACGAGCACCTTGCCGCCGCTCGCCTTCGCGCGGCCGAGCGCCGGGTCCCACGTGTATGCGGCGTCGATCACGCCGCGCTCCCACGCGGCGACGATCTCCGTCGGCCCGAGGTTCACGATCTTCACGCGCTGCGCATCGATGCCCCAGTGCTTGAGCGCGGCGAGCAGCGCATAGTGGCAGTTCGATGCGTAAGGCGTCGCGATCGTCTTGCCGACGAGATCGGCCGGCTTGTCGATATGCGCGCCGCCGCGCACGACGAGCGCTTCCGACACGCCGGTGAGCGCGTTCAGCACGACCGCCTGGATCGGCACGCCGCGCGACACCGCGGCGGTGAACGGGCTCTGCCCGACGTCGCCGATCTGGACATCGCCGGATGCGAGCGCCGCGACGACGTCCGCGCCCGAATCGAAGCGGCGCCAGTTGATCTTCCAGCCGGTGGCCTTCTCGTACGCGGCTCCCGCCTGCGCGAGCTTCGCCGGATCGGCGCCGTACTGATAGGCGACGTTCACCGTGTCCGCCCATGCGGACTGCGAACGAACCGCGGAAAAGACGGCCACGGCGAGCGTCGCGGCGACGAGGATGCGCTTGAGAATCATGAGGCCTTCCCTTCTTCTGGATGCGTTGAATTCGGATGGCCGTCGAGATTACCGGGATGCGCGCCGTCTGTTAAACAACGAAATCTGCGAAGGATATGAGACGGCGCATTCGGCGATTGCGCCGGGCCGGCTGCAATCCCGGCGCAACGATAAGCAATGCGGATTTCGTTGGTTCACCGCACGCATGCGCTTTGCGAGACTCTCCGGCTTTCCGCCACGCGCGGCGCACGAGCGCCGGCTGCGCACGCAAGCCGCGCTCCGACGCCGACACACCGAATCCGGACCGACGATGACCCGACTGAAACTGACCCGACTGACACCCGCGATCGGCGCGATCGTCGACGACGTGGACCTCTCGAACGCGACCGACGACCTGCGCGACGACCTCCGCGCCGCGCTCGCGCGCCATCAGGTGCTGTTCTTTCGCGGCCAGCGCCTGAGCGCGGTCCAGCATCGCGACTTCGCGGCCGGTTTCGGCGATCTGCACGTTCATCCGATCTATCCGTCGCATCCGGATGCGCGCGAGATCATGGTGCTCGACAACGCCGTGTTCGACCTGAAGGACAACGCGATCTGGCATACGGACGTGACGTTCGTCGAAACGCCGCCGCGCGCGTCGATCCTCGCCGCGCGCACGCTGCCCGAGACGGGCGGCGACACGCTGTGGGGCAGCGGCTTCGCCGCTTACGACGCGCTGTCCGATCGCGTGAAGACACAGCTCGACGGCCTCACCGCGCAGCACGACTTCACGAAGTCGTTTCCGCTGAAGCGCTTCGGCCTCACAGCGGAGGATCGCGCGCGCTGGGAAGAAACGCGCGCGACGCATCCGGGCGTCACGCATCCCGTCGTGCGCACGCATCCGGAGAACGGCCGCCATGCGCTGTTCGTCAACGAGGGCTTCACGACCGAGATCAACGAGCTGCCCGACGAAGAAAGCGCGGCGCTACTGCGCTTCCTGTTCGCGCATCAGTCGCGGCCCGAGTTCACGCTGCGCTGGCGCTGGCAGCCGGGCGACGTCGCGTTCTGGGACAACCGCTCGACGATCCACTACGCGGTGAACGACTATGGGAAAACGCACCGGGTGATGCATCGCGCGACGATCGTCGGCGACCGGCCGTATTGAGCGGGCGGCGCGGCGCCGCGCGCATCGCGCGACGAAGCCCGCCTGCGTCAATCCGCGAGCCCCATCAGCTTCGCGAGCAGCGGCCACCGGTCGAGCGCATCGTGGTACGCGAGCCGCGCCTGCTCGTCGAGATAGCGCGACGGATCGATCTCGCGCACGCGGCGCGCGAGCCCCGCAATGTCGTTCGACGGCAGCGGCTCACCGCCGCGCGCCATCGCCGCCGTGTCCGGATTCCCGTTCGTCATTTTTCCTCGATCCATACGCCGTCCGGCGTCTTCACCGCGTAGCCCGTCGGCGTCGTCATCGTCACCGTGCCTTCGTTCTCGCCGATCATGCGCGTCTGCGGCAGATCGGCCGCGTATTGCGACAGCGTCACGCCCGGCTTGAACGGGCTGTTCGACACGAGATTCGACAGCAGTTGCGCGACCGCGAGGAAGCTCGCCGGCGCGTCGATCACGGTCGTCGCGCCGTGGTCGCCCTTGAAGCCGACGAGCCGCACGCCGACCGGCCCGTGCACGATCCGCGGCGTCGGAATCTCGCGCAGCCCCGCCACCTGCTTCTCGTCGCCGCGCAGCGCCGCGCCGTGCTCGGGCACGAACACGATCACCGCGCGGCGGCCCGATGCGGCGACCAGATCCGCGAAGCGGTCGAAATCGTCCATCAGCTTGCGCGCGCGCAGCGGATACGAGTCGAGGCTCGACATCCGGCCGCTCGTCAACTGATTGCCGTCGTGCAGGCTGATCGTGTTGTAGTACAGCGCGACGGGGCCCAGGGTCGCGCCGCGCTTCGCGTACCAGTTCGCGAGCGTCGCATAGTCGTCCTTGATCGCCGAGCCGTCGAACGCGTGCATCGCGACGGGCGCGTCCGCGTTCGGGATCATCGGCGCGTTCGGCACGCCGATGTTGTCGCGGATCAACTGCAGGAAATTGTCGAAGTGGCCGTCGTGGTTGAGCAGCGTCTGCGGCGCGAAGCCGGCGCCCGCGAGCTGCGCGAACAGATGGCACTGCGCGGGCGCGGGCTTGTACAGGTCCGCGTGCGCCTCCTGCCCGCAGCTCGCGCGCAGCACGCGGATCGCGGCCGGGCCGCTGTAGCTCGCCGCCGTGCTGAAGTGCGTGAACAGATAGTCGAAATGGCCCAGCAGCGGATGATTGCGCAGCTTCGCGACGTCGAGGTCGTCCCACGACAGCGAACAGACGTGCAGCACGATCACGTCGAACTGCGTCGCCGGATCGGCGCTCGGGCGGCCGAACGTCACCTGCCGCTGCGATTCCTGCGAGCGGAACGCGGCAAGCGCCGCGTTGTGATCCTGCGGCTGCGCGGCGCGCCCCGTTTCAACCGGCCCGGACGCGGCCCCGGCGGCCACGGCCGCCGCGTCGAGGCGCGCGAGCGCCGCGCTGCCCGCCTGCCACACGGGCAGCGCGATCAGCGCGAGCAGCACGAACGTCGCGACGCGCAGCCAGCGATTGACGATCAGATAGCCGATCACGACGCCGAGCGCGATCAGCGCGAGCATCGGCGGCACGAAGCGCGGCACGAGCTCCATCCAGTAGCCGACGCTGAACGAGCGCAGGCTGCCGAGCGTTTCGACGAGCCGCGCGAACGGCGGCACGTCCGCTTCGTAGTACATCAGCGGCACGCCGATCACGAACGCGAGCGCGTGGCGCAGCAGCCGCAAGCCGCGCCGCCTCACCGGCGAGCTCAGTGCGAGCGCGAGCGCGAAACCGAGGTTCGCGATCCACAGCGGCTTCAGATGGCCCGCCGCGAACAGATAGAGCTTCAGAATGAAATACAGATTCCAGAACGTCATCGACGTGGCTCCGTCGTCAGTTGAATCGGCGCGTCAATGACGCGTCCGGTCGGCCGCGCGTCTTGCCCGCATCGCGCTCGTCGCTGCCCGCAGCATCCGCGCGTAGCCAGCGAACCCCATCGCGAGCACCTCCTTCAGCCCGCGCAGCGGCGCGTCGTCGGCGTCGCGGTTCGCGTCGCGCCAGTCGAGCCACGCGTCCGCGCGGCCGAACGTGCACTGCACGAGCTGGCGCTCCTGCTCGAGCGTCAGCCGCTCGAACTGCACGCCGAGATGCGTGGCGTCGACGCGGGTCACGCGCACCGGGAAATGGAACGGCCGGTCGCCGCGGCTCACGCAGACGTCGAGCGTGTCGCCGAGCGCGATGCGCGCACCCGGCACCGCATCGAGCCCGAGGCCGCCCGCCGAGTAGTCCTTCGTGTGGCACGCGGCCGTCGTGCCGTCGGCGAGAAGCAGCGTCGCCGGCACCCGCATCGCGATCCGGTGCGTGACGCGCACCTGCTTCGCCTCGCGCGCGACCGCGAGCGCCGCGCCGAGCATCGCGAGGTTGTACAGCGCCCACGCGACGTTCATCAGGATCGTCGACGCCTCGTCGCCGCCGCCCGCGGCAAGCCGCACGCCGCCCGCGAAGATCGCCGCGACGTTCAGCACGAAGAGCGCGAGATAGGGCCTGGACGTCGCCCAGTCGACGTAGCCTTCGTCGATCCGCCCGCCCTTCGCGGTCACGTTGAACTTGCCGTGCTTCGGGCTCAGGAACGCGATCGTCGTCGGCAGCGCGATGTACCACGCGAGCACCGATTCGTACACCTCGGCCCAGAACGAATGCCTGAAGCGCCCCTGCATCCGCGCGTTCGCGACGTGCGCGAGCGCCATGTACGGCAGCACGTAGCTGGCGAGCGCGAGCGCCGACGCGTTGATGAAATACAGGTGGAAGAACAGGTACGCGATCGGCATCGTCAGGAACACGAGCCGCGGAATGCCGTAGAAGAAATGCAGCATCGCGTTGCCGTAGCACACGCGCTGGAAGAAGCCGAGGCCGCGGCCGACGAACGGATTGTCGATCCGGAAGATCTGCGCCATTCCGCGCGCCCAGCGCGCGCGCTGCCGGATGTGGCCCGCGAGGCTTTCGGTCGCGAGGCCCGCGGCCTGCACGGTCGGCAGATAGGCGCTCGTGTAGCCGCGGCGATGCAGCTTGAGCGCGGTGTGCGCGTCCTCGGTGACGGTCTCGACCGCGACGCCGCCGACCTCTTCGAGCGGGCCGCGCTTGAGCACCGCGCACGAGCCGCAGAAGAACGCGGCGTTCCACAGGTCGTTGCCCGCCTGCACGAGCCCGTAGAACAGGCTGCCCTCGTTCGGCACGCGGCGGAACGTGCCGAGGTTGCGCTCGAACGGGTCCGGCGAGAAGAAATGATGCGGCGTCTGCACGAGCGCACAGTTCGGATCGCGAAGGAATGCGCCCATCGTCGTCTGCAGGAACGAGCGCGTCGGCACGTGATCGCAGTCGAAGATCGCGACGTATTCGCCGTGCGTGCGCGCGAGCGCGCTGTTGATGTTGCCCGCCTTCGCGTGGCGATTGTCGTCGCGCGTCAGATAGCCGATGCCCGCATCGCGCGCGAACGCCTCGAACGCCGGGCGGCGGCCGTCGTCGAGCAGATAGACGTTGAGTCTGTCCGCGGGCCAGTCGAGGCTCTGCGCGGCGAATATCGCCGGCTTCACGACGGCGAGCGGCTCGTCGTATGTCGGAATGTAGACGTCCACGCTCGGCCAGCCGGCGGGATCGTCCGGCAGGCGCGCGACCGGACGCTCGAGCGGCCACGCGGTCTGCACGAAGCCGAGCACGAGGATGAGCCATGTGTACGCCTCGGCCGCGTACAGCAGATAGCCGACGCACGCTTCGAGCGGCGTGCGCAAGTCGAGCGTCTCGGTGCTGCGCCACCAGATGTAGCGCGCCATCGCAAGCAGCGCGAACGTCGCGAGCGCGAGCGTCGGCAGGCGGCCCGGCATGCGGCGCAGCGCGAGCGCGAGCGCGGCGAGCGTCGCGAAGAACGCGAACTGGCCCGCCGGCGCGAGCGGCGACGTGCCGGCCGCGAGCCACAGCGCGAGCCCCGCCGCGCCGCTCGCCGGCAGCAGCCAGCGATGCGCGCCAGCGCGCTGCGCGCCGCGCTCGACGCGCTCGCCCCAGCGATGCCACGGCAAGCGGGCGAGCCATCCGTCGATGCATCGCTGCATGCGGCGCGCGAGCGTCAACGCCGGTACGAGCGTCGCGTCGATCCACGCGAACGGATCGCGCGCGCGCGACCGCCTTTCGTGCGGCGCGCGCACGAACGCGCGCCAGAGCCAGTCGCGCGCGCGGCGCGGCCGCGTCACGCCCCATTGCGCGGCGGCCCAAAGAACCGCCGCGCGCAGCCAGTCGCGCGCGACGTCGCGCGTGCCCGGCGCGGGCGCATGGAAGAACACGCGCACGAGCCAGTCGAACGACGAACGCTCGTCGGATACGCCGAGGCCGCGCGCGACCCAGCCGCGCACGCGCGCGGCCGCGCCGCCGATCCGTCGACGAAATGCCGCGCGCGCCGTCATGCGGGCGCCCCCGTCGCGTCGCGCGCGGCCGGCGCGCCGAGCCATGCGTCGACCCAGCTCGCGACGCCGTGCAGATCGTGCGACGCCTGCGAATGCGGCGCGTCGTCGAAGAACCACGTACCGCGCGCGAGCGCCTCGGGCAATGCCGCATCGAGATGCACGCGCTGCTCGAGCACGACGCCCGAGCCTGCCGCCGCACGCAGCATCGCGAGCACGTCGCGCTGCATGTCGCGCGCCGGGTTCAGCCGGTTCACGACGATGCGCAGCGCGCCCGCGCTCGCCGCGCGCAGCTCCGGCAGACGTGCGGCGGCCGTCGCGCACGCGGCGGGATCGGGCGGCACGACGCACAGCGCGAGATCCGCGCAGCGCAACGCATGCGCCGCCTGCTGCGACGGGAAGCGCGCGGTGTCGATCAGCGTCACGCCTTCGGCCGGCAGCGCGACGTCGGCGAGCGAGCGCGCGAGCCATTCGGGATCGGCGGCGAGCCGCGCGTCGCACGCGAGCGCCTGCGCGGAATCGACATGGCCGTACGGCACGAACAGCACGCCATCCGCGCTGCGCCACGTGTGCGCGTGCCACGCGACGCCCGCGCCCGCCAGCGCGCGCGCGACGCCCGCCGGCGCGAACGCGTCGAGCCCGAGCTGCACGCCGAGCAGGTTCTGCGGATCGAAATCGAGCGCGACGACCGGCCGGCCGCCGCGCGCGAGCAGCGCCGCGAGCGCCGCCGTCAGCATCGTGCGACCCGCGCCGCCCGTCGTCGAAACGATCGCGATCGTCTTCATCGCCCGTCCCGCCGTTCGCGTTGCGCGGCCGACGGCAGCAACCGCGCGTGCAGCGCGACCGGTTCGATCGTGCAGTGGACCGCGTCGCGGCGATCGAAATCGCGCGGCAACGACAGCCCGCGGCCGGCGCCGCCGCGCGACGCGACGAGCCGGATCGCAACGGCGATCACGATGCCGGCGACGAAGCCGGCGACCATCAGCGAAATCATTCGGCCTCCCTGATGCGCAACGGCATCGCGTCGCGCGTGGCGGTGCGGGCGCGCGCGTGGGCGATCGCGCCGGCAGTGCGCGGCCGGAGCGGTCGCGGCGCGTGCGGCGTAACCGTCGGTGTAATCGGTGCGATCGGCGGCGGCACGACGATTTGCGCAGTTTCGGTCGATGCGCGCAGCGCGCGTTCGGCCGACGAACCATCGTCGCGCGCGGGGGGCCCGCCCGCCGCCGCCGAGAAGAGATCGCTGTAATCGGCGATTGGCGCGCGCCGGTTCGCCGCGTCGAGCGCGTTCAACTCGTGCTCGATGCTTTCTTCCGCGAGATGCACGACGCGATCCGCGATCCGCTCGACCGGCACGCCGAAGAGATGGCCGAGCACGTCGTGCGCATCGGCGAGTTCGCAGGCGAACAGGAACAGGTACAGGTGCTGCGCGTCGGCGGTCAGCACGTCGCCCGCGCGGCGCAGCGTGCACGCGCGCAGCGCGTGCGCATGCGCGACGCCTGGCAGCAGCGTCAGCTTCACGAGCGTATGCGACAGCGCGAGCACCGCGCTGCGCTCGAGCACCGCGCGCGCATGCGAGCAGAACGCGCCGACGGGCAGATAGCCGAGCACCGTGTCGCCGAGCGACGCGGCGAGCGCGGCCCGATAGTCGGCCGCGACCGGGCGCGCATACAGTTGGCCCCGCAGCGAACGCAGCACCGCGAGCACGCGCGAGAACGGCAGGTTGCGCGCGACGACCTGGTTCGCGCCGAGGTTCAGCGCGAGCTGCTCGAACTGATGGCGCATCGCCTCGCCGCGCTCGACGACGATGATCTTCAGCGCGCCGCCGCACCGCAGGCGCAGCGCGTGGATCGTCGCGCACAGCGCCTCGAGCTGCGCGCGGCCGGTGAACGCGAGCACCGCGGTCGCCGCATGCGCGCCGTCGCAGGCGTCGAGCACCGCGGCGTTGTCGTCGACGATGTCCCAGTCGCCCGGCACCCACGATTCGCGCTCGACCACGCGGCGGCTTGCGACGACGCGCATCTCGTCGAACGCGAGCCGCGCGTCGCCGCGCGCCGCGTGCGCGCCGGCCGCCGGCACGGCCGTGAGCCGTCCGTCGCCCGTGAAGCGCAGCGCGCGCACCTCGCCTGTGGCGACCGCGCCGCGCGCGCGCCAGAAATCGACCCGCCAGCGCAGCTCGCCGTGCGTGCGCTGCAATTGCGCGACGCCTGCGCAGGCGCCGTGAAATCCGCCGCGCGCGGCGGGCGTGCGGTCGACGGCGAAGGGGGCGGCGCGATCGTCGATGCGATCTGCTGCGCGATCGTCGCCATGCGTGTTGTCACGCGCGGCGGGCGCGATGCGCGACGCTGCCGTGTGCGGCGTGCCGGCGCGGCTCGCGTCGGCCTCCGCCGCCTGCGGATCGATCAGCAGCACGAGCGCGATCCGATGCGAGCGGCACCAGCCGGCGAGCGCACGCCCTTCGTGCGTCAGCGCGGCGGGATCGTGCCAACTGAGCCAGCGCTCGGCGCCTTCGACGAAGTACAGCGCGTTCGCACGAAAGCGGTAGCGCTTCAGCGCGCGCAGGCCGCCGACGAGGCGCGCGAACGCGGGTGCGGTTGCGGGTTCGGGCGCGGCGTCTCGTTGCGAGAGTTGCGCCAGTTGCGGATTCAGTGCGTCCAGCTCGTCCGGCGTATCGAATGCGGCCGACGCGTCCCGCGTGTTCGTATCGCGCGGCGGCATCGCGAGCACGTTCAAGCGCCGCGGCCAACCCCGCGCGTGCACGCCGTCGACGAAGCCGATCTCGCGCAGCCGCGCCGCGACCTCCGCGCGCTCGCGCGCGAGCACGACCGTGACGTCGCGCGTGCGCGCATGCCGCACGCTGTCCCGGATCAGCGCATCGCACGCGCCCGTGCGCGCCGCCGCGTACACCACGTACAGGCCGCCCGGCGCGAGCTCGGTCCACTCGTCGGGCAGCGCGTCGATCGCGAGCCGGTTCGTCGCGCTCGCGCGCTCGCGCGGCATCGCCGCGCGCGACCACGCGCGCCACAGCGCGCGCAGACGCCCGAGCGCGCCCGCGTCGGCTTCGCCGCTTGCGGACCGGATGGAAACGGGATCGGTGGATTTCAAGCGTGAGTCGTTCATGTCGCATCCGTCAGTAGCTCGAATAGAGTCGCACCGGCGACGGCGAGAAGCCGCCGCTGTCCTTGCGTGCGTCGAACGCGTAGCGCACGTACAGCAGCCCGGCGCTCGGCGCGTAATCGTGCGCGTGGTCGACATCGAATCGCGCGCCGATTGCGAGCCGCCCGTTCACGCGATACTCGGCGACGCCCGCGAACCCGTACCAGAACGACACGCCGCGCGTCGAGCTGCGCGAGAACACCGGGTTGCCGAGCGCCTGCGCGGACTTGACGAGCGCCGAATCCGGCAGCCCGTTCGGGAAATACGGCGAATCGCGCTCGAACGAGTTCGACACGCCGACCGTCGCGCTCACGTCCCACGTAAACGCGCCGCGCCGCCCCGCCCATTCGATCGGCATGCCGATCGACAGGTAGCGCTGCGGACTGTAGTAGCCGCCCTGCCCGTACGTGTAGTAGCGCAGGTTCTGCGCGTAGTGCCACGCGTTGCCGACGAGCCCCGCGCTCACGCGCATGTCCGCGCGCCGATAGACAGGCGTCATGAATCCGGTGCGCAGCGTGACGGCCGCGTTGCCAGCGACGTTGCGCCCGGTCAGCCGCGCGGCGGCGAGATCGGCGAACAGGTTCACGCGGCCGATGTCGGCGGACGCATGCATGCCGACGCCGTCGCGCCGCACGCCGCCCCACGTCGCGCCCGTCCATGGATCGCGCAGCCCCGCGTACGACAGCACGCTGCCCGTCTCCGGCCGCCGCGACGCGCTGACGGAGAAGCTCGCCGGGCCCGCGTCGAACCGGTAACGCACGCCGCCGACGACGTAATGCACCGGAAAGCCGAGCGGCGTCGTGCCGACGTCGACGCGCCACGCGTCGTTGCGGTAGCCGATGCCGCCGCCGACGCCCGTCGCGCGCTGGCGCAGCGCACCGCCTGGCGCGGCGGACGCGTCGGCGAGCGCCGGATGCGTCGCGAACGTGCCGAGCGCGTAAGCTTTCGGATCGCTCGTGTCGAGCGTGCCCGCATCGAGCCGCACCGCGTCGAGATGAACGAACGCATGGCCGTCGTAGCGATACGGGATCTGCAGATAGACGGGCACCTGATGCGCGCGATACGCGGAGACGCCCTCGTCGCCGGACTTGTACGCGGGCAGCCAGCCCGCTTCGATCTCGGGATCGCGCCGCTGCTGCAGGTCGGCCCATGCGGCCTGCGCGGGCGTCGCGCCGTCGCGTCGCGGCGCGGCGCCCGCCGCGCGCTCCTGCGCGAGCGACTGCCGGTACAGCGACGCCGCGTCGTCGTAGCGGCCGAGCGCCTGCGCGACCCGCCCGGCCGCGACCGTCACGTCGGCGCGCGCCGGATACGCGGCGCGCAGCGTGTCGGCCAGCGCGGCCGCCTCCTGGGCGCGACGCAGCGCGGTCAGCCGGCGCAACGCCGACAGTTGCGTGTCGACGTCGTCGGGCGGCGTGCGCGCGAGCACGTCGCGCACGAGCGCGAGCGCGCGGGCGTGCTCGCCGTCGTCGTCGAGGATGCGCGCGAGCGCGAGCTGCGCGTCGGCATCGTCGGACGCACGCGCGAGCACCGGCGCGAGCGCCGCGCGCGCGGCGTCGTAGCGGCCCTGCGCGCGCGCCAGCTCGGCCACCTCGAGCGCATAGCGGCGATCGGCCTTGCCCGCCGGGCTCGCGCGATCGAGCAGGCGCCCGGCGGCCTCATAGTCGTTGCGATCGAGCGCGTCGTCGGTTTCGCGCAGCACGAGCCGCAGCGACTGATCCTCGAGGCGCGCGGCGTGTGCGGCGTCGAGCGGCGCGCCGCTGTCGCGCAGCGCGGCAAGCCATGCGGCCAGCGCGTCGTCGCGCTGCGCGCCGCCGAGCAGATCGCCGTAGCGCAGCCGCACGCCGGCGTCCGCCTGCCGCGGATGCGCGGCGATCCAGTCGCGCAGCGGCGCGAGGCCGCGCTCGACTTCGCCGAGGTCGATCCACTGCGCGCCGACGGCCGCGAGCAGGTCCGGATCGTCGGGCGCGGCGCGTTGCGCGCGGTCGAGCGCGGCGTCGGCCGCCGCGCGATCGTCGCGCGCGAGCGCGGCCCGCGCATCGGCGAGCGCCGCCTCGGCATCGAGCTTGCGCGCGAACGCGCGCATCCCGTCGGTGCGGCTCGCCTCCGGAATCGTCGCGAACACGGCCTGCGCAAGCGCGACGTCGTCGAGCGAGTTGCGATAGAGCGCAGCCGCATAGCGCATGTCGGCCGCGTCCGACGCCGCGAGCCCTTCGTCCATCACCGCGCGGCCGAGCTGCGGCAAACCCATGTCGCGATACAGGCTCGCGAGCGCGAAGCGGGCCCACGGCGCATCGGGCGCGATGCGCAGCGACGCCTCGTAGCGCTGCGCGGCCGGCCCGCGCTTGCCCGCCGCCGCGAGCGCGTCCGCCTGCTGCGCGAGCAGCTCGGCGCGCAGCCGCGCGAGCGCCGCGCGATCGTCGGCCGCGGCGAAACGGCTTTGCAGCGCATCGACGAGCGGCCCGAACGCATCGGCGCGGCCGGTTTCCTCGTATAGCGTGCGCATGCTGCGCGCGGCCGACACGCTCGGCGCGCGCGCGGAGAGCAGCGCGCGCAGCAGCGGCTCCGCCGCGCGCCAGTCGCGTCGCGCGAGCAGCGAATCGGCGAGCAGCAGCTTCGCGTCGGCGTTGTCCGGCTCGAGCGCGAGCGCCGCGCGCGCGGCGCGCTCCGCGTCCTCCGGCCGCCCTTGCGCGGCGGCCGCGCGGCCCTGCGCGAGCGTGCCCCAGAAGCGCGCGGTGCCCGCGAGGCTCGTCCATTTCTCGCGATTGTCCGGCGCGAGCGCGGCCGCGCGCACGAACAGCGCGCGCGCTTCGTCGTGGCGG
Organism: Burkholderia humptydooensis; assembly: GCF_001513745.1. Lineage (NCBI taxonomy): Bacteria > Pseudomonadati > Pseudomonadota > Betaproteobacteria > Burkholderiales > Burkholderiaceae > Burkholderia > Burkholderia humptydooensis. Next base: position 860,892 of record NZ_CP013382.1, on the reverse strand, counting down.
CCCTGCCGCAGACGCAGCAGCCCGAGGCCGCCGACCGCGTCCGGGTCGCCCGCGCGCGCGGCCGCGGCGCGCGCGAGAAGCGGCTCGGCGGCCGCGAGATCGCCGCGCGCGAGCGCCTGCAGGCCGCGCTGCTGCGCGATGTAGTCCGGATCGCGTTCGAGGCGAAGCCGCGCGTCGCGCTGCTGCTCGAGCGCGGCGGCGTCGCCGCGGAACTCGTCGTCGTCGGGCACGAACGTCAGATACGCGCGGAATGCGTCGAGATACGCGGGATCGCGCCCCGCCGACTGCAGCACGCTGCGCCACAGCGAGAGCGACGCGCGCCGGTCCGTGTCCGGCCGCGCGACGAGCAACCACGCGAGCCGGTTCGCCTGCGCGCGCGTGTCGCCGCGCTGGTTCAGCAGCTTCGCGAGCACCGTTGCCGCGTCGACGTCCGCCGGATCGGCGGCGACGGTCCGGCGCAGCGCGTCGATCGCGCGCGCGCGGCCGTCGGGCGCGCTCGCGACGATCTGGTAATACTCTGCGCCGAGCGAGCCCGCCGGCGCGCCGTGCGGAAACAGCGCGACGATGCGGCGGGCCGCTTCGTCGCCGCGCCCGCTGCGCGCGAGCAGGCGAATCTGCGCCATCTCCTCGCGGCCGCTCGTCGCGACGCGGTATTCGTCGTCGACCTGGCGCGTCACGAGCGCGCCGGGCGCCGCCTGCCTCAGGCGTTCGAGCGACGCGCGCGCGCCCTTCGCGTCGCCGGCGCGCAGCAGGACCCGCGTCTGCCCGGCGAGCAGCGCCGGGTCGCGCGGCGCGATCAGCAACGCCTTGCGCAGCGCGTCGCGCGCGAGGTCGTCGCGGTGCTTGTTCGCCCACATGCGCGCGGTCGCGTACAGTTCGCGCGCGGCGTCGGCGTCGGGCGCGTGCGGCGTCGCGACGGGCTGCGGCGTCGCCGGCGCGCCGCGCGGCAAGGTGGGCACGAAGCGGATCGCCGGCGCTTGCGCAGCCGGCGTCGGATACGGCGGCGCGATCGATCGAAGCGCGGCCGGCTCGGGGCCGGCCAGCGCGAACGGCGACGATGCCGCGGCCGTGCGCGCGCGCATCGCGGCAAGCGGCGCGTGCCGATGCGGCGCGCCGGGCGGTGTCGATTCGGTCCGCACGGACATCGCGTCCGACGACGTGCGCGGGCCCGGCGAGAACCGCGGCGACAATGCCTTCGCCATCGAGACGGCTCGTCCGGATGCGCGCGGCTCCCCTCCTGCGGGAACGAAAACGGAAGCGAACGATTGCCCCGCCGCCGCCACGGCGAAACCATCCGTCGCCGCGCCGAACGCTAAGCGAGGCGCGGCGAACACGGCAATCGAAGCAACGCCCGCGAGTGCCGCGGCGGTCGCCATCCCGGCGAACCGCACGCCGCATCGCGCGCGAGCCGCGAGCCGCTTCGCCTTCAACGAGCAGGCATCGAGCACGGCTCGCTCCATCGGACCCGCAGCGTGCCGTCCGCCGCGAACCGGTAACGCCCGTCGCGCCAGCCGAGCCCGAACAGCGTCAGCACGTTCGCGTAGTAGCCGCTCGCCGTCTCGCGTTCGAGCCGCGCGATGCGCGCGACCTGCGCGTCGGCGAGCGCGCGCTCGCCGCGCGCATCGAGAAACGGCACAGCCGCCGCGGAAAACCCGGCGTTGCCGTCGTGCGGGCCGGCTGCGCCCGTCGTCGCATCGACCGTCTCCGGCGGCGCGCCGTGCGCGGCGACGTGCGCGGCGAACGGCGCGAAATGCGCGGCGAGCGGCCGCGCGAGCGCGTCGTCCGCGTCGAGCATGCCCGCCCACAGATAGACGCGAATCGCGTTGTACGCGCTCGCCCCGTGCGTGTCGGCGTCCGGCTCGAAGCCGTGGTCCGGGCGGTACAGCGCCCAGTCCGGCGCGAAGCCGCGCGGCGCGCTGTCGATCAGCACGCGGCCGACGCTCGCCGCGAGCCGCGCCCAGCGCGCGTCGCCGGGCAGATGCGCGCCGAGCCCGCGAATCGCCTGCGGCGGCGAATAGCTCGGGTTCAGCCGCCATGCGTCGCGCGCCGGCCGAAAGCCCGTCGGGCCGGGCAGCAGCACGAGGCCGAGCCCCGGCAGCGTCGCGGTCTCGTCGTCGAGCACGCGCTTCGCGAGCAGCGCGCCGCGCGCGGTGTAGCTGCGCTCGCGCCACAGGCGCCCGGCTTCGAGCAGCGCGTACGCGATCCACAGATCGGCGTCGGATGCGGCGTTCGCGTCGAGCACGCGCAACGCGCCGTCCGCCGCTCGGCCCCACAGCCACGCGGGCAGATGCGCGGCCAGGTCGCCCTGCGCGAGGTGGTCCTCGGTCCAGCGGAGCAGCGCGTCGAACGCCGGCCGGTCGTTCGCGACGAGCGCGAAGAAGAGGCCGTACGCCTGCCCCTCGGACACGGTCCGCTCGTCGGCCGAGCCGACGTCGATCACGCGACCGTCGGCCGACACGAAATCGCGCTTGAAGCGCGCCCAGCGCGGCCAGGACGGCGTGCAGGCGGCGGCGCCCGCGGACGCGCGGGCTGGCTCCGCCGGCGGCGATGCCGACATCGATGCCGATGCTGACGCCGCGATCGCACCCGCCGCGTCGCGCAATCCAGCGTCGAGCCGCTCGTCATCGCCCCGTGCCCGCTCCGCCGCCCACGCGACGCTTCCCGACATCGCCGCGAGCGCCGCCACCGCGACGCCCGCCGCCACGACGCGCGCAGCCACGCGCCCAAGCATCCGCCGCCCGCGCGACGATCGCCGCTGCGCCGCGCCTGCCCGCGCCTGTCGCATCTCTCGCGCCTCCCCCGCCTCGCGCCCGCCGCGCCCCGCCCGCCGCGCCATCGCGTCAGATCCCCCGCCGCCGCGCGGCGATCCGCTGCAGCGCGCCGAACGCGCCGAGCGCGAGCAGCAGCCCGGCCGCCGCGCCGACGAGGCCGAGCAGCGCCGGATGCTTCGCGACCGCCGTCCACACGCGCGCATACCACGGCACGTAGCCGACGAGATAGGGCTCGCCGACGCGCAGGCTCTCGACGGCGCCCGCCCGCACGAGCGCGACGTCGCCCTGCAACTGCGCGACGAGGCCGGGCTTTTCGAACACGTCGAGCAGATCGCCGAGATGGCGCGCATCGGTCGCCGTCAGCGCGACGACGCTGCGCCCGTCGCTGCCCGGCCGCTCGAAGCCGAACAGCGCGGCCAGCGTGCCGCTCTGCTCGAAGCGCGCGCCGCCGGACGGCGAGCGCGCGTCGTCGCGCCAGCGCTCCTTCACCGAGAACGCCGCGCGCGAAAAACCGCCGCCGGCCGCGCCGATCGCAACGGGCAGCGCGTCGCGCCAGTTCGCCAGTTGCGCGTAAGGCGGCGCGCCGTCGATCACGAGCAGATCCTTGTCCGCGATCCGCGGCGCATCGGCCGCCCGCGCGAGTTGCACGCGCAGCGCCGGAAAGCCGGTCCACTGCCCCATGTGGCCGAGCATCGTCAGATACGCCTCCTGCTCGGCGGGCGACGGCCGCTCCGGCAGCACGACCGCGGTCTGCGAAAGATCCGCGTAGCGCGTGAACGGAAAGCCGCTGTTCGCGAAGTACGCGAGGTTCGGCAGCATCGCGTAATGGATGAAGCGCGAGAAATCGATCGTCGAATCGGGATCGATCGCCGCGCGCTGCGGCTCGCTCGCGACGCCCGTGCAAAGCCCCGTCTTCTCCGAATCGAGCGTGAAGCGCAACTGCAACTGGTTCGCGCTGCCGACGCGAAACGCCGGGATGTCGACGTCGTTCGTCGCGCGGCTGTCCGCGCCGGACAGGAGCGGCAACTGCACGCGGCCGCGCGCGTCCTGGCTGCGCGGCGAGAGCCGGTACGACTGCACGAGCTGGTCGTTGATCTCGACGGCGAGCATCGAATCGCTGCGCACGGTCGGCGCGGTGTAGCGATAGTGCAGCGCGAGCGGCACGCCCGAGCCGCCCCACGAATGCAGATCGGCGGGCACGCGCAGGTTCAGGCGGATCGGATCGGGCGCGCTGCCGCGCACTTGCAGGTCGGCCGGATTGTCGACGAGCTCGCGCAACGTCACCGGCCGGTTCACCGGCACCCAGCGCGGCGCATCGTAGGGCTTGCGCGGCGCGCCGATGTCGATGCGCGACACCCGCGCCCACGGGCCGGACAGCGCGGCGTTGCCGAGCACGAGCGCGTTCGTCGCGGCGTCGACGTCGGCCGCGCTGCGGCCCGTGACGACGAGCAGCTTCTTGTCGGGCGCGGCCGGATTGTCGGCGACGACGAGCATCGGCCCGTCGATCGGCGGCAGCGCGAGCGACGCCGGCAACCGGGCCGCCGTGCCGACGACCACCGCATGATCGCTCGCGGGCAGCGCCGACGACACCGGAAAGCGCGCGTGCCGGTAATCGGCGAGCGCGCCGAACCACGATGCGAGCACGCCCGCGCTGCGCAGCGTCGCGTCGTCGGGCGTCGCGGGCAGCACGAACGGCAGCCGCAGCCGGCTGTTGTCGCGGCGATCGAAGAACGGCGCGGGCAGCAGCGCGAGATCGTTCGGCAGCCGCACCGAAGCCTCGTCGAAGATCAATTCGCTCGTCGGGCTCACGTCGGCCCAAAGCGCCGAATGCTCCGGGTCCTCGCAATGATCGAGCGTGTAGTGCGCGATGAGGCGCAGCTCGATCTGGTTGAAATCGGCGAAGTAGCGCGGATCGAGCGGGATCTCCTGCGTGATCGCGCGGCCCGCGTGAGCGCTGTCGAACGGCAGCGTCGCGACCGCTTCGCCGTTGATCGACACCTTCAGATGCGACACCGGGAACACGAGCGACGGCGAATACGTATACGTGAGCCGCAGCCGCGCGGCCGTGACCATCCGGTCGAGCCGCACGCCGACGTTGACGGTTCGCGCGGTATCGCTGCCGCGCAGGCGCAGCGGCTCGTATGCGCCGAGCGTCGCGAACGGCACGCGGATCGCGGCGCCGGCGATGCCCGACGGCGCCGTCGCGGCGAGCGGCATGACGAGCGGCGCGGAGGCGGCAAGCGGCGCGGACGCGCCGGCCTGGCCGGCGGCGAGCGATGGAACAGGATGAACGAGCGCGGCGGCGATCGCGAATGCGCACGCAAACGTTGCAATCGGCTTCATCGGCGCCGCCGCGCCGAGGCGAAACCGTCCTCGATGCCGGACGACTGGCACTGCCGTGCGTCGATGTCCGTAGCTTCCCCGCGAAAAACCTGGCCTGTTGTCGGCGAACATTGGATTGGCCTGCTGACTGTCTCGAAATCGAGTCGCGCGCAATCGTCCGCGCAGGCGCGAGCGGCCTGCCGGCCGACAGACCGCTTACGGCCTGTGGCTGTCGATTGTTCGCGTGCGTGACCGCGCGCCGTCATCCCGCCCCGAACGGCAACGCCCCCGTCATGCCACGCTGCGGCCGGCGCGCGGAAATCCCCCGCGCGCGCCGCCCTGCCGGGAAATTCCTCCTGAGCGCGCGGCGCGAACGCAGGCACTGCGATCGCGCGGACGCGCCGGAACGGCATCGTCGGCTTGCCGTTTTTCGGTCTGACGATTTCGATCGCGCGATCGCCGCCCGCCGTGTCCGGCGTTGATGCGAGGCCCGAATGGAGCCGATCGTCAGACTGTCAAAAAGCTGCGAATTATACGGGACATCGCCGCTTAAAAGCGCATGGGCCGGCGCAATTTTTGACGGGAAACCGACGGCCGCGGCGCGGTCCGAACCGCCTGAAAACAGGGACGATGCGCGAATCGTCATACGCAAACGAAAAACCGCGCGCACGCAAACGTTGCCGCGCCGACGGCCGCTTCGGCACGCAAGCCACGCCGCGGCAAATCGCCCCTCCCACGCCGTCGCGCGATCTGTTCGCACCCGGCAAAATACAGGATATAAGCTGTTTTTATAAAAAACAGCCCAAACCTTGTAAATTCAACTTACAGCATATAAACTGTTTTCTTCGATTACAGGCAATCCCTTGTACTTCAATCAGGTGCGCGCATGGCCATCATCATCGAACACGAGATCAAGACGCTCGACCAATTGCGGCCCATCCTGCGAGGCTTCCGCAAGGTGGCCGGATTGACGCAAGCGATGCTCGCGAGCCGTCTCGGCGTCACGCAGCAGACGTATGCGCAATTCGAGGCGAACCCGGCGTCGGCGAGCGTCGAGCGGCTGTTCAAGGTGCTGCGCGTCCTCGACGTCGAGCTCACGCTGACCCACGTCCATACCACTTCCGCGAAGCAAGTCGTCAAGCAGGCCGCCGCGCCCGCGCGCAAGGCCGCGAACCGGCCGATGCCCGCCCCGCGCGCCGCCGAGCGCACGCCCCGCCCCGCGCGCAAGCGCGCCGCCCCGAAGCAGCGGGAGGACTGGTGAGCGCGCGCCGCGCGCGCACCGCGCGCCTTCACCTGTGGATGAACGGCCTGCCCGTCGGCTACTGGGAGCACGCGCGCGACGGCGAGCGCCTCGTCTACTTCGACGAATGGATCGCGGACCCGCAAGGCCGCCCGCTGTCGCTGTCGCTGCCGTTCACGCCGGGCAACCAGCCGTATCGCGGCCGGCTCGTCAGCGACTACTTCGACAACCTGCTGCCCGACAGCGAGCCGATCCGCCGGCGGATCGCGATGCGCTACAGGACGGGCGGCACGTCGCCGTTCGAGCTGCTCGCGACGCTCGGCCGCGATTGCGTCGGCGCGCTGCAGATGCTGCCGCCCGACGAGGCGCCGGACGATCTCGAACGCATCCGCGGCCACGCGCTCGCCGATGCGGACATCGCACGCCTGCTGCGCGACATCACGTCCGCGCCGCAAGCCGGCGAGCACGAGCCGCTCGACGACCTGCGCCTGTCGATCGCCGGCGCGCAGGAAAAGACCGCGCTGCTGCGCCATCGCGGCCGCTGGCTGCTGCCCGACGGCAGCACGCCGACCACGCACATCCTGAAGCTGCCGCTCGGGCTCGTCGGCAACCGGCGCGCCGACATGCGCACGTCGGTCGAGAACGAATGGCTGTGCTCGAAGATCGTCGCCGCATACGGATTGCCGGTCGCGCATTGCGACATCGCGCATTTCGACGGCCAGAAGGCGCTCGTCGTCGAGCGCTTCGACCGCAGGCCGTCGAGCGACGCGCGCTGGATTCTGCGCCTGCCGCAGGAAGACATGTGCCAGGCAACCGGCACGTCCGCGCTCGACAAATATCAGGCGGATGGCGGGCCGGGCATCGAGACGATCATGGGCGTGCTCGCCGGCTCCGAGCGCGCGGCCGACCGCTACGCGTTCTTCGCGGCGCAGATCGTGTTCTGGCTGCTCGCCGCGACCGACGGCCACGCGAAGAACTTCAGCATCGCGCATCTGCCGGGCAACCGCTATCGATCGACGCCGCTTTACGACGTGCTGTCCGCGCATCCGGTGATCGGCCGCGGGGCGAACCGGTTGCCGGCGCAGCGCGCGCGGCTCGCGATGGGCGTGCGCGGCAAGCACGTCCATTACCTGATCCACCAGATCCAGCGGCGGCACTGGATCGCGCAGGGCCAGCGCGTCGGCTTCGCGCCGGCCGAAGTCGACGACATCATCGGCGCGTTGACCGCGCGCACCGAGGGCGTCGCCGACGAAGTATCGGCCAGGCTGCCGCGAGATTTTCCGATGGACGTCGCCGATGCGATCTTCAACGGGATGCGTCGCCTGAGCGCGAAACTCGCGGCCGGCGCGGCCGCGCGAGCGTCGTGACGACGCGGCGCGGCCGCCGGCGCGCCGCTACGGCGCGAGCGCGTAATCGAGCGCCCAGCGCTGCCGCAGGCAGTCGACGATGTTCAGATCGAGCGACGGCGACGCATACGTCCACAGCGTCCCGCCGCGGTCGAGCCGATTGAGCCGCGCATGCCGGATGCCGACGCCTTCGAGCGGCAGCCCCTGCGTCCGATACCATGCGGCCTCGGCCGCCGCGGCCGGATCGTCGCAATAGAACAGCCATTCGGCGGCGAATGCGTCCTGCATGCGCTCGAGCTCCGCGCACATCGCATCGGACACGGGCGGCAGCCGCCCCGCATCGATCTCGACGCTCGGCCACGCGAGCACCCACGGCCCGCGCGCGTCGTCGTCGACGCTGTGATAGAACGCCGTCTCGTGCGTCGAGTAGTAGTGCTCGAGCATGAAGAACGCCGCGACGAGGCCGCGCGCACTCGGCCCCGTGTACCAGCCGTAGACGTCCTCGTCGACGACGGCCATCGTCGTCGCGCACATCAGCCCCTTGCCCGCAGGCAGGAACGCCAGAAAATTCGCCGGTTCACTCATTGCGCCTCCCCTTCGTCGCGACGATCCGCACGTGTGCGTCGACCGCCGGCCGCCACCGGTACCGCCCGCCTGCCGACGGCGACTGCGCGAACATGCGCCGCACGTCGGCGAACGACGCGAGCTTCGCGCAGACCCGCCCGTTGACGCTGTCGCGCGGGAAATCGCCCTGCGCATCGGCGGCGCCCGCGTCGACGACATCCTCGCGCAACATCAAGATGCTTGACGTTCGCGCGCGGAATCACGACGCCCTGCTCGCCCGTCAGTCCGCGCGCGCGGCACAGATCGAAGAAGCCTTCGATCTTTTCGTTGACGTCGCCGATCGCCTGCACGTCGCCGTGCTGATCGATCGAGCCCGTCACCGCGAGCGACTGCCGCACGGGGGTGTCCGCGAGCGACACGACGCCGCCGCGCTCGCGCGGCAAGTCCTCCTCGAAATCCGCCGACACCTTGAACAGCTCGCAGAAATCCGGGTCGGGCTCGTGCAGCAGGTAGTGCAGCCAGCGATCGCCGAACAGGATCACCTTGACGTCGAGCGGCACGGGCTGCGGCGCGAGCGAAAAGCCGAGCGGCGTGCGGATCAGCGCGACGTTCTGCGCGGCCGCGTCGCTCTCGAACGTCGCGGGAATCACCGCGCGCAGTTCGTCGACGAGCTGCGCCATGTCGCGCTGCAACCGGCACGCGCGCCCGGGCGGCAGGCGCAGCGCGTGCGGCTTGTGCGGATGCGCGAAGTCGTGCACGCAGCACCAGCCGTCGGGGGCCGGCTCCGCTTTCGCGCGCGCGCTCAGGAACTGGTCGAGCACCGTATGCTTGCCCGCGCCCGCGGGGCCCAGCACGAACAGGTTGTAGCCGCCGTGCGCGATCTCGATGCCGAAGCGGATCGCGTCGACGGCCCGCTGCTGCCCGACGATGCCGTCGGGGTCCGGCAGCTCGGCGGCCGTGGAAAAGTCGAACTGCGCGGGGTCGCACACGCGGCGCAGCGCTTCGGGAGGCAGACGCAGGGACAGGAAATCGGACATGGCACACGAGCATTATTCGTATGGCGTAACGCTCATGCTGCTACGGTTCGGAGCGCGGCAATTGATCGTAGTCAACGACGCGGGTTTGCGTCGCGCGCCTCGCGGCCGCGCCCGCCCGGCGCGGGCCCGCGCGATTCGATTCAAGTGGGCGTCGACTTGTGGTGTCTCGTGTGCTGCTCGAACAGCCGCCGCACGACGAGGACGATGCCGACGACGACGCAGACGAACACGAACCACAGCGCGAGCACATAGCCGACGAGCTGCCAGAACTCGTCGACGCGCGCCCGCATCACGGCCGCCGAATAGCCGTCCGGGTTGCTCGCCGCGTCGACATACGCCGCCCGGTACAGAAAGAACGACCGGCAGACCGCGCTGTCCGGCTGCTGCGCCGACAGCAGCGAGCCCGCCGGCATCGCGCGCACCCTCGCGCATTCCGGCGCCGCCATCCCGTCGACGATCGCCTGCTCGACCGGATGATCGACGGCCGCGCCGATCCACGTGATGCCGATTGCGAACAGCGCGCTCAGCCCGACTGCATGAATCCACCTGGCCAGCCTTCGCCGTCGACGATGCCCGTCCCCGCGTTCCATTGCATTGCTCCGTTGCGATCCCGCCGACGCACGCGCGCCGGCGAAACTCCGTTCGCCCGAATGCATACTGCGTGCAGTCGAAGCCGGCCGACTTGACCTGGCTCAAATGGAACAGGTCCACCCGCGCGCGCCGCCGCGGAAAAAAACGGGGCGCGCACCGTCGGGCGTCATGCGGGAAATCGAGCGGATTTCGAGCGGATCGCCGCTCACGCGTGCGCCGCGTCGCCCCGGTGCGCGTGTGTCAGATCGTCGAGAAACGCCTGCACGATCGGATCGCGCCGGCCGCCGCGCCGCGTGACCACGTCGAACGTCACGTCGTAGCGCAGCGCGCCGGGATTCAGCGCCTTGAGCAGCCCCTGCTTCACGTACGGAGCCGCGAAATGCTGCGGCAGATAGCCGAGATGATGGCCGGACAGGATCAGCAGCGCGACGGCCTCCATGTTGTCGGCGTGCGCGGTGACTTTCGCGGGCGTCGTCGACAGCGTCACTTCCGGCGACGGATAGGTTCGCCACGCCCATTCGAAATCCGCGACGCCCGCCGCGGCGAGCCGCCCGGCCCGCCGGAAAAGCGGATGACCGCGCCCGCAGTACGCGACCTGACGCTCGACGAAGAGCGGCGCGTACTCGAGCGTCGGCACGCGATGCCAGAAATAGCCGATCGCGATCTGCACGTCGCCGCCCAGCAGCCGTTCCTCGAGATCGCCCGGCGGCCGCACCGAGATCACGAAGCGCACCGCCTCGTCGCGCTGCCGGAAGCGCGCGATCGCCTCGCTCACGCGCGCGTTCTCGCTGATCGGCGTGTGGCCGATGAGGCCGATCGAGAGCGTGCCGACGAGCGTCTTGTCCATGTGCCGCGCTTCGCTCGTGAATTCATCGACGGCCGCGTACAGCTTCTTCGCGAGCGCGTAGAAGCGCTCGCCCTTCGCCGTCAGCCGAAAGCCGCTGCGCCCGCGCTCGCACAGCCGGAAGCCGAGGCGCGTCTCGAGCGTCGACAACTGCGTGCTGATCGTCGGCTGGCTGACGTTCAGCGTCGATTGCGCGACGCTCACGCCGCCCGCGTCGGCCACCGCGACGAACACGCGGATCAGCCGAAGGTCCAGGTCCGTCAGGGTGCCGAGCATGCGTTCTCCTTGGCGAGCGCCGCCGATGCATCGACATTCATCAATGTGAATGTTCGATCTTCGTGATTCAAGCCGCCATTTTGGCGGCGTACAACGCCAACTGTCGTCGTATCCGCATGATACGGCGCATTCGATATGATGGAGGAAAACGATGCCGGACCACGACTTTCAGCCGCAAAGCGGCAACGCGATGCCCCGCTTCGCGGGCATCGCGACGATGATGCGGCTGCCGCAGGCGGCGAGCGCCGCGGGGCTCGACGCGTGCTTCGTCGGCGTGCCGTTCGATCTCGGCACGTCGAACCGGACGGGCGCGCGGTTCGGCCCGCGCCAGATCCGCAGCGAATCGGTGCTGCTGCGCCCGTACAACATGGCGACGCGCGCGGCGCCGTTCGATTCGCTGCGCGTCGCCGACGTCGGCGACGTCGCGACGAACCCGTACAACCTCGCCGATTCGATCGCGCGGATCGAAACCGCGTACGACGAAATCCTCGCGCACGGCTGCCGCCCGGTCACGCTCGGCGGCGACCACACGATCACGCTGCCGATCCTGCGCGCGATGCATCGCAGGCATGGGCGCGTCGGCCTCATCCACGTCGACGCGCACGCGGACGTCAACGACACGATGTTCGGCGAGAAGATCGCGCACGGCACGCCGTTTCGCCGCGCGGTCGAGGAAGGCCTCCTCGACTGCGGGCGCGTCGTGCAGATCGGGCTGCGCGGCACCGGCTACGCGGCCGAGGATTTCGACTGGTGCCGCGACCAGGGCTTTCGCGTCGTCCAGGCCGAGGCGTGCTGGAACCGGTCGCTCGCGCCGCTGATGGAGGAGGTGCGCGCGCGCGTGCAGGGCGGCCCCGTCTATCTGAGCTTCGACATCGACGGCATCGATCCCGCGTACGCGCCGGGCACGGGCACGCCGGAGATCGCCGGCCTCACGGTGCCGCAGGGCCTCGAGATCGTGCGCGGCGCGTGGGGGCTCGACATCGTCGGCGCCGATCTCGTCGAGGTCGCGCCGCCGTACGATCCGTTCGGCACCACGGCTCTCGTCGGCGCGAATCTCGCTTACGAGATGCTCTGCGTGCTGCCCGGCGTGAAGCGGCGCGCGCAAGGCTCGCCTGAGCCGCGCATCAGCGCATGAAAGGGCGTCTCCGGCGCACGAATAGTCACGCGACAATAGATTGCGCCTGACCGCCTCCCGATACTGGATGGCGAAATACGGCGGCAATACGACGAGGCCGGCTCGTCATTGATATTGCGAGGGGTTCTCCACGGCGTTCACGACGATCATTCCGCGCGCATGCAATCCGGTTATTTGGGACATGAGCGGGCATCAGCGATTGTCAAATGATTCTGACGCCAATCCTTGGTTTCGTCTGACGTAAGCTACAATCGCGCGAGCAACCCTTGGTCGTCATGGCTGACCGTCCTCGTGTCACTTTCTTGACGGTCGAACCTGAGAGAAAGGATAACGAAAAATGGTACTCAGACCACCCAAGCTCGGGGAACTGAAATACCGCGACCTCTATGAGGCCGTCCACCGGGGAATGCTTCAGCGTGACCGGCTGTTGATGCTGGACACCCCGCTCGGCAAAAACGCATTGACGCCATTGCGGGCGCGCGGATCGTCCGGCATCGGCGGCGACTACCACTGGACGGTCGATGTGGCGTCGCTGAACGACGACACCGCGTTGCTTTCGTTGATGCACCAGCCCGTTACCCTTTGGATTCAGCAGCGGACTGTGCTGTATGCCGATCCGGTTTATCGTCCGGTGCACGGCTTTGTGCATCAGGTCGGCTATCTGGGCGGGGACGGCGGTCTGTCAACGTACCAGCTCGAATTTTCCTCCGCCCTGATTTTCCTGAGCCATTCCCGCAACGACGAAGGATGGCTCGAAAAAGATGCGCGCGAAATCATTTCAGAAATACTCAATCGGTATCCGCAGCTTCGGGGGCGGTTCCGCTTCGATCTGACGAACGAGCCGGTTGTGCGCTCGTGGTGTCGGCAAAGCGAGTCCGACCTGCATTTCGTCCACCGCCTTCTCGAAGAGGAAGGTTGGTACTTCTATTGGGTGCATGAGCCAACACGCGACGGCGAATCGCCAAAAACGACCCTTATCGTTCTGGATCGCGTGTCGACATTGCCGGCAGCGAAACCCGCTGAATACTATCGAGGCAACACCGATCACGAGGCCGACGGGTTCACGCAATGGGCGATCATGCAGACGATGCAGAGCCTGCAATTCATGTCCCGCTCGTTCGATTACAAACGGCCAACCTCACATTTTGAGGCGAGCAGTGCGCTGCAATCGACGACCTATGTCGAAGACGATGGACGACACCGGTACACACATGGCATTCCGCGCGCGCCGATGACGATCTACGAGCCGACGGCCTACGGTTATGCCGACATGGACAGCGGCGAGACGCGTGCGCATCGCCACGTGCAAGTCTGGGAATCACGCGCGCGCCGGTATTTCGGCGTCGCTGGTCTACGGTGGCTCGATGCGGGATTGCGGTTCACCTTGAACAACCACCCGCGCCATGCGGACAGTGACCCGGCGAAGCGGGAATTCCTCGTGATCGAGGCGCGCTGGTTTATCGAAAACAACGTACCGATTGGTCAGCAGGTGACCGAATATCCGCGCAGTCTGCGTGCGACGCTGGCCGAGCAGCAGGCGGCACACGGGACGCGCTTTTCGACACCGGGGCACGTCGTGGATGGAACGGCGGGATTCTTCGTGATGGAAGTCGAGGCACAGGAGGCGAGCGTCGAATATCGTAGCCCGCTTGTGCATCGGAAGCCGCAGATGACGATTGAGCACGCCATCGTCGTCACACAGAAAGGGATGGAGGCGTGGACGAATGAACGCAATCAGGTCCGCGTGCATTTCGCGTGGGACCGGAAGAATCCAGACGATGCGTTCGGATCGTCGCCGCTGCTGTCGACCATGCAGGCCGACACGGGTAACCGCTATGGTTCGGTTCATGTGCCCAGAGCCGGAGAATGGGTACTCGTCGCTTATTGGGGAAACGATTGCGACAAGCCATTCATTTTGGGGCGCGTCAACGGCGGCACGACCCCTTCGCAATGGCATTCGAATGTGCTGCTGTCGGGATTCCAGTCGCAAGGGTTTGGCGGCACGGGCGCATACAACGCATTTGTCCACGACGATGCCACGCATCAAAGCGGCACGCGGATCATCAGCTACACGGGCAAGAGCTATGCCGCCCTGATGCAGGGCTATCTGATTCAGCAGGACGGCAACACGCGCGGCCGATATCTGGGTTCGGGTTTCGCCCTGCACGCCGACGAGTTCGGTGCGGTTCGCGCGAGCAAGGGCTTGTCGATCAGTACGCATCCGAAGGGCTACGACGACGAGCAGATGAGCGTGGACGAGGCGCGAACCCAGTTGCAGCAGGCGGGCATGTTGGTCGAGTCCCTATCGAGCGCAAGCACGACCGCGCAGGCGGAAACCCTGCAAGCGGGCCAGGACGCGCTCAAGGGGTTATCGAAGGAGATTCAGCACGCGGTATCAGGCTCAACGTCAGGCGGCGTGACGGCGGGCGGCGGCACGGGCAGCGCGAACGGATTTGCGCAGCCCAACATTCTGGTATCGACGCCGAAAGACCTTGCGCTCGTAGCGGATCGATCGGCCCATATCGTTGCCGAGGGCGAGGCGAATATCGTCAGCAACGGCAATACCCATGTTGCGACGGGCAAAGCGATGATCGTGGCGGCAGCGGAAAAGGTCAGTTTCTTCGCGCAGAAACTTGGCGCGTTCTTTGTCACGGCGAAAGGCCCCATCAAAATGTCGGCCAACACCGACAACGTGAGCATCAACGCGGGCAAAGACGTGACGATGAAGGCCAAGCGCATCGTGCTCGATGCCGATGAAATCTGGATCAAGGCCGGTGGTTCGTACACCCGGTGGACGGCTGGCGGCATCGAGGATGGCACGCAAGGCCCGCGCACGGTCAAGTCTGCATCCTTCAGCCGTCAGGGGCCGAGTTCCGTCGCGCAGCACCTGAACAGCTTGCCGCAGGCGAAATTCAATGACCCGTACGTACTGCGAAATCAAATCACGGGCGAAGTAATGAAAAACCATCCGTACGAGATTGTGCGCGGCGACGGCACGCGCATCAAAGGCATGACGAACGAATTGGGACACATTGCCGAGCAGAAGAACGAGGATGTCGAGTCGCTGAAACTCCACGCTTTGCGCCCTACTCCGAGCACGGGCGACACGTCGGCATGACATCCCAATTCAAATAAGATGATTAGAGCAATCCACGATGAGCGATAACCCGACTGACAATCCGGGCGGCGTTGCGCCGTCCGATGGCGATGCGGCCGAGCAAGAGGTCGTGCAGGTGATGGGGCGCACTGCCCCGGATGGATCGTCGTACGGCCACTTTACGTTGACGCCAGCGAGCGACACGCGCAGCAAGGAATTGTTGTGCGACGTGCGGCCCATCATTCCGGTGATCTTTCTGCCGGGCGTCATGGGCTCGCTCTTGACGAACACCGATACCGGCGACGAGATGTTCTTCGCACCAAACACGGACGGGATGCTGGGGAACCTGGGCGGACTTCCCGCGCTGCTTGGATTGTGGTTCAAGGGCGCGTCCACGCGCGAAACGCAGTTCGATCCGACCAAGGCGGCGGTGACGCCACATGGGCCGATCAATGTCGGCAAACATGGCGAGAACGATAGCCCGGAGCAGTACGTGGACGAGGCGGAAGCACGCCGCCGGGGGTGGGGGTCGATACACCGGACCAGCTATCACCCGGTTTTGGCTTGGCTGGAAGAACAACTCAATCGCCCTAAGTTTATGGGTAAGCCGCATGGGGTGTGGGTGACGCCCGATTCAACGGGTGAGAAGTGGGCGCTCAAGCCGCTGCTTGGAACCGAACCTGCCGACTATGGGGCGACCGACGCGGGGACGCAGGGCAAGGGTCAAGCGATTGACGAGAAATCGACTGCATTCAATCACTTCGCGAAGTTTCGATATCGGGTCTATGCGATTGGCTATAACTGGCTGCAATCGAACGAAAAATCCGGACTCGATGTAATAAACGGCTCGGATTACAAAGACCCGAAGACCAAGAAGATAACGCGCCTGATGGGCATCAAGGAAATCATCGCAGAGAACCATACCGACAAGGCGATCATTCTGACGCATTCGATGGGTGGACTGGTCGCACGGATGGCGATTGCGATGCACGGCGCGGGGAACCTGATGTATGGGGTGTTTCATAGCGTGCAGCCCGCAACCGGCGCCCCGGTTGCGGCGAAGCGGTTCAGGACCGGAGCCGGTAACGAGGGCGCGTTGAAGGGCTTCATCAACGGCAGCCTGGTCGGGAACAACGCGGCGGAGTTCACGGCGGTTGCAGCGAACGCACCGGGGCCGCTGGAGCTATTACCGATGCCGGACTATCACAAGGGTGAGCCGTGGTGGATATTTGCGCGGATCAATGGCCAACCGGTAATGCAGTTGCCGAAAGGTGGCAACGCGTACGGCGATATTTACGCAAATCCACAGTGGTACGGATTGGTGCCAGATGCATCATTGCTCGACCCGGCTGGAATTGTGAATGAACGTTTGAAAGCAAAGGGAAATAAAGAGACTATTTTTAGCGGCTTCAAAGATGTCATGCTAGATGTCGTAACCAGGCAAAGTAAGATCAAAGATGCTTACCACGGGAAGACGTATATTTCTTATGCGGGTGGCGGACTGGAGTCGAGAGAAAAATCTAGGCCGAGCGGGGAGAAAGGTAAACCCGCTATCGAGCCGGGCGAGAAGCTTGAAGATCTATTGGGATGGGGCACGGTGATTTGGACCGGAAACCTGCCGGCCGATGTGACGGAAGATGAACTGCGTGCCGCGACCTTCTTGCATGTCGATCCCAATTCGGACTCGGGCAAGGGAAACCTGCGAATCTATCTGGAATCGCGTAAGCTGGTCGTCGAATTCGAAGTGCAAAAGGTGGCAAAGCTTCCTCCCGGTAGCACCACAACCGACCCAAGCAAGAATGGCATCGTTCCAGGTGACGGCACGGTGCCCGTATGGTCGGCGGAAGCCCCCGCAAGCAGTGCAAGTGGCGGTGCGGCTCCGGGTGTACAGATGGTGTTCGATCAAGGCGGCTACGAACATCAGTTCAGCTACAACCATCCGTGGACCCGATGGGCGTTGCTCTATAGCATTGTACAAATTGCGCAAGAAGCGCCGGAGCCGTCATGCTGACTCGTATTTCACGAATTCTGATTGTGGTGGTGGGCGTGTGCGCCAGCTCGATAACCTACTCCGGGGAACCGACGATGACCAATCCTTTGTTGTCCAAGCCGCGTCCGTGGTGTGTCGGTCGCTTTGTATTCGACCGTCCCTCGACGAGTGAAATTTCTAATCAGCGGTATGAGTTCCGGGGCGAAAAACTCGAAACGCAGTACAAAACATCGCTTGAGATCTATCAATCAAAAGTTGGATCTTTAGAAAAAGACTTGAAATCCAGGCAGCGCGTTAATCCGATAAATTTAGAAGAAAAAACGGGACTCTCATGGTTAGAAAAGATGATTGCACCGACGAAGGATTCTAAGGTCTTTGTTTTTCAGAAAGGCGTAGCAAAAGGCGTCAGCCTACCATTTCACACCGAAGGCTACCTTTACGACGACCATATGTTATTTCATACGACCGGCAGCATTGGCGAAACAGCCCTTAATGACGCAGATGGAATCTACAGGGATGTTTATCGGCGCATAAAAGCACGCGATAACTGGTCGGTGCCGACGGAATCGGGTTTCTGTTTCGACGGTGGAATCGTGACAGGTTCGTCTACGTACCCGGAAGAATTGAGCCAGTCTATTGCGTTGATGCCGGGACGTCCGGCGCTGTTGGTGATCCAGATGCGGGAGTCCATCAGTCAGGATCAAGGGAAGCCACTAACCAAGACATTGCCCGACCTGCGTGCGCAGATGGATCGGGTCGCAGGCAGCGGGAGCTATCGCATCCTGCGTCAAGGCAAACGCACGGTGGGCGGAATGGACGGCGAAGAAGTGTTATTCGAACTAAAGGACGGCCCGATTACGTCGTATCGTTTCTACCTGCTGGCTCCGGGTGATCCAAGCACGCTCGCGAAGCCGCATACGGCAATCCAATTGTTGCTGGGTTCCCCCTCCCCTGATCTGCCGCCGGATCAAGCAACGTCGCCAGTGGACGAGACTGGCGCACTGCAAACATGGGACACGCTGCTGAATAGCTTGCGGTTGCGTCCGGGCGCGGTTTAAGAGAGCACGACATGCGACGATATGACATCGTGAAAGGCGACCTGACGACAGCCGGCGGCATCGTGCAAAGAGGCGATGGCGGCGACCTGCTGAATGGCCGCGAACAAGCATATGAGCACGATCCTGTGCTGTGCCCGGCGTGTAAAACAATCGGCAAGATTGCGTGTGATGGTCCCCGAATTTCGAGCACGGGGCCGGATGGGCGACAGGCGGCGTTAAGCGACGATCTTTGTATCTGCTTGTGTTCGCCGTCGCCGAAACTGGTGGCATCTCAGTCGGCGTCATATATCGAAGTCTGAATGCTCGACACTTCGAAGCTAGCAATGTGTATCGATTGTTGGCTAATACAGCTCATTGACGGTCCATCAGCGCATCCGCACACGCCCCCCAAACAATTCCGAAACTTTCCCGCCCTATTTCCCCGTGGCAAACGTATGATGATTGCCGCGCATCAAGCGCATCCACATACGGAGACCCTATGAAAAGACTGAAGTACGCGGCAGCGCTGCTGACCGCGGCGGCGATGAGCCCATCGTGGGCGCAAGCGCCAACCCTCGTCGCGCAATCGCACGTAGACGGCGTCAGCCGGGCCGAGCCGACGAAAATCGGCAAACAGCTCGCCGCGCGCCGCGCGTCGCTGCCGACCCTGCCGCGGCCGCTGCCGACGCTGTCCGCCAGCGCGATCCGGCAGGCCGGCGCGCGCGCGCCGCTCGCGAAGCGCCAAGCGACGCTCGCCGCAACGACCACCGCAACCGCCGCAACCGTCGCGCCGCCCGTCGCGAACTGCACCGATGTCACGATCGGCGCCGCGTACAACGCGGTCACCGCGCCCGCCGGCCAGGCCGACTGCTTCCAGTTCGTCGCGCCGAGCGCGACGAAGATCGTCGCGTACGTCGTGAGCCTGCCCGCCAACGAACAGCACGACGCGCATCTCGTGCAAGTCAACGAAGACGGCTCGTGGACAGTGCTTGACAGCCAGGCCGACCTGTCGCCGAACAAGATCGTCGAGGCGGTGCCGAACGGCCCGGTGCGCCTTTTGCTGCTCGTCAGCGCGCAGCAAGGCGCGGGCAACGCGCCGTTCCAGTTCCAGGTGTTCGGCACGACGGGCTATGACAGCTACGAGCCGAACGATTCGATCCTGCATCCGACGAAGCTGACCGGCAACCAGCAGATCAGCGCGAACCTCGATACGGTCGCGGATTTCGATTACTACGCGGTGCAGGTGCCGTCGACGCAAACGGCGAACTACGTGACGTTCAAGGGTGCGGGCACGCAGACGGCCGAGCTCGAGACCGCGCCGAACACGTGGGCGACGCTCGCGTCGGGCACGTCGTACAACATCACGTCGCCCGCGGGCGCGACGCTGATGTTCCGCGTCTACGACAAGGGCACGACCGCGCCCGCCGCGCAAGCGTATACGCTGCGCGTGTCGGACGGCGCGGGCACCGCGGGCTTCTATCGCCTCCTCGACAACGAGAACATCACGCATCTCGTGCGCGGCAACGAGAACGTCGCGCGGGTCGTGTCCGCAGGCGCCATCGCGTGGGATTCGACGGGCAACGTCCGCCTGCCGCCCGGCGAGCGCATCTGGTTGCGCGCATACGACAGCGCGGGCCCGAACGGCCCCAACACGCTGCTGACGGAAACGTCGGGCTACACCGACGCGAACGGCAACCTGCTCGTCGATCTGAACGTCGGCGTGTGCCAGGGCGGCGGAACGGTGACGGGCGACTTCAACACGATGTCGGTGCCCTCGGATCGCTGGCGGATCACCTACAACCCGTATGCGTTCGCTGTCGCGTATCTCGACAACGCACAAATCCGGGAGCGGACGTCGATCATCCACTTCACGCACATCTGCACCGAACAGTATCTCGGCCGCAAGTAACAACCGTCAGCGCGAGAAATGCGGCCCGCCTTCGGCGGGCCGCATCGCATCGCGGGTAGGGCCGGCCTGCTGCGCCGACGCAACCGGCGGGCACGCGCGATCGCGACGCCCCGCACGGCGCACCGCGAATCCGCACGCGATCGAGCCCACGCATCGCGCAAGCCCTCATCCCGGCTTGCCGCTCAGTTCCTTCAACCCCTTGATCACGCCGAGCAGCGCGCGGCCGTGCTCTTCGGAGCCGTCCCACGCCTCGACGATCGCCTCGCGCAGCAAATCGTTGTACGGCGCCGACAACCGGCCCGATTGCCGCGTCTCGACACCGTAGAAACTGCATAGCTTATTGAATGATGCGCTCCTGCGCAGCCGACGCCCGCTCGACGACCTGAGTCGCGAGACGGTGGGCTGGCTGACGCCCGAAAGCCTCGCTATTTCGCTGGACGAGCGGGTATCGGCCAATAATCGGCTCAACAGGTCCTGAACAGAAAAATGTCTCTTGGGGGCTTCCATAGCATGCATTATACATATACATTAACGCCTAATGAATTGATCGTCGAAGCCGACGGTCGGCCGCATTCCGAGAAAGTTGATGACACTGAAACACCTCCCCCCGACGTTTTGCTGGACCAAGATCGGTCACGAATCCGGCGAAGCGCTCCCGACGACCGTGCTGAGAAAGGAATGGGAGCGCCGGCTCGGAGGCGGGCGGTTTCTGTGGGGCATCGGCCAGCCGCTCGGCAACAGCGCGCAGATCGCCGCGCACCGCACGGGCTCGCTGATCGCGCTGTTCTCGCCGGCGTCGAGCAAGGCGAGGCAGCCGGAAAGAAAAACGGAAGACGTGCTGTTGTGGAACGCGTGGATCGATGCGAGCGGCCAGGTGCGTCAATTGCCGCCGCATACGTTCATCACGAGCCGCGCGACGCTGCCTTCCGGCCGGCGTCGCGAGCACTACTACGCGCTCGTGTGCGCGTCGCCGACCGAGCTCAGCATCGGCACGCGCCTGCGCGTGTATCCCGATCACCTGCGCAGCGTGAGCACGGGCAAGGTGCTCGGCGCCGCGCAGAGCGCGGCGGTCGTCGATTGCGTCGGCCGCGAGACGGAGCAGACGGGCAGGAGCTATCCGCTCGCGCTGTCGGTCGAGCTCGAGGCGCCGTACTTCGTGCGGCTCACGCAACCGAGCGTGCTGAAGGCGCGCGATCTCGCGAAAATCACGAAGGCGACGCGCGACGGCGATCTGGATACGTTCGTCGAGCAGGTCACGCGTCTGCGCAGCCAGCCCGCCGCCGCCGAGCAGGCGCGCGGGTTCACGCGGGATCTGTTCGACATGTCGCCTGTCGAATCCGCCGCGCCGTTCGGCCACGCCGCGCCCGCGCATGCGCATGCGAACCATGCGTGGTGACGGGCCGCGCGTCTGACGTGCAGCCTGACGCGCGCCGCGCGACGACGCGCGAAGCGTTGCGTCGTCTGCTCACCATCGTTGCGCGCCGGTCATCTGTCGCCATCCGGTCACGGCGGCCCGATCGGGACAAAGCGAGCATCGCGCGATGCAAGCGCTTGCGATCGGCCTGTCATGTCTGGCAACGGAGGAGAAACGTCCATGTCGTCCATCCCGCATTCCCGGGAAGCCGAGGCCGCACAGCGTTTTTTCGAGGCGACGCGCAACGTCGATCGCGCATTCCGCGCCGTTCGCGGCGACGCCGGGGAGACGACGTCGAGCATCGAATACGCGGCCGCGGTGTCGCGCCTCGATCGCGCGCTCGACGAGCTCGCCCGTGCTCAGGCGCGATTCGATTCCGCGGTTCGGATGCGCTCGCGCAAGCGCAACTGAAGCGACCGCGCCTTCTCCACGCCGCCCGCATCGACGATGCGCGATGCCGGGCTACGCCGGCGCGCGTCGAACCGTGGGGATCGCCGTGTCCCGTCTGCATGCAAAACGCGCAACGCAGCATGCGAACGCTCGCGCATGTCGGCGGCAATCGCGACAGCTCCGCACCGTCGGCATCGCGGCCGGGCCCGGACGCGGACGTTTTCGGCGATGATCCGATGCGCGCGCAAGCAAACCGGCTATCAAGTTTCGCCGCACGCTGCCGTCAACCTCGAATCATCCACCGTCACGGCGCGCCGTCACCCGCCGCCCCGCGACATGCATCGCGCGCGCGTCCGGCGCGCATGGCCCACGCTCGAACATGATCGCCGCTCCCGTCCTGCATACGCTGCTGCTTCGAATCCGTCACTGGCTCCGCCATCACACGCGCGACTTCGCGCGGTCGGATTTCTGGCCCGGCCGCACGCTTTTCGAAGCGTTCACGGTTCTCGCCGCGTGGGTGCTGCCCGCGATCGCGGGCGTCATCGTGACCGGCTGGCTCGGCAGCCACCGGTCGGTCACGTACCTTCAGGCGGCGATCCAGGAAGGCATCGGCCCGCACATCTGGAACGTGTTCGCCACGCTCGGCATGGTTCTCTTCGGCATGCTCGTCGCCGCGCCGCGGCAAAAGTGGCTCGCGCTCGCCGCGCACCAGGTGATGCTCAATACCTATTCGCTTGGGGCGCTGATGCTGGGCCTGCTGCTCGGACAGTGGATCGGCATCGGCGCGCCGCCGGCTTCCGGCCTCCTTCATGCGTTTCTGCGCACGGCCGGCATGGGCGTGCTGTTCTCGATCGCCTTCGGCCTGAATCTCGCCGTCTGGTACGTCGCGTTTCTCGCGTCGCCGAAGCGCCTGCATACCGGCTTCATGCTCAAGATCGCCCGATGCGCGCCGCAGTTCCGCCTGCCGCTCGCCGCGACGATCGTCACGGCGGCGCTCGCGTCGCTCTATCTCTACCTCGGCCGATGAGCGCGATGCGCGCGAGCACCCGGCCGGCGCGACGCGGCCGCATGCCGCCCGCTCAAGGCTCGATCACCCGCGGCGTCACGAGAAAGAGCCGCTCGCTATGGCTGTCCTGCTTGTCGGTCGAGCGGAACAGCGCGCCGAGCAACGGCAGCTTCGACAGCACCGGCACGCCCGATTGCGTGTTCGAGCGCGCGTCCACCTTGTAGCCCGCGATCAGGAGCGCCTGCCCCTGCTCGATGAACGCCTGCGTGTTGATCTCGTTCGACACGATGACCGGAATGTTGTCGACCGTCTGCTGCGACAGCTCGCCGTCGACGATCCGCACGTCGAGCTTGATCTGCGTGCGTCCGCCTTCCTCGACGACCATCGGCAGCACGCGCAGCGACACGCCCGTCGAGATGCTGTAAAGGTCGGCCGACGTGTAGCCCGCGACGCGCACGAAGAACTGCTTCTTGTTGTCCATCACCGCCTCGACGTTGTCGAGCGTCGTGACTTTCGGGCTTGCGTCGGTGCGCGCCTGGTTCGACGATTCGAGCGCGTTGATCCGCGCGAGCAGGTAGCGGCCGGCATCGCCGAGCACGGCCGTCAGCGACAGCCCGAGCGGGCTCGCCGGCACGCCGACCGAATCGTTGCCCGACAGCGAGATCGAGCCGAACGTCGGATTCAGCGAGCCGTTCGCATACGAATTCTGCGACGTGAGCCCCGTGCCCGTCTGCAGGTCGACATGGCTGTTGTGCGCGCGCCAGTCGACGCCGAGCTGCCTGAGCGCGCCGTCGTCGATCTCGATGATGCGCGCCTCGATCTCGATCAGGCGCGGCTTCACGTCGAGGAGCGCGATCAGGTCCGGATACTGCGCCATGTGCTCGGGCACGTCGCGCACGAGGATCGAGTTCGTGCGCGGGTCGGCCTGGATCACCGGCAGGTCGGGCGCGTCGCCCGCGCCCGCTGCCACGCCGCTCGCGCCGCCGGGCAAGCCGTTCGCGTCGGGCATGCCGCCGCCGGGCGCGCGCGCCGCGCCCGGATTCGCGATCGCCGCGGCGAGCAGGCCGCCCGGGCGCGGATCGCCGCCCGCCGGCATGCCCGCGCCGTCGCCCGACTGCGCGGCCTGCATGTACGGCGGCAGCGGCGGCAACGGCGGCACGCCGCTGCGCCCGCCGCCGAGATCCGTCATCGGCGCGGCGCGGCTGATCGGCTGGCCGACCGTCGTCTGCGACGCGCGCTTGCCGTCGCCGGGGTGATACATCCGGTTCAGCAGCGATGCGACACCCGGCATCGTCACCGTCGTGCCGTCGACGTTCACGTCACGATCGGCGGCCCACGCGTGCTTCAGCGAGAACACGCGGATCGCCGTGCCGCCCGTGCGCGCGGAATTCTCGTCGAGCCGCGCGGCGACGCTCGTCACGAGCTCGACGTAGCGCGGCGGCCCCGCGACGAGCGCGGTGCGCTGCCGCGCGTTGTAGGTGACCGGATAGCGCGGATCGGCAACCTTCATCTGTTCGAGCAGATCGCGCAGGTCGCCCGTGTTCGCGTGATCGAGCTTGACGAGCGTGCTCTTCATGTCGCTCGCGGGCGTCACGTACAGCACGGTGCCGTCGTAATACCAGACGAAGCCGAACGACGCGGCGAGCGTATCGAGAAAGCGCTGCGGCGACATCCTCATCTTGCCGCTGACGGCGCCGCTCACGCCGGGCGCAACGTTCGCCGCGATGTTCTGGCTCGCGGCGAGATCGCGCAGCACGTCCTTCACGTCCTTGCCTTCCGCCGCGTACTGGATTTCGGCGCTGCGCCAGCGGACGGGCGCGGCATCGGCGGAAAGGCTCGCGAGCGAGCACAGCAGGGACAGCAAAACGGGGATCTTGGCCTTCATGGGTCCGTCCGGTGGGAGCGCGCGCACCGTCGGTCGGATCGCGCGCCGCGAATGGGAGACCCCTGCAGTTAACCGCAGCGCCGCGCGGCGGCGCCCGCGCGCGGCGAAGGCCCGTTCAATAGAACGAATTGATCGTCCAGCCGGTCACGAGCGGCGTCTGGAGGAAGGTCTTGCCGCCGCTGCAATAGGTCGACGTCCACGGCGTTCCCGAGTAGCTGTCGTACGTCGCCCACTTGCTCGAAAGCCTGACCGTGTAGCCGCTGCGCGGCTCGGCGGCCTGATTCAGCGTGACGTTGATCGTCGCGGCGTCCTCGATCAGCTTCGTCGATTGCGCCTCGCCGTGCGCGATCACCCGGTCGCTTTGAACGTCGATCACGTCGACGACGAGACGCATCTGTCCTTCCCGCCCTTTCAGCGCGCACGTCGCGTAGCTCATGTGCATGTACGCGCTCACCGAAATGAGCCCGTTGTTGTCGAGCTTCACCGGCCGGTCGATCGTGTACGTGTACGTGCCGTCCGATTCGTACGTGATGAGCGGCGGGTTCGGATAGGGGCCGCGGTAGGTGTACCCGCACGAGAAATCGGTCGCGCCGGGCGTCTCCATCAGGATCTCGCACGCCGTCTCCGTGCCGCCGATCTTGATCCCCGATTGCGGCAGCCACTTGCCGTCCTGGCACGACAGCACCTGCCCGTCCTGGTCCATCGACACGAGTCCCGCGTTCGGCCGGCTCGGATCGGGCGCGCACGGCGTGTTGATGACGACGCGCCCGGTGATTTCGTACTGGTTCGCGGAGACGACGCCGGGCACGATCAGGTTGCCGTTCTGGTCCACGGCGAGCGCCTTCCAGGCGTAGCCCGTCCACGCAAACGCGCGGAACGTGTCGAGCGTGAGGCGCACGTCGCCGGTTTCGTTCGATGCGTCGGTGGGCAGATCGTCGGCCGTGGCGACGGGGTCCTTCCAGTGGCCGCCCGCGCCGCGCCACACGCCGCTCTTGCAGCTCAGCAGATTGCCGGCCGCGTCGGCGCCGAGCTTGCCGTTCGCGTAACTGCCCGCCGCGCCGCAGTTCGCCGCGTCCGTGCTGCCTTCGACGAACGTGTGCGTGAGCCAGATCGGCACCTGCATCGCGTTCGCCTCCGGATGGCCGCCGACGCCGACGCGGTACAGGTAATCGCTGTTGATCTGCTGGCCCGGCCCGTTGAAGAAGATCTCGCTGGCGAGATGGCCGGCATTCGGCGGCGCGGCGTCGGCCGGATCGCATGTCGGCGAGCTGCCGCCGAGGTAGGTGCCGAGCGGCATGCGCCATGCGTCAAACGCGCCGCGCGCGAGCGCGGGCGCGCTCGTGGCGATCGAGCCGCCGCCCGGCCCCGCGCTCGCGGCGACGAGCCCGAGCTCCTTGTCGCCGATCGTCTCGCCGCCCGTCGTCACGACGAGCGCGTCGAGTCCGACGCCGCTCGCGGTGCGCTTGACGAGCACGCACGTGTGCTGACCATACGCGTTCCGCGTCTGCAGCGCGGCGGGCAAATCGTTCGTCGCCTGCAAATCGGCGAGCGTCATCACGACGGGCGCTTGCGCGTTCGCGCGCTGCAGCCACGCGTCGTAGTCGCGCTTCAACGCACGCGTCGCCGCGGCCGTCACCTGCGCCTGGTATTGCGCGGCCTGCTGCGCGCGCACGTCGTCGAGCGACGTGTCCAGCATCGCCGCGATGCCGGCGAGCAGCAGCGCGGCGATCGCGAGCGCGCCGAGCATCTCGATCAGCGCGAAGCCGCGCGCGCGGCGGCGGGAAGACATGAAATGCATCAGTACGCTTGCCCCATCCAGACCGGAAGGCCGTTTGCGATCGAAAGCCCCGCGGGCAGCGGCACGCCGTCCGCCGGCGCGTTCGGATTCGCGTAGCCGGGGCGCACGACCGCGCCGCGATACGCAACGCCCGCGAGCAGCGAGCCGTCGGCGAGCGCCGCGATCTCGCCCGCGATGTTCACGGGCGGCGGCGACGCCGCATACGCGACGACCGTGCCGCGCTCGACGTAGTTGCGCCAAAGCGGGTTCGCGCCCGGATACCACGTCGGAAACGGAAGCTGCGCGTTCGGCACCGCGCCGCGCGTGCCCGGATGCGTGCGCGCGTAGTCGAGCGCCGCCTGGCGGTAAACGGCGAGATTGTCCGCGAGCGCTTGCGCGGCGCGCGACGGTTGCAGCGCGGGAACGGCGGACGGGCCTTGCAGTGTCGCGTAGACGGCGGCGAGCGATGCGAAGGTCAGCGCGACGGCCAAGGCGTACATGAGCGGCGGTGCGAACGATGGAAAACGGCGTGGGCGGCGTCAGTTCGACGTCCAGACGATCGACGCGTTGTCCGCGCAATTTGTCGTCGCGTTACCGGGGGAAACCGGATAGTCGATCGCGGCATTCCCGCCGATCGCAACCGTCCGCCAGTTGCCGCCCGCCGTCAGCGTATTGATGCAGACGTCGCGCGGGACGTTCGTGTACTGGACGGTGAAGGTCTGGCCGACTCCCGTCACCGTGACCGCGCCGCCCCACGCGTTCGATACGTTGCCGTTGTTGTCGGTCGGCAGCGTGCTCGGAAACACCTTCGCCGCAACCAGGTTCGCATTGAGCGGAGCATTGTTCCCGTAATTGTTCACCTGCCCCATATAAAGCTTCTTGGTCCCCGTCTGAATCGCGTTCAGCTCCTCGGCGAGCCGGTTCGTGTTCGCACTGGAAAACGCCGAGCCGAGCAGCGCGATCGCGCCGACGATCACGATCGCGGCGACGCCGAGATACGCGATGCTCTCGAGCAGCGACGCGCCGCGCTCGTGGCGGTGGCGCCGGCAGAGCGCCGGCTCGTGGCGGTAGGCGGGATGGGCGGCGAGTGGTTTCATGTTGGTTTCTCCTGAATTGAAAATGCGCGACGTCAATGCATCGCGCGCGTCATCGCGGCGATTTCCTGCTGGATGCCGAAGAAGCCCGTCACGAGCCAGCCGATCAGCACCGCGAGCACGACGATCGCGACGCCGTTCAGCACGCGCATCTGCGCGGCGATCCGCGCGACGCCCTCTTCGAGCCATTCGTCGGCGAGCATCCTGAGCGCCGCGTCGAAGCCGCCGTACTCGGCGTAGATGCACAGATCCTCGACGATCTCGCGCGACGGAAACTGATAGCCGGTGTTGAGCAGCGCCTCGCCGGCGTTGAGGCCCGATTTCACGCCGACGAGCGTGTCGTCGATCCGCTCGCGCAGCCACGGCCCCGCGACCGCGCCGATCTTCAGCAGCGCCTTCTCGACCGTGACGCCCGACGCCTGCAGCGCCGAGAACGCGATCAGAAAGCCGCTGCCCGCGACGAGCCGGTAGATCGAATAAGGCGGCACGCGGTCCGCATAGATGCGCAGCGGCCCGCGCCAGCGCGGCAGCGACCATGCGAGCGCGACGAGCGCCGCAACGAGCGCCGCGACGACGACGAGCATCCAGCCCTGCACGAACAGCGACATCAGATACAGCGAGCGCGCGGCGCCGTGCCAGTGCGACGGATCGGCGATCAGCGCGAATTTCGGAATCACGTGCGTGCCGAACAGGTACAGATAGCCGATCACCATCACGACGAGGCCGACCGGATACGCGACGCCGCCCGTCACCGCGCGGCGGATCTTGCGGCTCGACTGCACGATG
Source organism: Burkholderia humptydooensis (assembly GCF_001513745.1). Taxonomy (NCBI): domain Bacteria; kingdom Pseudomonadati; phylum Pseudomonadota; class Betaproteobacteria; order Burkholderiales; family Burkholderiaceae; genus Burkholderia; species Burkholderia humptydooensis. The sequence goes on along the minus strand of NZ_CP013382.1, from coordinate 832,381 downwards.
TCGGCGACCGACGCGAGCGCGTCCTCGATGCGCCCCGCCTGCTCGCCCGCCGCGACGATCATCTGCTCGGTCGCGGGCACCCACGCGTCCATCGCCTCGGACAGCATCCCGCCGTTCTGCACGGCGAGGCGCCAGTCGGACAGCACGATCGCGAGCGGCTCGCGCGGCTTGCGGCCCTCGCGCGACGCGCGCCATTCGAGCTCCTCGAGCACCTTGAGGAGCGGCAGCCCGTTGCCGAGCATCTTCGCGATCTTCCGGTACACGCGCAGCCGCTCGTCGGCATTCAGGCACAGCTTCGCCCAATGGCGATTCAGCTCAAGTGCCATAGCTGAACCCGACGAGCGACAGTTGCTGCCGCGCCTCGCCCGCCGCCGGCGCGAGCGTGCCGACCACGCGCTCGACGCCGCGCGGATCGACGAGCCCCGCCGCGACCTTGCGCAGCGCGTGCTCGGCGAGCGTCATCCCGCCGAGCGTGCGGGTCCAGTACTCGAGCGCGCCGACCTTGTCGCCGTCGCGCAGGAACTCGAAGAGCCGCGCATCGGGCAGGATCACTTCGGCCACCACCGTGCGGCCGATCGTGCCGGCCGCGCCGCACTGCGCGCAGCCGTCGCCCGCGATGCATACGTCGTGCACCCGGGTGTCGAGCGCGAGCCGCAGCCGCGCGAAGAGGCCCGGCTCGATGCGCTCCGGATGATCGGCGAGCCGCAGCTTGCAATGCGGGCACAAGAGCTTCACGAGACGCTGGCTGATGAGCCCGGAGATCACCGTGTGATCGGTGATCATCCGCGCGTGCAGGCCGAGATCGATCAGGCGGTCGGCGATCGCGAGCGCGCTGTTCGCGTGCACCGTCGTCCACACCTGATGGCCCGTCATCGACGCGCGCAGCGCGGTCTGCCCGGACGCGCGGTCGCGGATCTCGCCGATCATGATCGTGTCGGGGTCGAGCCGCATCGCGTTCGTGATCGCCGCCGCGAACGCGAGCGCGCGCGCGTCCTCGGTGGGCGCGTTCGCCACCGGCGTCTGCACCGCGCCGTCGATCGGATATTCGATCGGGTCCTCGACCGTGATCACGTGCAGGCTGCCGTGCGATTCGTCGATCTGCGCGGCGAGCATCCGTTGCAGCGTCGTCGACTTGCCGGAGCCCGTCGGGCCGCTGATGATGTTCATTCCGTGCGGCTGCGCGCGCAGCGCGCGAAACGCGGCGACGTGCTCGGGCGCGAAGCCGAGCGCCGCGAGATCGGTCGCGTCGCCCGCGTCGTTATAGAGCAGCCGCAGCACCATCAGGCTGCCCTCGCTCGTCGGCGTCGTCGCGATCCGCACGCCGTACAGGTCGTCCGGCAGCTTGTCGCGGTCGCCGATGCTCGCGTCCTGCCGCTCGCTCGGCCGGTAGCTGTTGTCCGACACGGTCGTCATCGCGCCGTACAGCGTCGCGAGCAGGCGCTCGCCGTGCTCGCGCGTGTGCTCGTTCACGCGCACGAGCTCGTTGTGGACCCGGAAGTAGACCTCGGTGCTGAAGCGGCGCACGCGGATGTGAACGTCGGACGCGCGCTCGCGGCACGCGCGGCCGATCAGCTCCTTCGCGAGCACCTGCATCACCGTGTGGTCGAGCCGCTCGCCGCCGCCCGCGACGTTCCGCCGGTACGCCTCGCGCACCTGCATCAGCGTCGCCGGCGTCGGCCGGTACGGCCGGCCCATCCGGTCGAGCCGCGCGCGATACGACAGCACGAACGGGTTCATCTCGTGGCCTTCGGCGATGAGCAGCCTCCCGTCGTCGAACAGGCAGACGAACTTGCGCTCCTCGACGCTCGCGGCGAAGTCGCCCGCTTCGCTGACGGCGCGCGGGCCGCGCGGCGGCGCGACGGCGGCGGTATCGGCAGTGTCGTCGGCGGCGGCGTGCGGCGTCGCGCGCGCGGCCGCCGGGTCGGGCCGTTGCGCGTCCCGGCTCATGATCCGCTCGCCGGCAAGGCGGGCAGCGTCGGCAGCGGCGCGGCCGCGTCGGCCGGCAGCGGCGGATAGCCCGCATAGGAAGGCGACGCCGTCGACAACCGGTACGTGCGCCCGCGATTCGACACGACGACCGCGCGCGGCTCGATCGCGGCGACGCGTCCGCCGTCCGGCAGCGCGTCGCCGCGCTGCACCTCGAATTCGGCGCCGCCGTTCATCCGCAGCGTCGCGAACGCGCGCTTGCCGACGCCTTCGATCGCCGTCACAGCGAACTGCCCGGCGGGCGCGCCGCCACCGCGCGCGCGCGCGAGCTGCGCGGTGCGCTCGGCGACCTGCTGCTCGGTCTCGAGCTTCTTCAACTGCGCCTGCAGCAGAACGGTCTCGCTTTGCAACCGTGTGAGCCGTTCGGCGGTCGCGCCGCCGTCGTCGTCGGACGGCGCGGGCCCCGCCGCGCGCGCGATGCCGGCGAAGAGCGCCGCGCCAAGCGCGCACATCGATCGGACGCGACTATTTCGCATAGAGCACTCCTTCGAGAGTCCACTGATTGTTCTGGTAAGCGATGCGCTCGACGCGCAGCCCCGGCACGTCGATCGCGCGCACGAACTCCGGCGGCGCGACGCCGCCGAGGCGCGCGTTCAGCCGGTACGCGCGCCACGCGGGCGCGGCGGCCGCCTGCTGCGCGAGGTTCGCGAGCGGCGCGCGCGACGCCTGATCGGGAAGCAGCCGGTCCAGTTTAGCGGCCGCGTCGAGCCATTGCAGACGCGACAGAAGTTGCGTCCTGACAACCGAATCGTCGACGAGCGGCGTGTCGTTCGCCGTCGGCGCGGTGAGCGGCACGTCGAGCGTCGCGCGCTCGCCGTCGGTGTCGACCGTCGCGGCGGGCTCGACGGCGATCAGGTAGCGCACGTTCGAGCCGTTGCGCGCCCACGCGTAATGCGCCGTGCCCGGCGTGCACTCGTAGCGCTCGAGCCGCCAGCCGCCCGGCGCGAGCCGCCCGAAGCGCGTCGCGCACGCGCGCGCGAACGCGACCGCATCGGGCAGCGTCGCCCACGGAGGCGCAACGGGGCCGCTTCTCGCCTGCCGCGCGGCAAGCTCCGCACGCACCCGTTCGAGCGCCGCCTCGCGCTCCTGCGCTTCGACCTTCGCGCGATGATGCCAATACGCGAGCGCGCCGCCGAGCGCGACGCACGCCACCGTCGCGGCGATCAGCGCGGCGCGCGGCGACAGGCGCCGCTCGACGGGCTTGAGCGCCCACCAGCGCTCGGTGCGCGGCCGGCCGCCGCGGCGCGGCAGCAGATCGTCGAGCCGCTTCGGCTGGAAATTCTGGAAGCCCTGCTTCTCGAGCTCCGGCTCGCCGATCACGACGTTCCAGCCGCCCCACGCGTAATCGGTATGCAGCCGCTCGAGCGCTTCCTCGCGGCTGCCCACCCAGTCGCCGTTCGGCATGAACGCGTGGTCGCGCACCGCGAAGTACGCCCAGCGCCCGTCGGGCAGCGCGAACGCGCCGAGCCAGTTCGGCGCGGGCTGACGCCGCCCGTTGTAGAACGCGCCTTCGAGCGCGATCGCGCGCGACACCATCGCGCCGAGCGACAGATGCCCTGGCGCGAAGCCGTCGCGCGTGTTCGCGTAGCCCGCCGCCGCGACGCCGCGATCGATCCGCAGCACCATCAGGTCGAACTTCAGCTTCTTCGCGAGCTCGACCGCTTCGGCGCGCAGCTCGTTGCGCCTCGACAGCGATTGCCAGAACAGGCCGCCGACGAAGCGCTGGCGGCCGAGTTGAATCACCTGCGCGCTCATCGCCGGCTCCGTTACGCGCCGCCGCGCTGCGTGACGGGCGTGATCAGGATCACGATCACCTCGCGCGCGCGCTGCGCCTCGTAGCCGCCGCCGAGCGCGATCATCTTCGGCGTGCCGACGCCGCGCTCGTCGAGCGAATCGTTCGTGCCTTCGTAGCCGCTGATGACGAGCGTCTCGCCCGACTTCATCGCGACGCGCTGCAGGAAGTTGCGCATGTCGACGTCGGGCGTCTGAATTCGCGCCGCGCCGCTGCCGCCGGTGCTGCTCGACACTTCCTTCAGCTCGAGCAGCGACGAGATGTTCGTCGAGAACTGCAGCATCACGGTGCCGTCGTCGAGCACGTGCGGCAGCAGCGTCATGTTGAAGCCCGTCGTCACGGTGCCCGGCGTGAGCGCCGTCGACGAGCCGACGTTCGCGGTGTTCGTCGTCGACACCGACGCGAGGTAGCCCGTCTGCGTCGCGACCTGCACGGGCACCGGCTGGTTGTTCAGCGTCGTGACCGACGCCGACGTCTTGCGCCGCACGGTGCCCTGCTGCGACAGCGCGCGAATCAGCAGCTTCGTGCCGTTGAAGCGGCTCGTCGGGCTGAGCACGGTTGCGGACAGATCGGCCGGATTCGTCAGCGACACCGGATTGAACGGATTCGTGATGTTGAATCCCGCCGACATCGTCTTGTAGACGAGGCTCCAGTCGATCCCGTATGCGTCGCCCGCCTTCAGCGACACGCTGAGCACGGTCACGTTGAGCAGCACCTGCCGCGACAGCGAGCGGTTCTGCTGCGCCATGAACGCGGCGACGCGCTCGAGCACGTCGGGCGTGTCGGTCACCGAGATCGAGCCCGTCGCGGGCGACGCGACCGAGCTGCCGTAGCGCGAGAGCATCGACTGGATCGCGCTCTGCAGGCCGTTGAACACCGATAGCTGCGAGTTCACCGCCGTGTTCGCCGTGTTGTTCGCGGTGAGGCCAGTCGTGCCGGAGCTCGCGCCGTTGAGGCCGCCGCCCGAGCCGCCCGAGCCGCCCGACGTGCCGTCGCTCGTCGCGCCGCTCACGACCGACGCGTTCAGCGACGAATCGCCCGGAATCGCGTTGACCTGGAATGTGCGGGTATCGGTGAAGAAGAAGCGGATCGCGCCCTGCTCGTATTTCCAGAAGACGCCGAAGCGCGCGCACGCCGCGTCGAGCAGACCGCTCAGCGTGCCGCCCGCGTACAGAACGCGCACCGGCGCGAACGACGTGCCGCCGCCGTCCGTGTCCGCACCCGCACCCGCGCCGCTGCCGCCCGCCTTGCCGCCGCCCGCCGACGCGCCGCCCGGCATGCCGGGCGGCAGCGGCGGCACCGAACGCCCGCCCGCCGCGTCGAGAAACGCGGGCGCGCCGCGCGCGGCGCCCTCCGCGCCGCCGCCGCGCTGCGCACGCGCGGCCGCCTGCTGCGCGCTCGCGGCGACCTGCGTCGGCACCTGGGTCAGCCGCGTGATCTGCTCGGCGAATTCGGACAACGAAGAGACCGCGCGGTCGAACGACGCCGGCTCGTCGAACAGCGGCGGCAACTGCTCGCTGCTGCGCAGCTTGACGGCGCCCGCCGACACCCACAGCCCGTTGTCGACGACGACGGGCGCGAGCGCGTGCACGCTGTTGTCGCCGTCGGAGGCGCGCTTGAAGAGCGCGCCGGATTCGTTCGAATCGCGCCGCGCGTCACGCTCGATGCCGCCGCGAAGCCCGGTGCAGCCGGCGAGCCATGCGGCGGCCAGCAATGAAACGGCAAAAAGGACACGCATCAGCCCGCTCCTTGCGCGACGACGCGCAACACGTGATTGCCTCGATAGAGAATCGCCTGGATCGGCGTCGACGTACGGCCGAGGCTCGCGACGAGCGCTTGCAGCGCATCCTCGAACGAGCCGCGCAGCGTCGCCTGCGCATCGACGCTGAAATCGACGGGCGCATCCCAGACGAGCTGCCAGCCCGCCGTGCTCGCCCATCGGGACAGAACGCCGCGAATCGTGCCGTCGGAGGCGCGCACGTCCCACGTGGGCATGTCCTGAACGGACATGTCCGCAGTCGGCTGCGGCGCGGATGGCGCGGTCGACGCGGCCGGCGATGGCGCGCGAAACACATCGACGCGCGGCGCCGTCAGCGGTGCGTGATCGAAACGCTCGGCGAACGAGCTGCCCGATGCCGGATCGGTGCCGGCGGGCGGGCCGCTCGCCGCGCAATCGGTTGCAAGAAGCGCGATCGCGATGAACGCGGCCGCGGCGACCGTGGCGCCGTGCATCATGATTTTCCTCGTTACTCGACTGCTGCCTTGCGCCGCTGGCCCTCGCGCTTGGCCGCCCGACGTTCCCGGATGCCGCGCCCGACGCGTCGGACTGCCCTCGCGGCCGGAAATGGCTTTCCGAACCCTGGATTACCTCGGCTTTACATAATAGGTCTGCGCACGCAGTCGCATTATTGAATTGATTATTGCGCGGCAAATATACCCCGAACAGTTTGACAAAAGCTAGTTGACGTGCAAAATTCAATAGACCATTCAATTTCCCAATCGCCGCGCGCAATGCTCCACCGCAATGCGCCGCCCATTCCATTCATTCGAATCGCCAAGATGAACCAGCATGCCGCCGCCCCGATGCGCGATCTCGCGAGCGAAGTGCTCGGCCTGATCGATCTGAAGCAGATGTTCACCGACATCCACATCGAGCAGGACCGCTCCGTCACGATCAAGACGCCGCGCGGCTGGGTCGAGACGAGCGAGGAACCGGTACTCCTCGACGACATGCGCCCGCTGCTCGACGCGATCGACGAGCACTGGGAGAGCGCGCTGCGTCAGGGCACGCTCGACCGCCCGTTCGTCCTCACGCGCTGCCGGCTGCGCTGCCACGTGTATCGCGCGGGCGGCGGCCGCAAGATCGTGATCTCGATGCGCCGGCTGCCGCTCAAGCCGCTGCCGCTCGAGGAACTCGGCCTGCCCGTGTACGTGCGCTCGATGCTCGACAACACGAAGGGCATCATCCTCGTCACGGGCCCGACGGGCTCGGGCAAGACGACGACGATCGCGTCGCTGCTCGAGCACGTCAACGCGACGCGCAACACGCATATCGTCACGATCGAGGAGCCGATCGAATACTATCTGGAGCGCCGCCAGTCGATCATTTCGCAACGCGAAGTGCCGACCGACACGCCGAATTTCCCGCACGGGCTGCGCGAGGCGCTGCGGCAGAAGCCGGACGTCGTGATGGTGGGCGAGGTGCGCGACGCGCAGACGGCCGACACGCTGCTGCAGGCGGGCGAATCCGGCCACCTCGTGCTCGCGACGATGCACACGGGCAGCGCGGTCAGCGCGCTCAACAAGCTGCTGTCGTTCTTTCCGGCCGGCGAGCGCGACCGGCACGCGGTCGCGCTCGCCGAATCGCTGATCGGCATCGTCTGCCAGAGCCTCGTGCCGAGCGCGGACGGCGAGAGCCTCGTGCTCGCGAGCGAGCTGCTGTTCAACAACAACAACCAGGTCGCGAAGCTGATCGCCGATCCGACGAAGCTGCACCTCGTCAACGAGTTCCTGCGGCGCCGGGAGGACAACATGTCGCGCTCGCTGAACGACGATCTCGCCGCGCTCGCGGCCCGCAACCGGATCACGACGAAAGACGCGTTACGGGCAACTTACAATCGGCTCGAACTGCATGAAATGATGCAGTCCATTGTCAATCGCTAGCCGTGTGCGGAGCCGATCTGGCATTTTTATACGCCGGTCTAAAGTCGAAAAAAAATCATATAAACAAGCCGAATCGCCGTGTTAATCGACTGGCCACATTAATTTCAAAAGACGATTGCCATCGCGCACCTGAATCGTGCGCGATGGCCGTTTAATAATGGGCGGGATTCGCATCAATTGCCGAGCAGGCGTGTCTGCGTCCTGAGGCCGAGGCCGTCGAGCGGCGGCGAAAGCGGCGGCACCGGCGGATGCGTGCGTGACGCCGTGCGCGGGCGTGCCGCGGCCGGCGCGCTCGGCGATGCCGGCGGCGGCACGCGCGCCGGATCGGCCGGCATCGCGCGCGGCGTCACCAGCACGAGCCGCTGCTCGCCGCGCCCCGCGGCAAGCGGCAGCGCGATTGCCGCGCATTCCCCCGCCGCGAGCGTCACGCCGGACACGGTTTCACGCGACGACGCGCCGGCCGCGCGGCCGGCGCCGTCGGCCCAGCGCTCGACGATCCGCATGTCGAGCGCATAGCGGTCCGGCTGCGCGGTCTCGCGCGGCGTGACCCGCATCGCGAAACCGTTGCGCTGTGCATCGAGCGACCGCGCGTCGCCGTCGCCCGACGTGACGAACGCCAGCCGCAGCCGGCCGAAGTCCGCGCTGCCGTCGGGAAGCGTCAGCGTCGAGCCGTCGGCGTCGATCGACGCGTCGCCGTGCGCGGCGAGCGCGGCGATGCGCGCGCGCGTCGCCGCGCAGCCGTCCGGCGCGGACGCGATCGCGACGCGCGGCGCGGATGCGCTGGTGGATTCGGGCAATACAGGCAATACGGGCGCATCGCCCGCCGCGCGCGGCGCCCCCGAAGCCTGCGCGTCGTCGCGCCACCGCAGCCCGAGCGCGTCGAGCTGCGCGGGCGCGAGCGTCACGCCGAACGCGTCGATCCGGATCGACGCGGGCAGCGTATCGAGCTGCGCGACGAGCCGCGCGTCGCGCGCAAGCCGCGCGGGCGCGTCGCGGATCAGCACGGTGTTCGAGCGTGCGTCCGCGTCGACGATCGGCAGCGATGCGGTGAATTCGCGCACGCCCGGCACTGCGCGCCGCGCGGCGCCGTCCTGCTCGAGCCGGCGGCGCAACCGCGTCGCGAGCCCAGGCAGCGGCGCATCGCTCCCCCCATCCCCATCGCCGCGCGCGACGCGGTCGGCCGCCGTGCGCGCACGCAGCGGGAACGCGCGCGTCTCGGTGCGCACGCGCGCCTGCGCCGCCTCGTCGAGCGCGCGCGCGGCTGCGAGCACGAGCGCGACATAGCGCGGCGGGCCGGCCACGCGCACGATCCGCGCCGCGTCGTCGTAGCCGGGCCGAAAGCGCCTGTCGACGATCCGCTGCCGCGCGAGCGTCGCGCGCAGCTCGGCGGGCGTCGCGTAATTGAGCCGCACCGCCGCGCGCTCGAACGCATCGGGTGCGACGAGCTGCAACACCGCGCCGTCGTAATACGACGCGAGCCCGCACGTGCGCGCGACCCAGTCGACGAAGCGCTGCGGCGGCAACGCATCGCGCACGTCGAGCCGGCATGGCGCGTGCGCGTCGACGTCGATTGCGACGCCGGACCGGCGGCTCAGCTCGCTCAACGCGACGGCGGCGCTCACCGGCCCGACGCGATAGTCGAAGCGCGCGAGCGGCCACGCGAGCGGCACCGCGTGCAGCGCCTGCGCATGGCTCGCGAGCGCGAGCGCCACAGCGGCAGCCGACGCGGCCGCGCGCGGCGTCACGATGGATGATCCGCCGTTTCCGCGTCCGCGCCCAGATTCAGGCGATAGCCGGTCGCGTAAGCCGCATGCACGGTCCAGCCGATGCCCGCCGCCTTCAGCCGGCTGCGCAGGCGGCTCACGTACATGTCGACCGTGCGGGTCTGCGCGGACGCGTCCGCGCCCCAGACGAGCCGCAGCAGATCCTGCCGCTGCACGACGGCGCCCGGATGCTCGGCCAGATGCCAGAGAATGTCGAATTCCTTCGCGCTGAACGCGTGCGACGCGCCGCCGCCGGACACGGTCAGCGTCGCGCGCGACAGCAGGTAGCCGCCGAGCCGCATGCGAGCGCTATCGGCGGAGAGCGCCGCGAAGCGCCTCAGCAGCGCGCGCACGCGCGCGAGCAGCGTCTGCTTTTCGAGCGGCTTGATGAGGAAATCGTCCGCGCCGGCGTCCAGGATCTTCACGATGTCCTCTTCGTCCGAATGCACGGTCTGGAAGATCACCGGGACAATCGAGCGCGCGCGGCCGCGCACCCATGCGAGCAGCCGCTCGCCCGTCATGCCGGGCAGGTCCCAGTCGAGCAGCAGCAGATCGGCCCAGCTCTCGCCGAGAAAGCGGCGCGCGTCGAGCCCGTCGTCGAACGCCGCGACGCGGTAGCCCTCGGCCTTGAGCCAGGTGACGAGCAGCGTGCGCTGCACCGGATCGTCCTCGACGACGACGATCTGCTTGGGCTGCTGCACGGTGCGCTGCATGTTCGGTTCGGACATCGCAAGAATAAGGAACGTCAAGCGAAAAAAAACGGGCTCAGCCATCCGGCGCGACGCTCGCGCGCCAGCGCGCGACGCCGTCCGGCACGGCCCGCGGCGCGGCGCCGGCCGCCGGCGCGAGCACCGGCACACGCATCACGAACGTCGTGCCGACGCCCCGATTCGATTCGGCGTACAGCGCGCCCGCATGCGCGGCCACCACTTGCGCGGCGAGCTGCAGCCCGAGGCCGAAGCCCATCGAGCCGCTCGATCCACGCTTGGCGAGCGGCGCGAAATCGGTCATCCGCCCATCCGCCGCGAGGCCCGGCAAGCCGCCCGCCCAATCGCGGATCGTCACCTCCGCGTGCGCATCGCGCACGTGCAGCCGGATCTCGACGCGCGCGCCCTGCCGCGACGCCTGCACCGCGTTGTCGATCAGGTTCTGCAACGCGCGCGCGACGAACACGCGCGCGCCGCGCAGCCATAGCGGCGCGGCGTCGTCGAGCCAGAGCTGCAACGCGACGCCGCGATAGACGGCGCTCACTTCGAGTTTCGGCACGAGCTCGCGCAGCATCGCGCGCAGGTCGAAGCGCACGAAATGGCGCTGCCGCAGATCGTCCGCGGCCGACGCGACGAGGTAGTCCTGGCCGAGCAGCAGCGCGTGCCGCGCGAGCTGCCCGATCCGCTCGAGCCCGCCGCACGCGGCGAACCCATCGGGATCGGCGTCGTGCAGTTGGGTCAGCGCGAGAATCGAATTCTGCGGCGAACGCAGATCGTGCGCAAGAAAGCGCAGCGACGCGACGCGCTCGTCGAGCGCGCGGCGCAGCGGCGTGACGTCGGCGACCGAGACCGTCGCCGCGATCGCCGGATCGTGCTCGACCGGCTGCAGCGTGAGCCACAGGATCGCTTCGTCGGTTTCGAATTCGAAGCCTTGTTCGAGCGCGTCGAAGAGCGCGGCGCAATCCGCGGGCGCCGCGTCGCCGAGCACGGCGGCGAGCGGCAGCCCGGCGGGCAGCGGGCGGCCGAGGAGCGCGTGCGCGCGCGCGGTGGCGGCGACGATCGCGCCGTCGTGGTCGAGCGCGAGCGTGCCCCACGGCAGCCGGGCCTGCATCACCTCGAAAATTCGGGCATCGGCCCGTTGCGACACGCTCAAGATCGACTCCGGCGGACGTCGGAATCCGCGAATGATTGGACGGGCCGCGACGCGGCGGCGCAAGCGCGCAGTGTGGACCGATTCGAAAGCGCTTGTCCAGTGCCGCCGCGCCGCCCGCGCGGTCAGAAGTCGTTCTTCTGGTTCAGGTCGCCCGCGCTCACCGTCACTTCGTCGGCTGTGAACTCGATGTTGCCGCCCGCGCCGCGCTTGCCGACGTTCGCGAAGTTGGACAGATCGTGGCTGCCGCCCGTCTCGAGGCGCTGGAGCTCCTTCGTCGCGCCCGAATTCAGCGTGACGTTGCCGTTCTTGTCGACGACGCCGACCGAATTGCCGCTGCCGTTGTACAGGTTGCCCTGCGAGTCTTCCTGCAGATGCAGCGCCTCGCCGCCCGCCTTCGTGTTCAGCTTCACGTCGTGCAGGCCCTGGCCCGGCTGGTTGCCCGCCGGCGCGGCCGCGTTGTTCGTCGCGCCGCGGTTGCCGGCCGGCGGGTTGTTGTCCGAATCGCTGCCGACGGTCGAATCGTCGCCGTCGCCCGAATCGCCCTGCATCAGCAGGTCTTCGATTTCGTGGAGCAGTTCCTCGATCTTCTGATCGCGGCTGCTCGACGACGTCGACGAGGGTGAGTACTGCGTCGGATTGAGAGTCTGGTTCGAAATGCCGTTAACGCTCATGATCGTCTCGCTATGAATGTGCATCGACTGAGGGAAAGGAAAAAGAACGCGCACGGCCCTGGTGCGCCCGCGGTTCGACGACAAGCTTAGGCAGCGCGTCCGTGCGCGCCGCAAAGCGCGCGAAGCGGCGTCGCGGCGCCCGAAACGACCGGCGGCGGGGTGCGCGCCGCCGCTGCGCGGCACGCGGCGCTTCGTCGCGCGCGATGCCGCTTCGCGCACGACGGCCGCGTGCGCGCGCGCGACGGCGATCATCGTCGGCGAATCATCTTTTCTCGACGCATCGCACCGACATGGCGATCAAACCGTGCAACAAGGCCGCCCTGCGCGCGCTGCTCTCGGTCTTTTCGGCCGGGCTGCGCGCGAGCGCGCACGCGGACCTCGACGAACTGCTGCTCGCGCTGCGCATCTTGCAGCCGCGCAACGCCGCGGTCGACCTGTGCGACGTGCGGCTGCGGATCAGCCGGCGCGACTGGATCGGCGCGCTGCACATCCTGCGCACGCTCGAGGAACAGGAGCGCGGCACGCCGCTGTGCGCGGCGCTGCAGAGCTGGTGCCTGTACGCGCTGCAGGACGACGACTGGCGGCGCTATGCGCAGACCGTGCTGCTGTCGGGCGATCGCGCGTCGACGGCGCTCGTCGGCCGGTTTCTCGACGTGAACGAGCGCGCGAACGACGCAGGCGCGCATGACGACGATGTCGCCGCGCGCATCTCGCAACTGCTGCGGCTCGATCGGTATCAGTGGGCGCGGCGCGTGCATGCGAGCGGGATGGGGTGAGGACGGGGCGGGTACGGGTTCACGCGTCGTTCAAGCGCTCCCGTTCAAGCACACCCGTTCGGGCCCGCCGTCCGTTCACGCCGCCGAGCGGCAGCGCATGCCTCGATGCGCGCCGCCGCCGCGACGTCACCGGTCGAACGTCTGCGAAGGCGCCTCGTCGAACATTCGCCGATAACCGTTGACGAGCGTCGACCGGTGCTGGATGCCCCAGCGGCTCGCGATCTCGAGCACGCTCGCGGTCCGCGGCGAGTCGGACAGCAGTTCGCCGCGAATCCGCTCCATCCGCTGCCGACGGATCAACTCGCTCGGCGACAGCCCGAGATAGGTCTTGAACGCCGCCTGCAGCGCGCGCTCGGTCACGTCGATGTGCGCGGCGATCTCGCGCACCGACAGGTCGCGCTGATCGAGCCGCTCCATCAGATAGCGATACGCGCGCCGGTACTTGCCGGGCAGCCGCGCGCTGACGTCGTCGCTCGGCGCGGCCGCATGCGTGCCGCAGCGCGCGATCGCGAGCGCGGGCGCCAGCGCCGCGCCGTCGGAACGCACGTGCCGCACCGACGCGAGCGCATAGCGCGCATACAGCGCCGACGATTCGCGAATCCGCCCCTGCTGTTCGCGGACCTTCGCCGCGCAATACAGATAGTCGAGCGTCCAGCGCACGTGCGTGCCGCAGCGGGCCGCGGCGTCGCGATACGGCGCGATCATCGCATCGGCGACGTTCGGCGCGTGGCCGGCGAGCGCGGCGAGCGCCGCCTCGAGCCGCACGCTGCGCTGATAGTCGGCGATGCCGCGCTGCGCGCACCAGCCGACGTGCGCATCGATCCGCGCGAGCGCCGAATGATCGCCGAGCGCGAGCGCGCTCACCTCCCGCATGTAGCCGACGCGCATCCGCAACAGCGGCACCGCCGGGCCGCCGGCCGCCGCCTCGTCCGCGCCCGCGCCCGCATCGACGAACGCCGCGGGCGGCAGATCGGCGAGCGCCGAGCGCCAGTACACGTGATCGCCGAGCGCGTCGGTCCGGCCGATCTGGTATTGCAGCAGCAGATCCGTGCGCAGCGCGCGCGCGAGTTGCAGCCAACGCGAATCGACGGCGTCGCGCGCGGCCGCGTCGAGCGCATCGAGCGCCGCCATCGCGTCTTCCGCGCGGCCCAGGTGGTGCATGACGACGCACGCGCCGATCAGGCTTTCGAGCTTCTGCTCGCCGCTCGCCGTCCGATCGTCGGCGATGCGCTGGAAGCCCGCCTGCGCGACGCCGAAGCGATTCTGGAAGAATGCCTGCCAGCTCGCGTTGCGGCAGGTCATCACGCGCGTCTGGTCGCGCGATTCGCGCAGCAGCTTCTGCGCGCGGCGGAACGTTTCCTCGGCCTCCTCGAAGCGGCCGAGCACGAGCTGGATGTCGGCATACGCGTGGATGTCGCGCACGTCGGCGGCGATGCCGCCCGGCTCGCCGTCGCAGCGCGCGGCGACGAGCGCGGATGCTTCGGAGAAGCGGCCGTCGAGCACGCGGGCAACGTAAGCGTCATGCGACGACGGGTTGGCGAGCGCGGCGGCGGTAGCGAAATAGAGTGTCGAAAACATGGCGGGTCCTCTCGGCAAACGGTGTCGAATACGAAGTGTTCAAGCCCGATCCGCGCGCCGGGCGCCGCGTCTTTCGCGACGCGCCGGGCGTGGATGCGTGCCGTCATCGTCTCGTTCGAGCCGGATCCGCGCAGCAGTTTGTGACGTTCCGTTACGATTGCGGTCCAGCCGCGGCTCATCGCGCCAAGGCGCTCTGAATCATCGAGTGCGGTACGTTTCCACGTACATAAAAAACCTCGCTCTCGTTCTCGTCGACAAGTTTCTCGATCGCTCGTGCGACCGTGCCCGGGCTAACAAGCCCTTGCTGCACCAGGCGCTCGGCATCATGCAGAAGGATGTTGGCCGCCGTGCGAAAGCCCCGCGGATCGCGGGTCGTGTCGACTGTGACAAACGACATTCCGATACCCGGTCTAAGGAAGCGCAATGACGTCGCCTGATTCGCACTGAACGATGGCACCCGCCCCCCGCTGCCGCCTGTGCTTGCGGTATGGCGAATGATGTCCGCGAGATATTGGTCGTCGGTCTGGTGAGGAGACCGGCCGCTGGGAACGCCGTTTTCCGCGATATCGTCTGCGTCGTCCCTCGCAGCGCGGTACACCGTCGGAGGGATCGGAACGTCTCGGCTTTGAATGTCTGCGACGCTTATAGGCCGCGCCGAGCGCGCGGAATGGTTGATGGCCTCGATCCACCCGTGCAGCGTGCCATGCCCCCCCTCTGCGGCCCGAAGTCGTGGCGGAAGCGCTGCGCGCGAACGCGCATCGAGACCGGCAACCGGGCCGGCCGTCGTGCGTCGCGACGGGCGACGAGCATCGGACCGGGTTGGCCTTGTCAGCTCATGAGACTCCTGGTAATCGCCGCTTACGCGACCTGAATGAGTACCGTCGTTACTGATGCAATTTCCCATTTTGAGTAACCTCGAAGAACTTGTTGATAAATGGCGCGTGCTACACCCGCAGCCAGAAATACTCGCCGGACGCGATCCCGTTGAACATCTCGTCGCCCGATTCGATGATGTTCTGCCGCCAGTAGCGCCCGTGTTCCGCGTAATGCGCGAACAGGTCGGCGAGCGTCTCGCCGGTCACGTCGGGCGTGAGCGGCAAACGCATCAGCAGCACGATGCTGCCCGTGTCCGCGTCGATCCCGAGCTGCGCCTGGTCCTGCGCGTAGATCAACAGGTTCGCCTCGAGCAGCAGCCGGTACACCGCGAGCGTGCGGCCCGCGCTGACGATTCCATAATGGAAGTTCACGTACATCGAATCCGGATCGTCTTCGAAGTGTTCGAGCCGCACGTCGAAGCCTTCGACCTCGATCGAGCGCGTGTCGAGCACATGGTCGACATCCGGCAAATCGACGATCGCGCACACCTCGGCGATGACTTTCTCGTAGCGTTCCTGGCTCATGGCTATTCCGTTCCGGAATCCGGCACGCGGCAAAAAAACAGCCGGCGCACGAAGCGCCGGCTGTCCGACACCCGGCGAGCAGCGGCCAACTTACTGGATCTTCTCCGCGCCTTTTTGCATCAGGCCGACGGCAGCCTTTTGCACTTCCATTTCCGACTGTGCGATCGTCATCTTCATTTGATCCTGAGCCATCTGTTTCATCGCCGCGATGCCCGCATCGGCGCTGGCGCCTGAATTCAACACAGCTCCGCCAGCCTGCAATGCCGTATTAATCATGCTCATAGTCAACACTCCTTAGATAGTGCGTGCGTACACGCATCGACAAAGATCCGGCGCAACCGCCGCTTGTTGCCCATCGCGCGGCCCGCCGCTTTTTTGCCGCGCAGCGTGCGGCATCGTCCGGAACGGCTCGCGCCGCTCCGTTAGCCGCCGCACGCTGCGCGGCGAAACCGTGGCCGTCAGGCGGCCGTCGCGTTCGACTCGTGCAGCGTCGCGACGATTCGCTGCGCGGCGAGCAGCCCGCGATAGATCTTCTGCATCGCGTCGCGCTCGTAATCGCTCGCCGCGTGCGTGGTGGCCGCGCTCACGCGCTCGGCCGTCTCGCCGAGCGCGTGGCGAATCGCGCCGATCCGCGCGGCCGCGTCGGGCGCCGCGAGCGCCCGCTCGAGCGATCCGAATTCCTCCCCCGCCCGTTCCAATGCTTCGTACATGCCGCTTCTCCCGTCAGTTGAGTCCCGTCAGTTGAGCTCCGGCGCGCCGTCGGCCGGCGCGCCCGCAAACACGTGCTTCACGCCGTCCGGCGTCTCGATGTAGCGCACGTCGCCGATCTCGAGCATGCCCGAGTAAGCGACGGGCACGGGCGCGTCGCCGGACTGGCGCGCGTCGACTTCGATCGCGCGCACGTTCGGCCCGACGTCCGCGCGCACCCGCTCGACCGCCGCGCGCAACTGCGCGAGATCCGGCACGACGCCCGACACCCGAAAGCGCCCCTGCCCCGCATACGCGACCGTCGCGCCCGATGTGCCCGACGTGCCGAGCGACTCGCCGATGCTTTGCGCATCGTCCTGCGCGACGTCGTACTGGCGCTCGACGCGGTGCGCCGCGAGGCGCTCGAGCAGCTTGCGCGCAGCGAGGTCGTCGGCGGGCGTCGCGACCATTCCTGTGACGGCCACCATCGCGCCGCGCGGCGCCGCGTGCAGCTCCGCGTAGCCCGCGCGCTTCAGCTCCCCGCCCACGCGGTTCGCGAGCGCGCCGATGGTCTCGACCGCCGGCGGCGCGCCCGGATGCGCGCTCGCGAGCATCGCGCCCATCGCGAGCAGCCCGGCGACGAGCGCGCCGCCCGCCGCCGCGCACGCGGCGAGCTTGCGCTGCGCGCCGCGCCGCGCCGCATCGGCGCCGGGCGGCGGCGCCCATAGCGTCGCAAGCAGTTCGAGATCGCTCGGCCATGCGCCGTCCGCAGGCCCGACGCACAGGGCGGTTTCGCCGAACGGCACCGGCACGAAGTCGAGCATCAGGAGCGGCGAGCCGTCCGCATCGAACGGGTCCGCCGCCGTCTCGGGCGGCACGCTCGCCGCGCGCCGCGCGCGCGTCGCGCCCTGCGCGTCGATCGACAGCAGCAGGTCGCCGTCGCGCCAGTCGGTGATGCGAACCTCCGCGTCGTCGCCCGCGCCGATCCGGTGCTCCCCCGCGTCGAGCGCGATTTCCGCGCCGGCGTGCAGGCCGGTCAGGATCCGCAGCAGCTTCATCGGTCGCTCCTCATCCTTGCGTCGTGTGGTTCATTCGCATCGATCGAGAACGGTGCGCCGTTTCGATCGCGCCGCATCGTTCATCCATGCAGCCAGAATAGTTCGATGCGGCAACGCGGTGCGTTCGCCGCGCGAATTCGCCGCCGCGTTTGCGAAGCGCCGCGCTCATCGCGACGCCCGCGCTCACGATCGCGGCCGCCGCGCGGCAGCCATGCCGCCGCGCAGCGTCTCGACGCTCGCGATCGCGCGGGCGAGCTGCACGTTCGTCGACGGCCGCTCCGCGTTGAACACGAGGAGCGGCAGCAGCAGGTAGTGCGTGCGCGCACGCTCGCCGCGCGCGACCGACGCGTCGCGCGGCGCGCCGCCCTCGCTGCGCATCGCGTCGAGCAGCAGTTGCTTCACGCCGCTCCAGCCGCTCGGCGTCCACGGCCCCGTGCGCAAGCGGGCGGCGAGCAGGTCCGCGTGGTGATTCAGCAGCGCGGCCGTGATGTGCGCGTCGGGCTGCGCATCGACGCGCCGGCCGAGCTGGAGCAGCGTGTCGGCCCACAGATGCCGCAGCGCCTGCTCGCGCTGCGCGCCGTCCGCGAGCGTGCGCGCGATGTCGCGCAGCGCGTGTTGCGCGGGGAACGGCGCGGATGCCGGCCGCGCGCGCACGCACGGCAGCGCGGACACGGTCGCCGGCTCGCCGTCGCGCTCGTCCTGATCGCGCTGCTGCCTGCCGCCGCCGCGCCCGCCCGCATGCCCGCCGCGCTCGTGCTCGTCGTGCGGCGCGACCTGCGCGTGCGGCGCCGGCGCTTCGTCGCCGGCGTCGAATGCGTCTCCCGGGCTGTCCGCGCGTCGGCGGCGGCGCGATCCCGCCACGGCCGCCTTCGTGCGCGCCTTGAGCTTCGCGAGCATCTGGTTGCGCGCGGCCATCATGCTCGCCTGATAGCCGTTCGAATACGCGAAGCGCGTGCCGTACTTGCCGTAGGTCGTCGCGGCGCGCGCGCGCACCGGCCGGCGCCGCCGCGGTTCATGCCTCGCCGCGTGGAGGGTGTGCGCGGTCGCGCGCGTGATGCGGCTCATGACGGCACCGCCTCGGTCAGCAGTTGCTGCGCGAAATGCAGGATCTCGGCAGCCGCCCACGGCCCGGCGATCGCGACGGTCACCGTCACCGCGATGAGCTTCACGCCGTAAGAGATGCTCTGCTCCTGCAGCGACGTGATCGCCTGCAAAAACGAGATCGCCAGGCCGGACGCGGCCGCGACGAGCACGATGGGCAGCGAGATGTAAAGACAGAGCATCATGCCTTGCGACGTGAGCCGGATCAGGTCGTCGATTTCCATCGGGCGAGCCTCCTCGGAATCGGGATTCAGGAATAGGTCAGCACGAGGCCGTGCACGAGCGTCGACCATCCGTCCATCACGACGAACAGCATCAGCTTGAACGGGATCGCGACGTTGGTCGGCTGCACCTGGTTCATCCCCATCGACATCAGCACGTTCGCGATCACGAGATCGACGATGATGAACGCGATGTAGAGGAGGAAGCCGATGCGGAACGCGTCCGTCATCTGCGCGAGCGTGAACGCGGGCGCGAGGACGATCAGGTCGTCGTCGCGCAACTGCGCGGCCGCGGCCTTCGGCCAGATCACCGACGCCGAGCGCAGGAAGAAGCGCTTCTCGCGCTCGCGCGAGTGCGCGGCGAGGAACCGGCGGAACGGCTCCTTCGCCGCGCCGAACGCCTGCAGCATCGCCTGCGTCGGCTGCGGCGACAGCGCCTGCCCCTGAAGCTGCTGCTGCGCGGCGAAGCCGATGGGCGCCATGATGTACAGCGACACGAGGATCGCGATGCCGTTGAGCACCATGTTCGGCGGCACCTGCTGCACGCCGAGCGCGTTGCGCAGCAGGCCGAGCACGACGACGATCTTCGCGTACGACGTGACCACCATCGCGATGAACGGCACCATGCTCATCACGAGCACGGCGATCAAAAGGCCGGTGATGTCGTTAAACTGAACCATCGTCGCCCGCCATCCGGTCGATCCGCACGCCGAGATGCGCGCCCACCGCGACGAGCCGGCCGCCGCCGATCGCCTGGCCGTACGCGACGAGCCGCACCGGCGCATCGCGCGCGGCGAGCGGCAGCTCGAGCACGTAGCCCGGCCGCAGCGCGGCCAGCTCGGCGATCGACAGCGACAGCGTGTCGATCTCGACGTGCACGGGCAGATCGACGTCGCCGAGGTCCGCCGGCTCGGGCACGGCGGACGGCGCGTCGCGGGCGGGCGAATTGCTTGGTGAATCGGTCGGCGAATCCGTCCACAAATCGGAGCGCGAATGAGCCTGCGAATCGGCCTGCAAATCCGCCCGCGAATCGCCTCGCAAATCGCCCGGCGAATCGCCCGCGACGATTGGCTCGTCGAGATCGTCGGCGGTGTCGGGCATGTCGGTCATCGTCATCGTGTTTCCCTCGATCAGAACGGTTGCGTGCCATTGCGTCGCGCGACGCGCGCCCCACCATGCATGCAGCGGGCCCGCGCGCGCGACGCCGAGCGCGGCGGGCGCCAGGCCCAGCAGCACGTCGCCCGGCCGCAGGCTGCGCAGCACCGCGAGCGGCAGCCTGCGCGAGCCGAGCCGCACGCGCCCCGGCAGGCGCACGCGCGCGAGCAGGCCCGCCGCATCACGCGGCCGCTCGCTTCGCAGCCGCGCCGCGAGCGCGTCGAGCCACGGCGTCTGCGCGTCGAGCAGCGCGCAGCGCAGCGGCGCGCCGTCGAGCGCGAACGACAGCACGCAGCGCGCAGCGCCGAGCGCAGCCGGATGCGCGGCGCGCAGCGCGCCGATCGTCACGCCGTCGAGCCCCGCCGCCGCGAACGCGGCGACGAGCGGCGCGAGCAGCGCCGACGCGAGCGCCGTGCGCAGCGACACGCTCGCGTCGCCGCGCGCATCGAACGCAGGCGCTGCGACGACGTCGAGCGCCGGAAACGCCGCGAGGTCGATCGCGACGCGCGCGGTCGCGCCGTCGCGCCGCAGGTCGAGCACGCCGGGGCGCTCGAAGCGCGGCCGTTCGCCGGTCGCCGCGCGCCAGCCGGACACCGTCGGGAAGCGCGCGAGCCACGCGGCGAGCCGCGCGTCGGCGACGAGGCGCGCGAGCGCCGCGTCCAACGCGCTGCATGCGGGCAGCGGCAGCGCGGCGCTGATGCCGGGCGGCTCGGCGGTGTCGGGTTCCAGTTCGATCGGCTCGGTATCCATCGTCATGGTGGGTTGGGTTCGGTTGCGCGCTCGCTCAGCCGACGTCGATCTCGATGGTGCGCGGCGCGCCGTCATGCGCGAGCAGCGCGTCGAGTCGCGCGTGCAGCGTCGCGCCATGCGTAGAGAGTAAGTGCCGCGTCGCCGCGTCCGGCGTGTCGAACCGAAGCCGCAAGTCGAAACGCGAAAGAACGAGATGCAGCACCGTGTCCGGCAGCAGCGCGGCGTCGAGCGGCAGGCTGATCTCCCATCGGCTCGATGCGTCGTCTGCGCACAGCGCGGCAATCTCGGGCGCGAGCGCTTCGGCCACGCGCACCATCCGCTCGCGCTGCGCGAACACCTGATTGACGAACGCATCGGAGCCCGCGCGCGCGCGCGCCATCGCCTCGCGCCCGACCGCGTCCGGCAGCGCAGCCGGATCGCGCTCGACGCGCGGCGTCGCGCCGCCGCGCCACTGGCTCGACGCGTCGCGCCGCCGCGCGTCGCCGCCGTCCGGTGCGCGCTCGCCGGCCGGCGCGACGCGCGAGCGCCGCATCAACTGCGCGTAGTCGAAGCCGCGGCGCGCGGCGCGCGGCGCGCCGCCCGGCTCGGGCGCGGGCTCGCCCGCGATGATCCGCACGGGCCTCAGGTCGGCGGCGCTCATGCGTGGGCCGCCGTCGGCATCGTCACGCGGCCGACCGGCCGCAATTCGACCTGGTCGCCGAGCTCCTGATACGAATAGACGGGCAGCCAGCCGAGCCGCGCCTCGATCATCCGCCGCGTGTAGCGGCGCACGTCCATCGACGTGACGAGCGCGACGTCGTCGCGCGGCGCGTCGCCGACGAACGACGCGATGCTGTCGACCAGATAGCGCACCTGCTCGGGCGGCAGCGCGAGGAAGTTGCCGGCGGGCGTCTGCTTGATCGACTGCCGGATGTGCTGCTCGACCGCCATGTCGAGCAGCACGGCCGGCAATTGCCGCGCGCCGCGCGCCGCGCGATACGCGAGATAGCGCGACAGGTCGCCGCGCACGTATTCGGCGAGCATCAGCATGTCCTTCTCCTTCGGCCCCCACGCGACGAGGCTCTCCATGATGTCGCGCGCGTTGCGGATCGGGATGTGCTCTTCGAGCAGGCGGCGCAGCACGTCGGCGATGCGCTGCGTCGGCAGCGCCTTCTGCACCTCGGCGACGAGCCCCGGATAGTCGAGGCCGAGCTGGTCGAGAATCCACTGGGTTTCCTGAATGCCGAGGAACAGGTAGGCGTTGCGCCTGAGCAGCGCGATCGTCTCGTGCGCGATCACCTGCTCGGCGCGCCACGCGCGCGCGCCGGCCGGCGCCGCCTTGTCGTCGATCCAGTAGCTCTCGGCGAGCCCGCCCGCGGGCCCGCGCTTCGTGCAGCGGCCGGCGAGCGCGGGATCGGACGCCGCGTCGGGCAGCATCGTCTGGTCAGCCGGCAATTCGAGCCGCGCCTGCGGCACGTCGCGCATCAGGATCTCGCACGTCGCCGCGGGCAGCGCGCCGCTCGTCCACAGCGTGATGCCGGGAAATGGCAGCCCCTGCTCCTCCTGCAGCTTCGCGCGCTCCTCGTCGAACGCGCGATCGAGCGCGGCGGGCGCGAGCCGCGCGACGAGATCGGGCGAGACGCGCACGCCGATCGCGCACGTGAAGAGCGGCGCGCGCGGCAGGATCGACGGCGTGCCGCTCTTCGCGCCCGCGCGCTGCAGCGCGATCACCGGCTCGCCGCGCGCGGTCGAGCGGCGCGCTCCCTTTTGCAGCCGGTAGCCGGCGAACGCGAGCGTCGCCGACAGCAGCACGAAGAGCGCCGCCGGAAAGCCCGGCACCGCGGCGAAGCCGAGCAGCAGCACCGCCGCGAAATACAGCGCGCGATGGCTGCCGCCCAGTTGCCTCGCGATCTCGGAGCCGAGCGACGTGCCTTCGCCTTCGTCGTGATCGTCGGCGACGCGCGTGATCATCACGCCCGCCGCGACCGAGATCAGCAGCGACGGAATCTGCGACACCATCGCGTCGCCGACCGACAGGATCGAGAAGCGGTTCGCGGCTTCCCCCGCCGTCATCCCGTGGTACATCACGCCGATCGCGATGCCCGCGACGATGTTCACGAGCGTGATGATGAGCCCCGCGATCGCGTCGCCCTTGACGAACTTCATCGCGCCGTCCATCCCGCCGTGCAACTGGCTCTCCTTCGCGAGCGTCGCGCGCTTGCGACGCGCCTCGTCGGGCGTCAGGATGTTCGCGCGCAGGTCGGCGTCGATGCTCATCTGCTTGCCCGGCATCGCGTCGAGCGTGAAGCGCGCGCCGACTTCGGCCACGCG
Source organism: Burkholderia humptydooensis (assembly GCF_001513745.1). Lineage (NCBI taxonomy): Bacteria > Pseudomonadati > Pseudomonadota > Betaproteobacteria > Burkholderiales > Burkholderiaceae > Burkholderia > Burkholderia humptydooensis. The sequence goes on along the minus strand of NZ_CP013382.1, from coordinate 809,610 downwards.
CTCCGAACCCTTCGCGATCACGATGAACTGCACGGTCGTGATGATCAGGAACACGACGAGGCCGACGACGAGATTGCCGCCGACGACGAGCTCGCCGAAGCTCTCGATGATGTCGCCCGCGTTCGCGTGCAGCAGGATCGATTTCGTCGATGCGATGTTCAGCGACAGCCGGTACAGCGTCGTGAACAGCAGGACCGACGGAAACACCGACAGCGACACGATGCTGCCGACATACATCGTCACCATCAGCAGCGTGACGCTGATCGCGATGTTGATGCCGAGCAGCACGTCGATCACCTCTGGCGGCAGTGGCAGGATCATCAGCGACACGATCGCGACGACGAGCACCGTGATGCCGACCTCGCCGCCGGCGGGAAGTTTGAGGGTTTTCAGCGTCATGACGACCTCGCGGAGGCAGGGGCGGCATCGGCGCGCGCCCCCGAGATGGATTCGACCCAGCGCAGGATCGCGGCCACCGTTTCGAACAGTTCTTCGGGAATCGCCGCGTCGCGCTCGACGCGGTACAGCGCGCGCGCGACGCTCGGGTTGCCGACGATCGGCACGCCGAGCGCGTGCGCGTGGCGGCGCAGCGCGAGCGCGCCGGCATCGACGGCCTTCTCGATCACCCGCGGCAGCGGATGCTCGTCGGGCGCGTAGCGAATCGCGACCGCGTAGTGCGTCGGGTTGACGACGAGCACGTTCGCCTGCCCGACCTTCTGCCGCGGCGGCGCGCTCGTCGCGATCTCGCGCGCGAGCCGGCGGCGCTCGCCCTTCGTGTGCGGATCGCCCTCGCTCTCCTTGTGCTCGCGCTTCGTCTCTTCCTTCGTCATCCGGTTGTCGCGGATGAACATCACGCGCGCGATCTTGTAGTCGGCCGCCGCGAACACCGCGACGACGAGCGCGACTACGCCGACGAGCTTCATCAGCACGGTCCACAGCACGCGCGCGAGCTGCGGCGTCGCCTCGTACACGCTCGCGACGACGAGCGGAAACAGCGACGTCATCATCTTCCAGATCACGCACGCGAGCACGATCGCCTTGACGATCATCTTCACGAGCTCGAGCAGCGACTTCAGCGAGAAGATCCGCTTGATGCCCGCCATCGGATTGATCGCGTCGAACTTCGGCATCACGGGCTCGAGCGTGATCATGAAGCCCGCCTGCGGCGCCTGCGACGCGACGCCCGCGACGATCGCGGCGGCGACGAACGGCAGCATCGTCAGCGCGGCGCTCGCCGCGAGATCGTGCAGCGCGGCGAGCGTCGCCTGCGGCGTGCGCTCGCCGTGCACGAAGTCGAGCGCGGTGCGGATCGCGCGCGTGAGGCCGCCCGTCAGCATCGATTCGCCCGCCGTCAGCACGCCGATCGCGGCCGCCAGCGTCACCGCGTCCGCGACGTCCTTGCTCTTCGCGACCTGGCCTTTCTCGCGGGCCGTCTTCAGCTTCTTCTCGGTGGGCTCCTCGGTTTTCTCTTCGGCCATCGCCGCCGTTCCTGTCGAGAGTCGGACATGGCGCGTACGTTAGCGGCGCGCCGCGCCGCGCGCGCGCGCCGGCCCGAAGCCGCGCCGTGCGGCGCGAAGCGCGCGCGACGCTTCGCGCCGCACGCGCGCGCTTCGCATCGGCGGCCGGGCGGCGGCGGCGCGCTGCTACCTTGCGCCCCATACGCCTTTTCCTCAACGACATGCGCCGCTCGCGCGGCGACACGGAGCGCACACCATGGACGAATCCCGGCCGACCTATCTGCGATGCAGCCAGGCAGCGTTGAACGTATTGATCGACGCGGCGAGCCTCTCGCTCGGCGGCGCGCTCGGCGGTCCGGCCGCCGATCCCTACGACATCGGCCTGCTGATCGACGCGCTGCGCGTGCTCGCGCCGCAACTGCCCGCCGCCGACATGTTCGACGGCATGCTGCACGTCGCGCTCGGCCACTTCGACGACGCGGTGCGCGTGTTCGCGGCGGTCGCGAACGGCCCGACGAACGCGATCTACGGCAAGGCGCTGCTCGCGTTCGCGCTGCAACTGAAGCGCGATCCGCAATGGCGAATCGCCGCCGACGACGTGCTGGCGGCGGGCGGCCCCGCGCAGGCGATCGCGCTCGTCAAGGCGCTCGAGCGGCAGCACGACGTGATGCTCGCGAAGGAGCACGCGCAACGCACGGGCGTATGGGAGCTGCCCGAATCGGTCGCGAACGCGAACCCGAGCGGCGACGCGGCCGATGCGCCGCCCGCGAATCCGTCGAGCGGCTTCGATGCGCAGGCCGCGTTCTCGCACCAGCAATATCTGCGTCTTTGACGAGGAGATCCGCATGAACGCCCCGCTTTCCCCGGTGGATCTGACCCGCGCGCTCGACGTCGCGTTCTCGGACGCGGCCGCCGCGCCGGCCGCGTCGATGCCTAACGTCCCGCCGGAAGTACCTGCCGACGTCGCCGGCCGCTTCCAGGCGCTGATGTCGAACGCGACGCCGACGCCGCCCGTCGCGCAGGCGCACGAAACGAGCGCGGTGTCGAAACTCGTCGAGACGTCGGACGCCGCGCTCAAGCAGGTGCTCGAGAACACCGCCTATCTGAGCCGGCACGCGAACGAGATGTCGATGAGCGAGATGGTCGCGGCGTCGATCCAGGTGTCGGCCGAGGCGACCGCGATGCAGATCGACCTGCAGGCGAAGATGAGCGTCGTCACGTCGACGAAGGACGCGATCGGCTCGCTGATGAAGAACCAGTGATCATGAACACACTCCGTCTCCCGATCTCCGCGGCCGCCGGCCGCAGGGCCCGGCTCGCCGCGCTCGTCGCGTGCATGGCGCTCGCCGCCGGCTGCCGGCAGGAGCTGTACGGCGGCCTCGCCGAGCGCGACTGCAACGAAATGATGGCCGCGCTGCTGCAAAACGGCGTCGACGCGCAGAAGAAGACGCCCGACGGCGGCAAGACGTGGACGCTCGCCGTCGACGACAAGCAGATCGTCAAGGCGATGGAAGTGCTGCGCGCGCGCGGGCTGCCCGCGGCACGCTACGACGATCTCGGCGCGCTCTTCAAGAAGGACGGCCTCGTGTCGACGCCGACCGAGGAGCGCGTGCGGTTCATCTACGGCGTGTCGCAGGAGCTGTCGGATACGCTGTCGAAGATCGACGGCGTCGTCGTCGCGCGCGTGCACATCGTGCTGCCGAACAACGATCCGCTCGCGCAGGTCGCGAAGCCTTCGTCGGCGTCGGTGTTCATCAAGTACCGGCCGAACGCGAATCTCGCGACGCTCACGCCGCAGATCAAGAACCTCGTCGTCCATAGCGTCGAAGGGCTGACGTACGACGAAGTGAGCGTCACGTCGGTCGCGGCCGACCCGGTCGATCTCGTGTCGGCCGCGCAGCCGCCCGCGCAGAAATCCGGCGGCGCGACGCTCGCCGGCGTGCTCGTCGCCATCCTCGTAGGCGTCGCGCTCGCGGCCGCGGGCGGCGCACTGTGGTGGCGCGCGCGCAAGGGCGGCGGCTCGGGTGTGGGCGGCCTCGCCGCGCGGCTGCGCGGCGGCGGCGCGAAGGCCGCGGCCGCGCCTCGGCAGGCCGGCGCGCGATGAGCGGCGGCGCGCCGGCCGCGAGCGTCGCGAGCGTCGCGAGCGTCTCGACGCGGGCCGCGTGGCTCGCCGGCTACGATGCGAACGCGCGACGCGCGGCGGACTGGGTCCACGCGAGCTGGCACGGCGCGCTCGCGCCGCTCGTCGCGACAATGCATGAGCGCGCGCCCGCGCTGCGCGCCGCGTGCTCGCGGCTGCTGTTGCGCACGCTCGCGGGCCCGTCGCCGGCGCTCGACGGCTTCGACGCGCCCGCGGACCGGCTCGCCGCGCTGCCTGTGGCCGATGCGCTGCGGCTCATGCGCGTGCGCGCGCTGCTGTTCCGGCGCGCCGAGCTGCGCCACTGGATCGGCCGCGCGAGCCGCGAGCGGCTTGCAGGCTGGGTCGGCGCGGGCGGCTGCCGCGCGCTCGCCGCGCTGCCCGACGCGCCGCGCGCGCGCGATCTCGATCGCCGCGAGCCGGCCGCGCCGCTCGCACGGCTGTCCGGCGACGACCTCGCCTGGGAAGGCTGGTGCCTGTTCGAGCGCGACCGGGCCTGGTCGCCGGCGGGGCCGATGCGCATCGTGCGCCTCGCGCTGCCGCGCGACGCCGCGCGCGCGCCGTGGATCGAACGCGCGGCGGCTGACGCGGACGGCGCGATGCTGCTCGCGCACCTGCCGTCGCTGTTTCCGGAGTGGTCATGGCTTTTTGGCTGAAGAACCGCGGGATTGCGCTCGCCGACGATCTCTGCATCGCGGCGCCGCACGGCGTGCTGCGCCGAGACGCGTTCGAAACGGTTCAGGCGCTCGACGCCGCGCTCGACGCGCTCGCGGCGGAACGCGACGCCGTGCTGCGCGCGGCACGCGACGAAGCCGAACGGATCGCCGCCGACGCGCGCGCGCAGGCCGCCGCGCTCGTCGACGCCGCGCGGCGCGAGCACGACAGCGCATACGCGCGCGGCTACGATTCGGGCCGCGCGCAGGCGATCGCCGACTGGCACGCGCAGGCGGCCGATTCGTTCGAGCAGGAGCGGCGCGTGCGCGACCGGATGCGCGAGCGGCTCGCGGAGCTCGTCGCCGCGGCCGTCCAGCAGATGGTGCGCGCGGAGGACGCGCGCGGCCTCTTCGCGCGCGCGGCGGAGACCGTCGAGCGCGTCGTCGCCGGCGCGAGCTATCTGACGGTGCGCGTGTGCGACGCCGACTACGACGCCGCGCGCGAGCAGTTCGGGCTGCTGGCCGACGCATGGCGCCGGCAGGGCCGCAACGCGCCCGTCGACGTCGTCGTCGAGCCGCGCGTCGCGCGCGGCACCTGCGTGTGCGAATCCGATTTCGGCACCGTCGACGCGAGCCTCGACACGCAACTGAACGCGATCCGCGCGGCGCTCGCCCGCGCGCTCGACGACGCGGGCCGCCCATGAATGCGTTGACCGATCTGTCCCGCGTCGCCGACGCGATGGCCGCGCGGCTCGCGATCGAGCCCGCCGTCGACATGACGGGCAAGGTGCTCGAAGTGATCGGCACGCTCATGCGCGTGGTCGGCCTCGAAGCGACGTTGGGCGAGCTGTGCGAGCTGCGCAGCGCGTCGGGCGCGCTGATCCAGCATGCGGAAGTCGTCGGCTTCACCCGCAACGTCGCGCTGCTGTCGCCGTTCGGCACGCTCGGCGAGATCAATCGCGGCACGCGCGTGATCGGCCTGCGGCGGCCGCTGTCGGTGAAGGTCGGCCACGGCATCCTCGGGCGCGTGATCGACAGTTTCGGCGAGCCGATCGACGGGCGCGGCGAGCTCGACTACGACGCGCTGCGTCCCGTGATCGCGCCGCCGCCGAACCCGATGTCGCGGCGGATGGTCGACGCGCCGCTCGCCACCGGCGTGCGCATCGTCGACGGCCTGATCACGCTCGGCGAAGGCCAGCGCATGGGGATCTTCGCGCCCGCGGGCGTCGGCAAGAGCACGCTGCTCGGCATGTTCGCGCGCGGCGCGTCGTGCGACGTCAACGTGATCGCGCTGATCGGCGAGCGCGGCCGCGAAGTGCGCGAGTTCGTCGAGCTGATCATGGGCGAGGACGGCATGGCGCGCTCGGTCGTCGTGTGCGCGACGTCCGACCGCTCGTCGATCGAGCGCGCGAAGGCCGCGTATGCGGCCACCGCGATCGCCGAGTATTTCCGCGACCAGGGCAAGCGCGTGCTGCTGATGATGGATTCGCTCACGCGCTTCGCGCGCGCCGGCCGCGAGATCGGCCTCGCGGCCGGCGAGCCGCCCGCGCGGCGCGGCTTCCCGCCTTCCGTGTTCGCCGAGCTGCCGCGCCTGCTCGAGCGCACCGGGATGGGCGAGCACGGTTCGATCACCGCGCTCTACACGGTGCTCGCCGAGGACGATTCCGGCAGCGACCCGATCGCCGAGGAAGTGCGCGGCATTCTCGACGGCCACATCATCCTGTCGCGCGAGATCGCCGCGCGCAACCAGTATCCGGCGATCGACGTGCTCGGCAGCCTGTCGCGGATCATGCCGCAGGTCGCGACGCGCGAGCACGTCGGCGCGGCGGGCCGGCTGCGCCAGTTGCTCGCGAAGCACCGAGAGATCGAGACGCTGCTGCAGCTCGGCGAATACCAGGCGGGCAGCGATCCGGCGGCCGACGAGGCGGTCGCGAAGATCGACCGGATTCGCACGTTCCTCAACCAGCGCACCGACGAGTACTCGCCGCCCGACGCGACGCTCGCCGCGCTGCACGCGCTCGTCCAGTGATGCGCCGCAGGCAGCGCGCCTTCGAGACGCTCCTCGCGCGGCGCGAGCAGCGCGGCGCGAGGCTGCGCGCGGAGCAGGCCGCGCTGCGCGCCGAACGCGACGCGGCGGCGGCCGAACTCGCGCAGGGCGAAGCGCACGCGCACGCGAAGCTCGATGCGGCGAATCGCTATGCGGCGCGCGTGGACGCGATGGCGGCCGGCCACGCGCCGTTCGCGGTCGGCGATTACGCGGCGTGCCGCCGCTATCGCGATGCACTGCTCGACGAGCACGCGCTCGCGAGCGCGCAATGCGCGGGGCTGCGCGCGGCGCTGCAGGCGAAGCTCGACCAGCTCGCCGCGACCGCGCGCCGGATCGCGCGCAACGACGCGCAGATCGACGTCGTGCGCGAGCGGATCAAGCAGCTCGCGCGCACGGCCGAGGCGGCCGCCGAGGACACGCAGGACGAGGACATCGAAGAAGGCGTGCTCGCACGCCGGCTCGCGGCCGCGCGGGCATCGGACGAGGCATGCGGATGAACACCAGCGACATCTTTGCGCTGCTGCACCTGGGCGACGAACTCATCGGCTTCATCGTGCTGCTCGCGCTGTCGAGCGAGCGGCTGCTCGTGATCATGTCGATCCTGCCCGCGACCGCCGACACCGTGATGAAAGGCCCGATGCGCAGCGGCGCGGCGGCGGTGTGGTGCCTGTTCATCGCGTGCGGGCAGCAGGCGCTGATTCCGCAGCTTCACGGCGCGTTTCTCGTGATCGCCTGCTTGAAGGAGGCCGTGATCGGGCTCGTGCTCGGCATCGCCGCGTCGACGGTGTTCTGGGCCGCCGAGGCGATCGGCACGTATGTCGACGACGTTGCCGGCTTCAACAACGTGCAGATGCAGAACCCGAGCTCGGGCACGCAGACATCGCTGATGGCGACGCTGTTCGGGCAACTGACGATCGCGTCGTTCTGGCTGCTGGGCGGCATGACGTTCCTGCTCGGCGCGCTGGTCGAATCGTATGCATGGTGGCCGCTCGGGTCGTTCGATCCGGTTCCCGCGCCGCTGCTCGAAGCGTTCGCGCAGGCGCGGATCGACATGCTGATGAACATGATCGCGCGGATCGCGACGCCGATGATGGCGATGCTGGTGCTCGTCGACCTGGGCCTCGCGTTCGTCGCGCGGTCGGCGCAGAAGCTCGATCTGATGTCGGTCGGCCAGCCGCTCAAGGGCGCGATCGCAGTGCTGATCGTCGCGGTGCTGGCGGGGAATTTCGTGACCGAGATGCGCGGGCAGATTTCGCTTGCGGAGCTGGCGCAGCAGGTCCGGCGGCTCGCGCAGCGGCCGGGGGGCGACGGGAAGACGGATCGAGGGGGCCGCGCTTCGGGAGCTTCGGGGGCGACCAGTGTCACATCCGTTCGCTGATCCGGCGAATCATGCCGGCGGGCACGCGATCGGCATCCCGATCGCTCGATCGACAAGCGGGTTGCGCGTCGTCACGCTCGCGCCGGCGCCCGGAATGCAGAAGAGCGTCGGCGCGCCGTGCGCCGCGAGCGCCTCCGTGATGCGCCGCCCCGGTTGCTCCGCGTGCGGCGCCTCGCGCAGCATGCCCGGCACGTCGAATGCATCGCCGAGCCGCTGCGCACTTCCGACACCGCCCGCTCCGGCGACGTCAGCTTGCCCGCATAGACTTTCTTCAGCATCCCGAACCTCCCCGGCGTTCAGTTTTCGCCGTTCAGTAGTTGGCGTCGGCTTCCGGCGAATGACCGCGCTTGTAGATCAGCATCGTGCGCTCGAACGACATCACGACGACACCGTGCTGGTTGACGCCCTTCGTCTCGACGGTCACGATCCCCTGCGTCGGCCGGCTCTTCGATTCGCGGCGCGACAGCACCGTCGATTCCGCGTACAGCGTGTCGCCCGCGAACACCGGCGCGCTCGCCCTCACCTTGTCCCAGCCGAGATTCGCCACCACCTTCGCGCTGACCGTGCGCACGCTCATGCCGGTCAGCAGCGCGAGCGTGAACGTGCTGTCGACGAGCAGCTTCTTCCATTCGGTCTTCGCCGCGTATTCGGCATCGAAATGCACCTGCTGCGTATTCATCGTCAGGAGCGTCATCCAGATGTTGTCGACGTCCGTGATCGTGCGGCCCGGCCGGTGCTCATAGACGTTGCCCGGCTCGAAATCCTCGAAATACAGGCCGGATATCTCGCGAAACCGCTTGTCGCCGATCTGTCGATACGCGGAAATCGTCGTGCTCATGCTCGCCTCCTTGTTGAAGAAAGAACGGGTATCGCCATCGCGCCGCGCCCAGTCGTCGCGCAACTCGAGCGTCTTGATCGACATCGTTCGCTTGCAGCGCCGCGCGGCCGACTCGGGCTCCACCGATACGCCGACGCCGTTTTCGACGAGGCGGCAGATCGCATCGAGCGTGTGCCCCGCCTCCGTCGGCTTCACGCCGAGCCGTTCGCGCACGAGAAGCGGCACGCCGGCCATCGCCTCCATCTTGCTTGATGCGTCCGCTTGCGGAGCCGAGCGCCAGATTGGCCCGGCTCGCGCCGTGCGTGATGCTGCCCGCCTCGACGACGGCGACGAACAGACGCAGATCGGTGATGTCGAAACGCACGCGCCCTCCCGGATCGACGAGCCCACGGTCGAATCGAAGGCTCGATTCGAGCTATCGGGCATTGTGAACGACGCGGGTGGTTTTCACAACGCGCCGAAGCAACGCCCGCTGCGCGGCTCACGCCATGCCGCCCCCTTCGTCGCCAGAGACGGCACGCCCAACCCCGCATCAGCCCTCCGTGCGCCGCCGCACGTAGCACTTGATGAAATCGACCCACGCGCGAACCTTCTGCGGCACGTGCCGCGTCGACGGATACAGCGCATAGACGCCCTGCTGCGGAAACCGATAATCCGGCAGCGCGTCGATCAACGTTCCGTTGTCCAGATCGTCGCGCACGAGCCACTCGGGCAGCAGCGCGACGCCGCTGCCCTGCCGCGCGAACGCGCACAGCACCGATGCGTTGTCCGCAATCAGATGCGGCTTCGCCGCAGGCCGATATACGTGCTCTCGCCCGTCGCGATCGTGCAGCAACCACGACGCAACCTGCGACAGACGGCTGTGCCCGAGCTGCGGCAAGCGCGCGAGCGCGTCCGGCGATTCGATTCGCGCGGCGCCGTGCTCGGCCAGCAGCGCGGGCGAAGCCACCGGCCGCACGTCGTAGGTGTCGATGCACACGCCCCGGTACGGCAAGTCCTGGAACTGCTCGAAGCGGCCGAGCCGGATCGCGACGTCGAATCGATCGCGCACGAGGTCCGCCTGCGACGTATGCGTCTCGAGCCGCACGCGCAGCGCCGGATGCATGCTCGTGAATTCGCGCAGCGCCGGCGCGACGACCCGCAGCGCGTATTCGACCGTCGACGTGACCCGCAAGCTGCCCTGCATCCCGCCGTGCTCGCCGCGCGCATCGTCGATCGCCTCTTCGGCTTCGGCGAGCACGCGCAGGCAGCGCTCGTAGAAACGCTCGCCCGCTTCGGTCAACTCCACGCGCCGCGTCGTGCGCGTGAGCAGCGTCACGCCGAGCTCGGCCTCGAGCTGCTTGACGTTGAAGCTCACGGCCGCGCGCGCCTGGTTCAGCACGTCCGCCGCGCCCGTGAACGAACCGGCCTCCACGACTGCGCGAAACACGTCGAAACGATCCAAGCTCACCATCGCGCCCTCGATTGTCAAAATTTTTCGATCAGTCTATCCGGTCAATCGGACTGACGGCCACGGATCGCGGACTTTACACTACGCAGCCTGATGTCACCGGCTGCTTCCATGTCCGCCCGCTCACACATCGCCGCCGTCTATCTGCTCGGCTTCTCGATCGACCTCGCGAACATGTTCGCGATCAACGCCGCGTACCCGGCGCTGCAGCGCGAGCTGCACGCATCGGTCGCGCAGCTCGCGTGGATCGGCAACCTCTACATGCTCGGGCTCACCGTCGTGATTCCGCTCGGCGCGTGGCTCGCGCACCGGTTCGGCGAGCGCCGTCTGCTCGCGGCGTCGCTGCTCGTGTTCGCGCTCGGCAGCGCCGGCGCGGCGAGCGCGCAGTCGATCGGCGCGCTGCTCGCGTCGCGGCTCGTGCAGGGGCTCGGCGGCGGCCTGCTGATTCCCGTGGGCCAGGCGATGACCTATCGCGCCTATCCGCGCGAAGCGCGCGCCCGCCTGACATCGATCGTGATGATGGTCGCGCTGCTCGTTCCCGCGACGTCGCCCGCGCTCGGCGGCGTGATCGTCGACCATGCCTCGTGGCGCGCTGTGTTTGCGGGAATGCTCGCGCTCGCCGCGTTGTCGTGCGCGCTCGCGCTCGCGTGGCTGCCTGCCGACGTCGCCAGCGATGCGCCTCGCCCGCTCGATGCAGCGGGCCTCGGCCTCAGCGCGGCCGCGCTCGTCGCGCTGCTGCTCGGCCTCACGTTCGCGAGCCGGCGCGGCGCGGAAATGCCGGCGATCGCCGCGCTCGCGACCGCGTGCGCCGCCGGCCTCGCATACGTCCGACATGCGCGCCGATCGAGCGCGCCGCTGCTCGATCTCGCGCTGCTCTCGCAGCCGCTCCCGCGCGTCGGCATCGTCGTCTATCTGTGCGTGCCCGGCGTCTTCACGGGCGTGAATCTGATCGCATCGCTCTTTCTGCAGAACGCGCTGGGGCTCAGCGCGACGCAGGTCGGCGCGCTGATGGTGCCGTGGTCCGCCGCATCGTTCGCCGCGATCGCGACGACACGGCGTGTCTTCCCATCGGCCGGCGCAAGGCCGCTGCTCGCCTGCGGCATCGTGATCGACTGCGTCGGCGTCGCACTGCTCGCAACGCCGTTCGCGGCGCACGAGGCGGGCCGCGTGCTGGCCTACGCCGCGATGGGCTTCGGCGCGAGCCTCTGCACGAGCACGTCGCAAAGCGCCGCGTTTCTCGACGTGCCAGCCGCCAGCATGGGCGAAGCGAGCGCGCTCTGGAACCTCAATCGTCAGTTGAGTTTCTGTCTGGGCGTCGCCGCGCTCGGCAGCGCGCTCAATTTCCTGCTGACGTTCAACGGCGGCGCCGCGCCGCTTGCGTATCGTCAGTGCTTTGCGCTCGGCGCGCTGCTGACGCTGCTGCCGCTGCCGCTCGTCGCGCGGCTCGGCTCGCGTCGCGCGGCGGTCTCGCCCGCTGTTTCCGTGGACACCCAATCGAGTCGATCATGAACGAAACGAACCCGTATTTTCAGGAAGTCATCGACGCGCACGTCGACATCGAGCGTTGGTTGTCCGGGCAGGCCGAATTCGACCGCCTGCCCGCATTGCTGGGCCGCTTTTCGCCGCATTTCTCGATGATCGCCGCGCGCGGCGCGTCGCTCGACCGCGCCGGCCTCGACGAACTGTTCCGCCGGGGACACGGCCAACGTCCGGGGCTGCGCATCGAGATCGACGAACTGCAACGGATCGGCGCGTGGCGCGACGGCGCGGTGATCGGCTACCGGGAAACGCAGATCGACGGTGAAGATCGCCCGAACACGAGACGCTCGACGGTCGTGTTCGAGTACGACGCGGCGTCGCGCATCGTCTGGCGGCATCTGCATGAAACGCCGCTCGCGACGTGAGACCCGGCCGGGCGACGTCGAATCGGTTCGAACGTGCGCACCGAAAGCGCGCATGTCATCGGCGCCAGCGCCGCTGCCGCACACTCGGCGCATCCGGCACGCATCGACGCACGCCGGCCGACGCATCCTGAAGCGATCGCTGCCGAACGATCGGCAGCCAGATCGTGAAGCGCGAGCCGTTGCCCGGCTCGCTGTCGACCGCTATCCGGCCGCCGTGCTTTTCGACGATCCCGTACGACACCGATAGCCCGAGCCCCGTGCCCTTGCCGACCGGCTTCGTCGTATGGAACGGATCGAAGATCTTCGCGAGCCGGTCCGCCGGAATGCCCACGCCCGTATCCTCGATCGCGATCGTCACGCCGTCGCCGTCCCGGCGCGTGCGGATCGTGATCGTGCCGCGCTCGGCAATTGCGTGCGCGGCGTTCATCAGCAGGTTCATCACGACCTGGTTCAACTGCGACGGCATGCATTCGACGGCCGGCAGCTCGCCGTAATCCTTGACGACCTCCGCCTCGTACTTCAGCTCGCTGCGCACGACGGTCCGCGTCGCCTCAAATCCCTCGTGGATGTCGGCGAAGTTCCATTCCTCGCTGCCCGCACGCGAGAAGTCGCGCAGGTCCTGCACGATCCGCCGCACGCGCGGCGCGCCCTCGATCGATTCGTCGATCAGCGTTCCGATGTCCCGGCGCAGGTAATCGAGATCGACTTCCTCGTGCGCGGCGCGCAGGCGAGCCCGCTCTCGATCGTGAACGTCTGCAGCGATTCGAGCAGCGCGGTCTCGGCCGTGAACAGCGCGCGCGGCAGCGCATGTCGAGTGCACGGCGGGAATCGAAGAGGACAACGAGGTCACGCCAGATCTCCCCTTCATCAGACGGCGTCAAACGCGCCGATGTCTTCGTGGCCGGGCGCGGCGCCGATCGCCGCCGCGAGCCGCGATGCGTCAATCGAGCAGGCCGCGCGGCGGCGGCTCGCCGCTTCCCGCATCGACGAAAATCACGAACGGAGCCACTTCGTTCGCTTCGAAACGGCGCACCTGCGCGGCCTGATGCGACGACACGACGCTGCCCTTCGTCATCAGCAGGATGCCACGGCTGTTGTGCAGGTCGTCGGCAAGCCGCATGCCTTCCGCGAGTTGCGAAGCGTTGATTCGCGATACGCTCGCGCGCCGGTCGAGCGCCGGCGATTCCTTCGAGAGCGCGACGAACCGGTCGACGACGCGCGCGTCGTAGCGCAGACCGGCTTGCGAGACGAGCACCGCCATTGCCTGCTGCACGGTGTACAGCCGCTTGAACATGCTGCCGCTGCACAGCGCGTCGAAGTCGCGCGCGACGGCCAGAATGCGCGAGCCGAGCGGAATCGCGTTGGCGGCGAGTCCGTCGGGCGTGCCGCGCCCGTCGAATCGCTCGTATTGATGATGGATCAGGTGCGCGACGCGGCCGAGCTGCTGAACCGGCGTGAGCACCATCTGCGCGCGCAACGGGTGCTGGAAATAGAGCCGGCTCTCGTCCGGCGCCATCCGGTCGAGCGGCTTGTGCAGCAGCTCGTCCGGCAACGACAGCTTGCCGATGCCGTGCAGCAGCCCCGCGAAGAACAGCTCCTGCGCTTGCCAGCCGCTCATGCCGAGCGCGAGCGCCAGATTGCGCGCCGCCTCGCCGACGCGCTGCGATTCGCCGCCGGGCGCGCCGCAGCGCAGCTCGATCATGTTCGCGCACGCCTGAACCATCGCGGTGAAATTGTGCGTCAGGTCGCGCTGCGCGTCTTCGAGAAACAGCATCGTCTGGCGGATCTCCTCGACGCGCGCCTGCACCTGCGCTTCGAGCCCCGCATTGAACGCGCGCAACGCGTCGTTCTGCTTGCGCGTGAGCGCGTCGAGCCGCGCGGTCTCGCGGCGCAGGCGCTGCTGCTCGAGCGCCTGCTCGACGGTCAGCAACAGGTCGTGATCGTCCCACGGCTTCGTCAGGTACCGGTAGATGCCCGCTTCGTTGATCGCGCGCACCGCCGAATCGATTTCGGAATAACCGGTCAGCAGAATGCGCATCGTGTCCGGATGCCGTTCGCCCACGCGCGCGAGAAGTTCCGCGCCGCTCATCCGCGGCATCCGCATATCGGACACGACCACGTCGACTTCGCCCGCGGCCAGCAGGGCGAGCGCCGCTTCGCCGCTGTCGGCGCACAGCATCCGGTAACGCTTCGGGCGGAACACGCGCTTGAGCGACGACAGCACGCTCGGCTCGTCGTCGACGAGCAGCACGACCGGCTCATCGGCGGGCGCGTCGCCCGCCGCACACGCCGGCCGTGCGTCGTCCTCCCCGGCGGACCCGTTGCTGGGTATCGATATCGAAGGACTGCTCGCTTTCGCTCGTTCGCTCATGATGCCCTCATTCCCGATTTCTCTTTTTTCTTGGATATCGGCAGCGCGAACGATCAGGCGCACTAGGGAAAACGTGGGAGATACCGGAAGACGCGAGAAGCGCCGCGTGCGAATCACTCAATCTCAGTCATCCCGACGATTGGGCATAATCGGCTTCAGTCTCATTCAATTCGTTAAACGGCTATTTAACGCACTATTTTCGCATTCGCTTTTCATTCCGCTTCATTCAAGACTGGAACCGTCTTCGTCGTCCATCTTTCGCGAGCGATTCGCGCGCGGCGTCAGCGCCAGTTCGCGTCGACCCACTGGCAGACGCCCTCCCACGCCGGCGTCTTCATGTACGCGGCCGTTTCGCTCTCCAGCAGCGGCGCCTTGCGCCAGTCGTCGAGCCCGACCGTTTCGCCGAGCACGAAATTCGCGCGCCGGTAGCATCCGCCGAGCAATTGCGTCGCCTGCTGCGTCGCGAGCATCGCGGTCGTATCGAGTGTGAGACCGAGCAGCGCCGATGCCGGCACATCGTGGCTCTCGAGGGGCCAAAACCACGTCGTCACGCCCCATCTGAGCGGATCGCCGATCGCGCTCGGGCGGATGCCTTCCTGACTGATGCCGGTGCCGAGCGACAGCACCCGCAAATTGCCGAGCTCGCCGCCGAGACGGCTCGCAAGCGCCTCGGAAACGGCCGTCATCGAAGGATTGTTCGCGAACAGGCCGCCGTCCGCGAAATAGCCGAGCGACGGCACTTCGTACGGCGGAAAATACGAAGGCGCGGCCGACGTCGCGAGCGCCGCGTCGACAAGCGCGACATGGCGATACGCATTGCCGCTCGCGTTCGAGAACGTGCATGCGGACCAACTGCGCAGCGCCGGGTCCCATAGCCGTGACGAATTGATGACGGTCAGCCGGCGCAACTCGGTCAGATCGCCGCCGCGCAGCAGTTCCTGCGCGATGCGCTTGAGCCCGGTGTTCACGTACTGGCACGCGAAAAGCCCCGGCCCGGCGGACGCGGCGAAGCTCGCCGCGCCCGTCGCGATCGTCTCTCTCTGCTCAAGCCACGCGCCGCTCTCCTGGAATATCTCGGCTCCCCGGTTCCGGTAGACGTCGACGACTTCGGAAATCGACACGCCGCGCGCAAGCGCGAGCGCGAGCAGGCCGCCCGTCGACGTGCCGGCGAAGCCGTCCGCCTTCGCCAGGATGCCGCTGCGTCGATCGAGATCCTGAATGAGCAACGCGGTGATCAATCCCCTGATGCCGCCACCGTCGCAACTGAGAATCTTGAATGCCATCGCGGTTCTCCTCGGCTCGTGAAATTCGTGAAATGCAGGTGCGGATGCTTCCGAACGAACGCGGCGACGCCGTGCAGGCGCACATCGGATGCAGCACGCATTCGATCGCGCTTGCGCGTTGACATCGCCGTGTCAATCCGGCTCGGCATTTCATTCGGATCAACCTGTTGCGATCGCTTCGCCGCAATAGCGGCTTCGCGGACCGCCGGCTGCAATCGCGTTGTCGATGCCGGACACCCGCTCCCGTCTCGCTCGCGTCGACGCGAATCGCGAATCGCGAATCGCGTATCGCGTATCGCGTATCGCGTATCGCGCGGCGACGCATATTCTTAAATTAGGATGCGCGAGACGCTTTGGCCAGGCCGCGACGCAACGATTCGATGCCGGCGCGCTCGACGTTCGGCGCATCGCGCACGGTGGGCGCCGCCGGCGATCTACGGGGCCGGCCTCGCCCCGGAGCCGCCGGCGCCGCGCGAGCCGCTCGCCCCTCCGTCCCCGCGGCGCCGACGAAGAACACGGCTCGCCAGCCGACGTGCGGAATCAGCGCCGCGGTGATGAGCCCGCCCGCCACGCCGCCCACGGTGAAGCCGCACGATACGATCATCATCAGCGATACGCGGATGCGCCGCGGACTGTATTCGCCGGCGAGCGCCATCGCGTTCGGCATGATGCAGCCGAGCCCGAGCCCCGCTGCGAAGCGCCAGTCGATCAGTTGCGAAATCGCTTGCGCAAAGCCCGTCGCGATCATGCAGACGGAGAAGCACAGCGTCGCGCCGATCAGCACCGGACGCCGGCCGATCCGATCGGCAAGCGCGCTGAACACGAGCGAGCCGATCAGCATGCCGAACAATCCGGCGCCAAACACGGGCGACAGCGCCTCCTTCGCAATCCCCCATTCGCGGATCACGACGGGCGCGACGTAGCCCATCGCCTGCACGTCGAAACCGTCCATCACGAGGCACGCCGCGCACAGCGCGACGATCGCCCATTGATATGCGCCGAAGCGGCGGTTGTCGAGCATCTCGCGCGCGTCTACTCGCGTCGTCATTCGTCGTTTCCTTGTCATGTCGCCGTCGTCGTCCGCGCTGCACCGGGCAAAGGGTTTCGCGCTACAGCTCGAGCACGATCCTCCCGCGCTTCGCGCGCGAGCAGCATGCCATCATGCGCGTGTTCGCCGCGCGCTCGCCCGCGCTCAGCACGCTGTCGCGATGATCGACCTCGCCCGCGAGCACACGCACCTCGCACGAGCCGCACAGCCCTTCCTCGCAATCGCTCTGCACGTCGACGTTCGCGGCGCGCAGCGTCGCCAGCAGCGAGCGGTTCGCGGGCACCGTCAGCGTGAGCCCCGAATCCTTCAGCTCGACTTCGAACGGTTGCTCGGCGGCCGGATCGACGCGCGGCGCGGCGGCCGCGAAATGCTCGACGCGCAGCGCGTCCGCCGGCCAATGCGCGGCGCGGGCGGCGAGCGCGTCGAGCATGCGCGCGGGCCCGCACGCATAGACCTGCGTGCCGGGCGCGACGTCGAGCGCGGAGAAATCGTGCCGCGTGCCTTCGTCCGACACGTGCAGGCGAAGCCGCCCGCCATGCAGCGCGGCGAGCGCGTCGACGAACGCCATCGTCCGGCGGCTTCGTCCGCAGTAATGCAGTGTGTAGTCGATGCCGAGCGCACGCGCTTCGCGCGCGATCGCGCCGATCGGCGTGATGCCGATGCCGCCCGCGATCAGGATCGTGCGGCCCGCGTGCGCGTCGAGCCGGAAATGGTTGCGCGGCCCGCGAATCGTCACGCGCATGCCGGGCCGCAGCCGCTCGTGCATCCAGGCGGAGCCGCCGCGGCTCGCCGGCTCGCGCAGCACCGCGATCTCGTATGCGCCGCGCTCGGCCGGATCGCCGCACAGCGAATACTGTCGGGAAAGGCCGGTATCCCCGCATTCGACGTCGATATGCGCGCCCGCGCTCCAGCGCGGCAGCGCCGCGCCGTCGGGCGCGACGAGGCGCACGCGCAGCACGCGCTCGGCCGCGGGCGTCACGCTGTCGACGCACAATGCGCGCCCCGCGCTGCGCGCGTTCGATTCGCCGATCCGCACGGCGAGCGCCGAGCGCCGCGCATCCGCGCGACGCCGCTCCGGATTCGCGGCCGGGTCCCACTCGACCCACAGATGCTCCGGACCGCGAAACGATGTGTTCGGCATGTACGTGAAGCGCTGCTCGGCAAGCCGCATGTGCGGCAGGCGGCGCGTCAGCTCGTCGATGAAGATCTGCATCTCCATCCGCGCGAGATGCTTGCCCATGCACTGATGCGAGCCATAGCCGAACGTCAGGTGATCGGCGCAATCGTCGCGGTGGATGTCGAACAGGTCCGGATCGGCGAAGCGGCGCTCGTCGCGATTCGCCGACGACGTGACGATCAGCAGCTTCGCGCCGGCGGGAATCGCCACGCCGCCGACCATCGTGTCGCACGTCGCGATCCGCCGCCATGCGGCGATCGAGCCATTGTGGCGCAGGCATTCGTCGACCGCGTTCGGAATCAGCGAAGGGGCTTCGCACAGCTCGCGCCACGCGTGCGGATGCTGAAGCAGCAGCTTCAGCGCATTCGCTGTGGCGTTCGCGGTGGTTTCGTGCGCCGCGACGATGCCCGCCATCATCATCGAATGCAGGTACGAATCGGTGACGATGTCCGGATGCTCGCGTTGCATGCGGATGCCGAACTGCATCCAGCCAGGCCCCGAAGGATCCTCGCGCATCCTCTCGAGCACCTTGCCCGCGTACTGCCAGAACTGCCCGACCGCGTGCGCGACCGCGACCTGCTCGTCGGGCCGCGGCCTTCCCCACGTGTTGACGGTGTGCGCGATCGAGTACTGGCGCAGCGT
The DNA here is from genome assembly GCF_001513745.1 of Burkholderia humptydooensis. Taxonomy (NCBI): domain Bacteria; kingdom Pseudomonadati; phylum Pseudomonadota; class Betaproteobacteria; order Burkholderiales; family Burkholderiaceae; genus Burkholderia; species Burkholderia humptydooensis. Next base: position 791,225 of record NZ_CP013382.1, on the reverse strand, counting down.
GTCCATGTCCTCTTCGGGCACGCCGAGGAAATGCAGCGCGACCGTGAGTGGCACTTCCCACAGCATCTGGTCGACGAGGTCCGCGCGGCCGTCGTCGACGAAGCGGTCAACGTATTCGCGCGCGAGCCGCCGCACCATCGGCTCGTGCGCGCGCAGCGCATCGGGCGTGAACGGCTCGATCAGCAGACGCCGCCGCGCCATGTGCGCGGGCTCGTCCTCGTTGACGAGCGTGCGGTTCATCGCATAGCCATACGATGCGAGCACCGCGTTTGCGTCGGCGCCCGTCGGCGTGATCTTCTCGAGCGCGATCGACGGGCTGAACGTCCGGTTATCGCGGAAGATCGCCTTGATGTCATCGTAGCGCGCGACCACCCAGTAGCCGAGCTTCGGACTGTAGAACACGGGCTCCTGCTCGCGCGCCCAGCGCACATATTCGGGCGGGTCCTGCTGATAGGCGTCGGCGAACGGATCGAATGCCGCCGCCGCCGCGCTCGCCGGGCAACCGGCTGGATGCGGGGCGACGTCCGCCGAAGCGGGATGGAACGGACACTGCGCGGCAGGCGAAGCCGGCGGCGTGGACACGGGATGCGTCATGGCAGTCCTCCAGTGGTCGAATCACATTTTGCGTAACTCTAGTACGCATTGCGCAAAGCAATGATCGAGGGGTTAACCTGCATCGCATTCCTATCGTAGTCACGCGGCGGGCGCAGTGCGCCTGCCGGCGACGCTCCACCACTCCGCACGACGCACTACAATCCCCGGATGACGAAAAAGGCCCCTACCCTGAAACCCGCGAGAGCCATCCGTACCCGAACGCGCGATGCGACCGCGTCCGCCGCCGATCCGTCCGCTCCGCGCGAGCGCCGGCAGCGCGTGCAGGCGGCCGCGACCGGCATGGCGGTGCTCAAGGGGCTGGCCCGGCTCGGCGGACGCGCGACGCTGACGGCGCTCGCGGCGCACGTCGACGAGAGTCCGGCGAAGGTGCATCGCTATCTGGCGAGCCTGATCGAGGAAGGCTTCGTGTCGCAGGACCGCGGCACGCAGCAGTACTGCCTCGGCACCGAGGCGTTGCTGATCGGCGTCGCCGCAATGCGCCAGGCCGAGCCGATCCGCGCGGCGGAGCCCGCGCTCGTGCGGCTGCGCGAGACGCTCGCGCTGACGTGCTTCGTCGCGGTGATGGGCAATCGCGGGCCGACGATCCTGCGCATCGAGGAACCGGGGCTGCCCGTGATCGTCAACGTGCGCGCGGGTTCGGTGCTGTCGCTGCTCGGGTCCGCGACGGGGCGGCTGTTTCTCGGCCTGCTCGACGACTCGACGATCGATGCGATGGCTCAGGCGGAACTCGCGGCCGCGCTGCGGCGGGAAGCCGACGCAACGAGCGCGGCGCTCGGTTATCGACGGCAGGCGTAGCGTTCGCGTTCGTCGCGTTGCCGATCGAGCAATGCGCTGAAAACTCGGCGTGCGCGCGGCGCCGCCATCCAATCGGAGGTCGTGTTGACGTCAATCGCGGAACCCTCGCAGGCAAGCGAAGCCATCGGCAATCGCAATACCGCCGTTCTCGTCATCTTCACCGCCCTGACGAATCTCGCCGATGGCGTGACCAAGGTCGCACTGCCGTTGATGGCGACCACGCTCACGCACTCCCCCGCGCGGGTCTCGGGCGTGTCGCTGACGCTGACGCTGCCGTGGCTGCTCGTCGCGCTTCACGTTGGCGTGCTGGTGGACCGCGCCGATCGCCGCGCGCTACTGTGGATCGCGAACGCGATGCGCATTGCCGCGATAGCGCTGCTCGTCGCCCTGCTGCTGTCCGGCCGCGTCACGCTCCCGATGTTGTACGCAAGCGGCCTGACGCTCGGCGTCGCCGAGGTCGTCGCGCTCACTTCCGCAGCCGCATTGATTCCCGACGCCGTCGCGCCCTCGGGCCGTGAGCGCGCCAACGCGTGGATCGCCGGCGCGGAAACCGTCTGCAACGAATTCTGCAGCCCGCTCGCCGGTGGAATGCTGGTCGCGGCCGGCACGGCGATCGCACTCGGCGCCGTCTCCGTCGGCTATTTCGCCGGCATCGTCACGCTATTTTTCCTGATCGGGCGGTTTCGCGTCGCGCATGCGGCGCACGCGCGCCCGGAGCCCGTGCGCCGGCAGATTGCCGAAGGGCTCGGATGCCTGTGGCATCAGCCGCTGCTCCGGCTGATGGCCGTCGCGCTGACGGTGCTCTGCATGTGCTGGGGCGCATGGCTCGCGCTGATGCCGCTGTTCGCGACGACGACCCTGGGTCTCGACTCGCGCGGCTACGGCGTGACGGTCAGTGCGCTCGGCATCGGCGGCTTCGTCGGCGCACTGACCGTCGCCTCCCTGAATCGCCGCTTCGGGCGGCGCGCCGTCATGCTGACGGATCTGCTCGGCACGTTCGCGATGATGGCCGTGCCGGTCCTGAGCACGAATCTGTGGGCCATCGCGGCGAGCGCATTCGCGGGCGGCCTGGGCGGCACGCTGTGGACGGTCAACGCAAGAACGATCAGCCAGCATCTCGTGCCGGGGCCGCTGCTCGGACGGTACAACGCGGCGGCTCGCCTGTTCAGTTGGGGAGCGATGCCGATCGGCGCGGGCCTCGCCGGCGCGATCGCGGAGCCGCTGGGCATGCGCGCCGCGTTCGCGGTGCTCGCCTTCGCAACCTTGCTGCTGATCGTGCCGTTCCTGCGCGTCGCTGCGACGGAATCGCTGCAGGTCGGCCTGGAACGTCGGCATTGAATCCGCCGCCAACCCGACGACGATTCGGCAACCAAAACATCGTTCGACGGCGCGCCGCCAGCCACGAAGCCGCTCGGCCGAGCGCAGATCCATTGCGCACGCGCGGCCCAATCTTCGCGAATCCCAAACGGCATCGATCGATAACCAAATCGTTCAAAAGTTTACTTGTAGTCAGTCTACTTATGCGCTATCACTAACCCTGAAGTTTTGCTACATCTCCACGCGCCCGCCGTTCGCGCCGAATGCTTCACCGGCTGCGCCCGGCTGCCCGCGACGCATGATCGAGTTTCATCCGTCACACGCTTGACGACGCAACGTCGCTACGGCGAGCCCACGCTCGCGCGGCGTGACGTGTCGCACCAAGCGCCAGAACGAAACAGGCATTCACGGAGACAAACCCATGCACGCAAAACACTTTTCCGTCGCCCTTCTTTCCGCCACGCTGTGCGTTTTCTCGCATGCCGCCGAAAACGGCGCGTCGTCGAAGGACTTCGCCTTTCAGGACGATTTCGCGCTTCGCCGCGCAGACCTGCTGGTTCGCCAGATGACGCTCGACGAGAAGCTGCAGCTCATTCATTCGAAGTACCAAATGAGCGACGTGCCAGGCGGCGGCGCAGGCTTCATCCAGGGTATTCCGCGGCTTCGCATTCCCGATCTGAACATGGTGGATTCGGCGACGGGCTCGGGCAGCACGTCGCAGCCGAGCACGACGTTTCCGGCGACGATCGGGCTCGCGGCGAGCTGGGATAAACGCCTTTCGTACGCATTCGGCGCCGTGATCGCCGGTCAGTTGCGTGCGCAAGGATTCGCGATGGGCCTGGGCGGCGGCACCAACCTCGCGCGCGAGCCGCGCGGCGGGCGCCTGTTCGAGTATCTCGGCGAAGATCCCGTTCTCGCCGGCGAGATGCTCGCGGCACGCACGCGCGGCACGCAGGACCGCAAGGTGATCGCGACGATCAAGCACTACGTCGGCAACGAACAGGAAACGAACCGGATGGGCGGCAACGACCAGATCGACGAACGCACGCTGCGCGAGCTCTATCTGCTGCCGTTCGAAATCGCGATGAAGGCCGCGCGCCCCGGCAACGTGATGTGCAGCTACAACCGCATCAATGGCGACTATGCCTGCGAGAACACACACGTGCTCACCGACGTGCTCAAGAACGAATGGCGCTTCCAGGGACAGGTGCAGTCCGACTGGGGCGCCGCGCACAGCACCGCGAACGCGATCAACGCCGGGCTCGACGAAGAGGAAGACGTCGGGCCGACCGTGTTCCTCACGCCCGATCTCGTCAAGCAGGCGCTCGCGAATCGCGAGATCACGCCGGCGCGTCTCGACGACATGGTCCGGCGCAAGCTCTACGCGATGATCCGCACGGGCGTCATGGACGATCCGCCGCAAGGTGGCGGCGCGATCGATTTCGCCGCGGCCAATCGATTTGCCCAGTATGCGGCGGAACAGTCGATCGTGCTCCTGAAAAATCAGGATCGCCAACTTCCGCTCGACGCCGCGAGCCTGAAGCGGATCGCGGTGATCGGCGGCCATGCGGATGCGGCCGTGCTGACGGGCGGCGGATCGGGCAATACGCGGCATCCCGTCACCGGCGCGTTCGCCGGATGCGGCGGCCTGACGTTCCCGACGACGACGGGCTGCAACTGGTGGCCGAATCCGTGGCTGAAGCTCGACGTGCCGATCGTCCAGGCGATCCGCAACCTCGCGCCGGGCGCGACGGTCGCTTTCGCCGGAAACAGCGACCAGCAATCGCCGTTCGCCGCGTATACGCAGCAGCAGATCGATGCGGCCGTCGATCTGGCGCGGCGCTCGGACGTGGCGATCGTCTTCGTCACGCAAGCGGCCGGCGAGGATTTCGGCGAGCTGCGCAGCCTCGCGCTCGCGAATCCGACAAATCAGGACGCGCTCGTCCAGGCGGTCGCGCAGGCCAATCCGCGCGTGATCGTCGTCGTCGAGAGCGGCAATCCGGTGCTGATGCCGTGGCGCGACCAGGTGAGCGCGATCCTTCAGGCATGGTTCCCCGGCGAAGGCGGCGGGAACGCGATTGCCAACGTGCTGTTCGGCAAGGTCAACCCGTCCGGCAAGCTGCCCGTCACGTTCCCGGTGCGAGACGAGGACACGCCGACCTGGGGCGCCGGCGGCACGCTCGCGCCGAACCCCGTCTACTCGGAAAAGCTGAAGATCGGCTATCGCTGGTACGACGCGAATCGCATCGCGCCGATGTTCCCGTTCGGTCATGGCCTGTCGTACACGCACTTCTCGTATTCCGGGCTGGAAGTGAAGCAGCACCCGGATGCGACGACGGTGTCGTTCACGCTCACCAACGACGGCACGGTCGCCGGCGCCGAAGTGCCGCAGGTCTATCTCGGCGATCTCGACGACCCGCAGGAGCCGCCGAAGCGCCTCGTCGGATGGGACAAGGTGGGCCTGCGCGCAGGCGAAGCGCGGCGCGTGCGCATCGTGATTCCTTCCGAGATGCGGCGCGTGTGGGATACGAACCGGAACGGATGGACGCTCGCGAACGGCGGACGCATTTACGTGGGAGCGTCTTCGCGCGATATTCGACTTCAGCAGCCGTGACGGTGGCGACGGATGGCGGCGGCGCCGCCATCCGATCGGCAATCCGACGCGATCGTCAGGAATGCTCAGGACGCCGGTCATCCGGAATCGGCCATCGAGCGCACGCCTCTTCTTGTTCCCCCTTCTTGCTCCTCTTCCGCGTTCTCTCGATTTCCTCCCGATCTCCTCCGCATCGGACTACCAGAACTTGTAGTTTCCCCCCGCACCTTTCCCACCTACGATGGTTCCCGCAAGCGCACAGCCGACACAAGATGCGCATATCCCGTAAAAACGAGGAAGCAAGACCTATCCAATCAAACAGAAAATCAAATTGCAAACCGCGATGTCGATCGACATGCGTCTCGTCAAGGCGATTCCCGTTTCACGAACTCAAGCATGGCCCGTCTGCAAAGGGCCGACACCCGGCGCGACTGGAGCCGCCGAATCGGCACGACGGTCGTCGTCACCATCAAGATAGGAGTTCGCATCATGGCTACCACCACCGAAGAAGACGTCCTGCTGCACATCGTTCACAACGTCTACAGCGTGACGGGCGGAGAAGTGACTCCGTCGTCCGTCTCGGCCCCGACCGTCGAGCTCAAGCTGCATTTCGACGATCAAAGCCATCGCATCACCGGCTTCGGCCGCATCGCCTGGGGCAAGAACAAGCCGCCCAAGGTCACGTCGGAATTCGTCGATCTCATCATCCACGGTGACTTCGGCTATTTCCCGCCGGTCAAGAAGCAACGCGATCCGAATTTTCCGGTCAAGACCCAGCAGATCAATCTGGTCGGCTATCCGGACCTGCACTGGAATCCGCACTGGGGGATCGGCCCGCAACTTCCGATCATCTTCCACCTGAACGCGGTGATTCCCGTGGGCTCCCAGTCGGGGTACGCGGCGTACAACTATGGCGTCCCCAGCGATCCGGAAAGCAACGTTTCCGTGACCGATGCGACGATTCGCCATTTGCTGTTCTGATCGCGCGGGCGGATCGTTCGCATTCGGACGGCATTCGGCTATCCGGCGCAGGCGGCCGTACCGGATGCGATGAGCGATGACGGATCGCGCGCCGGCGAAGCGAATTCGCCGGCGCGCGATCATTTTCGGAAGCGAGAGCCGAGGGAATCGACAGAACGATCGCCGCGGCGATGCCTGCGTCGTTCTCGTGATTCGCGACGATTGTTGCAATCGTCGCCGATCGAATATCGACGTTGCGTTGTCGCGGCGCCGTCGTTGTTCCGTTCGATCGTCAAATCGAGAGATGATGGCACTCGTGCCGCAAACCGGCTCAGCCGTTCGACGTCTCGAGCCGACAGATACGCGCGGGCTCGACGACGATCGATTGTCGTCCGTGGGCCGCTCCCTTTTGTGCGATCAGGAGCCTATAGCCATGCACGAGAATTTCGAGTATCTCGGCCTGCTGGACGTATCGTCGCAATTGCGGCAAGGGCGCCTGTCTCCGGTGGAACTGACGCAGGCGATGCTCGCACGCATCGCGCAACTCAATCCGCATCTGAACGCATACAACCGTGTCACGGCGGAATCCGCGCTCGCCGACGCTCGACGCGCCGAGCAGGAAATCGCGCGCGGAATCGATCGGGGGCCGCTACACGGCATTCCCGTCGCCATCAAAGACATCTTCGACATGAAAGGCGTCCCGACGACGGCCGGCATGAGCATTCACGCGAACGCCGTCGCCGACGAAGATGCGACGGTCGTCCGGCGTTTGCGAAACGCCGGCGCGGTGATGCTCGGCAAGCTGTCGATGACCGAGGGCGCGTATGCGGAGCACCGCACGCCGTTCGCGGCTCCGCGCAATCCGTGGCATGACGCGTACTGGCCCGGCGCGTCGTCCAGCGGCAGCGCCGTCGCCATCTGCGCGGGACTCTGTTACGCCGCGCTCGCATCGGAAACCGGCGGATCGATCCGGCTTCCCGCGGCAGCCAACGGCGTCACCGGCATCAAGCCTACATGGGGCCGCGTCTCCCGCCATCGGACCTTCGAACTCGCCGCGACGCTCGATCATGTCGGCGTCATTGCACGCTCCGCCGCCGACGCGGCCGCCGTCCTCGGAGCGATCGCGGGCACGGACCCTGCCGATCCAACGACATCCCGATTGCCCGTCCCCGATTTCTCGAAAGCGCTGACTCGCGATCTGAAAGACATCCGGCTCGGCGTGGACGATTCGTGGCTCGGCGCTCGCCTCAACGACGCGACCGAGCACGCGATATCGAACGCCATCGCGGTACTGCGCGAACTCGGCGCGGAAATCGTCGCCGTGACATTGCCCGACGTGAGCGACATGATCCGGGATTGGTTCCCGGTCTGCGCCGTGCAAACGGCGCTTGCACACGAGGCCACGTATCCGTCGCGCAAGGACGAATACAGTGCGAGCCTCGCCGCGCTGATCGAACAGGGCCGCGCACTTTCCGGAATGGCGCTCCAGCGATTGCTCCTGCGACGTGAGGTCTTCCGGGGCAAGCTCGCGGCCGTGTTCGACGTCGTCGACATCGTGGCCCTGCCGGTGCTCGCTGGCGGCGTGCCGACGATCGAGCGGATGTCGAAGGTCGACGACGCTTTGATTGTGGATCTCCATCGGTTTACATGCCCGTTCAACATGGCGGGCATTCCATCCATCGTTCTGCCGTGCGGCATGTCCGCGAACGGGTTGCCGCTGGTGTTTCAGATGATCGGCGCGCACTTTTCCGAAGCCAGACTCGCATGCGTTGCGGATGCGTATCAAGCGGCGACGGAATGGCACCTGCGACACCCGAGGATGTCGGGCACCAGCGCGATCGAACAGAAAAACTCATGCCGCTGATGCGGGAAACAACCGGCATCGAATCCGCCCGCGAGCGGCTGCGCCTCCCGGGTTTGAAGCCCGCTCGCTTCGCCAAAGCGGCGGCGTCCGTGCGGGAGCGGACATCGGAGCATGCAACCACGAGCCGTAGCGAATATGAACACGTGTACGCCGCCGGCTCAACCGCTTTCTACCTTAAAAAAGAGCCGCGTCATTAATTAAGACATCGGCCAATCCATGCCCAATATCACGCGAGTGGCCGATTGATTTGATCACGAAAATCCAGCTTCAATTCGCCTGACTTATTTTGCAATGGTTTCATCTCGTCATTAACATAAGGGTAATGATGTAATGAGGCGGCTGAATGCCAATTTCCCTCGGCATATTCCGACATTAACGAAATGTCGCTTACAAGATCAATTAGTTAATATCGGTCAAATACGGCACCGCTAGTTTCCACGCATTGCCGTCCCGATACAGGCGTACCAATCCACCATCGTGAGAGCGATTACATGAAAAGAAATCTGTTGACCGTCACGTTGCTTGCCGCTTTGGTTGCTCCTCCGGTTTGCGCCGAACAACAACCCGGCGCCTCGACCGCCGTCGCCGACACGACGGACAGCTTGATCAATTGTCAGGAATTCAAGATGCCGTCGGGTCCGAATAGAGTCCGCCGCACCATTCTCACCACCGATCCCGACGATCCGCGAAAGACCATCACGATCGAGCAGGTGCTGACGCGAACGGGGCCGGGTAAATTGACCTTCGTACGGGGCGAACAGCCGGCCGATGCGACCTTCTACAGGCAGAAGGTGTGCAAGAAAATGGGCGGGGTCGATGCCACCAACGAGGGCGAGATCACGATCAACGATCAAATCCTGAATTTTTCGCTCTGCAAGACCTTGGAGCAGCAGCCCGTCTCGAACAAGGATGGCGCGGCCGCGAAGCTGCCGGACTACGGCGTCACGATCATCGTTCCCGCTGTGCAGGTGAAATTCGCGCATCAGTCATCTCTGCCGATTGCCGTCTGGACGTCCGCGCCGGTGGCAGGCAACGTGGATATTTCGCTCTCGTCCGGCGCGACCGGCTTCCTTTACATCCAGCAGTACGGATATGCCGGCGTGAACAATTTTCTACCGACCTTTACCTTCACGCCGTATGTCTTGGGAACGTATCCCGTTACAGCGAAGGCACGCGCGCCTCAAGTGGGCTGCGTAGAAGATAAACGTGGAATCGTGACAGTGGTGAATTGAAGACTCGGAATACATACGCTGCCGCCTTGCTTCGAACAAAGGTTAAAGGTCTCGGCTAATGGCGGAGGTGAATCGCTCGCCGAACAGAATGGCGAACTGATTGACTGCTTGCCGCCAAGTGATAGGCGGCATCTTCCAATCCTTTTCGATGTTGCGCAAGGCCAGGTACAGCAGCTTGCTGGCGGCTTCGTCGCTCGGGAAGTGGCCGCGGCTCTTGACGATCTTGCGCAACTGCATGTGCATGCTCTCAATGGCGTCGTATATACGATTCGACGCACCTCGGGCGGATAGGCGAAGAACGGGATCACCTGTTCCCACTGGCGCTGCCACATGGCCGCGACGGTAGGGAATTTGCGCCCCCACTCGCTCTGCGCAAAGGCGTCGAGCGCCGCGGCCGCCGCCTCGGCCGTGGTGGCCTGATAGATCGGCTTGATCGCGGCAGCCAGCGGCTTGCGGTCCTTCCAGCTCGCCAGATTCAGCGAATTGCGGATGAGATGCACAATGCAGGTCTGGATTTGGGCGGCCGGATAGACTGCCTCGATCGCTTCGGGGAAGCCGCGCAATCCATCGACCACCGCGATCAGGATGTCGTGCAAGCCGCGGTTCTTCAACTCGTTGAAGACCTTCAGCCAGAACTTCGCGCCTTCGGTTTGCTCGATCCACAAACCCAGCACTTCCTTGCGGCCGTCGGCGCGGATGCCCAGCGCCAGATAGACCGCCTTGTTCTTGACCGTGCCTTCGTCGCGGATCTTCAGCCGCAGCGCGTCAAAGTACACGATCGGATACATGGCCTCGAGCGGGCGTTGCTGCCACTGCTCGACGTCGGCCAGCACCTCGTCGGTGACCGTCGAAATCAGATCGGGCGACACCTGCAGCCCGTACAGTTCCAGCAGGTGGCCCTGAATCTCGCGCACGCTCATGCCGCGCGCATACATGCTGATGACGTGGTCGTCGAAGCCGGGCAGGCGGCGTTGATACTTGCCGACCAATTGCGGCTCGAACGTCGCCTGCCGATCGCGCGGAATATCCAGCTTCAGCTCGCCGTTGGGCGTCAGAACCGTCTTGGGACTGGTGCCGTTGCGGTGGTTGCCGGCCTTGCCCTGCTCAGTCTCGGCTTCCAGATGGTGGCTCAACTCGGCCGCAAGCATGCGCTCGGCCAGTTGCTTCTTGAACTGGCCGGCCAGCCCCGATTCGCCCAGGATCGACTCGGCGTCCTTGCTCTGCACCTGCGCAAGGAACTGATCGATCAGTTCATCGGGGAACAGCTTCGGCACCTTTCCTTTCTTCAACGGAATGCCGGCGGCGCTGTTCAAGCCGCGTCAGAACCTCGACGGGTCCCCCGTTAGGCATAGGCTTAAACATAGGCGTAAGAGTACCTCATAGTTTAAGCGTCATCTCGGGTCCAGTTTTCGTGGGGGGGCTGACTCACTCGCCGTTAGCAGAATTATGCAACAACGCAGTCAAAATGCAAAATAAAGTATCATACAAATGGTATATTTTCTAATTTGATATTGAAAAATTATCCAAATATAGCGCCTCATCAATTTCGAATGACTTGATTAGTTTTCCCGGCGGGGCGGTGTTTGAAAATCGATCCCCCGTGGCAGCATCACGAAGTGTAATACAGCACGCATCCGACCCGTCACTATAAAATGTATGCAGGCGAATTGGAGAGTTCATTGATCTGTATCCAAACTCAACGCGACGGGGAAAAATCGCGAATTCCAGCTTACCATTTTTTACAAGTAAAGCATGATCAGTTACGAATGGTGGATAATTTACACCACCTTCCAAACTAAAGTTGTTTTCTGATGTAAAATCAATGTATCGTGTTCCAACATGTCTTCCAAGTCCACCTTGGGGAATTTCTTAAAAATCCCCCCAAATAATTGCGGCAGCTTGATCGGAATCACTGCAACAGAAAACAGCTTTACCACTTTTATTTATCGGAAGCTGAACTCGCACGATTGGGATTATTTGCCAATAAAGAGAATTATATCTTCTTTGGTCGTCTCTAGCATTATTTAGGCCGACAACATCTCCATATAAACGAGTACATCATCGTTCAAGTGCGCCGGTATGACGACATGGCCGGCGCAGACACCGTTCGGGTTCAATGGGTGGCGGCCGTAACCTACAACACAGACGTTCGTCCTGTCGGGCTGCCGGGGCATATGGACTTCCGAATCCCGCGCATGGAGGTCATCGACGCAATCGGCCGCGACGTGCGCATCAGCTATTCCGTACAGCAGCGTCTAGCAGGCTGTTGAAATTGGATACGGTGTAAACGGGCGCTGCGGGCGGTGCGTTAGAGATATCGTGTTCATGATCTTGGGCAGACGAGAGCGATGCGCGGAATGGACGAGATGCAAGAACCGCTGTTCACGACGGTGAAGCTGGAAGACTTCGTGCCGGCCGATCACCCGCTGCGGCCGCTTCGGCTGCTGGTCAATCAGGCGTTGAAGCGGCTCAACGGGCTGTTCAGCACGATCTATGCAGACAGCGGTCGAGCCTCGATTGCGCCTGAGAAGCTGCTGCGTGCGTTGCTGCTGCAAGTGTTTTATTCGGTGCGCAGCGAGCGCATGCTGATGGAGCAGATGCGCTACAACTTGCTGTTTCGTTGGTTCGTCGGGTTGGCGATCGAAGACGCCGTCTGGGACCACTCGGTGTTCTCGAAGAACCGCGATCGTCTGCTCGAGCACGAAGTGGTCGAAGCGTTCTTTACCGAAGTCATGAGCTTGGCCGACAAGCAAGGGCTGCTGTCCAGAGAACACTTCTCGGTCGATGGCACGCTGATCCAGGCGTGGGCCAGCCACAAGAGCTTCCGGCCCAAGGACGGTTCGGACGATCCGCCGGCCGGTGGCGGCCGCAATGTCGACACCGACTGGAAGGGCAAGCGGCGCAGCAACGAGACTCACGAGTCGAGCACCGATCCGGATGCGCGGCTGTTCAGGAAGAGCAAAGGCACGCCGTCCATCCTGTGTTACCAGGGGCACATCCTGATGGAGAACCGTTCGGGTTTGGTGGTTGGCGCGGTGGTCAGCCATGCCGATGGCTTTGGCGAACGCGCGAGCGCATTGCGCCTGCTCGATTGCGTGCCAGGCCGTCATGCCAAGACGCTTGGGGCCGACAAGGGTTATGACATGCGCGACTTTGTGCGGGATTGTCGTGCGCGCAAGGTGACGCCGCATGTCGCACGCAACGACGCGCATCAGGGCGGTAGCGCGATCGACGGGCGCACGTCGCGGCACGTCGGCTACGGCATCAGCCAGGTGATTCGCAAACGCATCGAGGAGCACTTCGGCTGGGGCAAGACCGTCGGCAGGATTCGACAGACCGTGTATCGCGGCATCAAGCGAGTCGACCAGCACTTCAAGTTGACGATGCTGGCGAGCAACCTGACTCGAATGGCCCGAATACTGGCGGCGGTGCCGCAGGGAGCAGTGAAATGAGCCGCCCAAACGCGACCGTCGCGCGGCAACGCGCCTGCTGGCCCGCTCGCCAGCAGGGCAGCCGCGACGATTTATCCGCAACTCAGCAGCCAATCGCATACGAAACCCTTTTAAACAGTGCCCCAGCCATCAAAACGAGGCGCTTTTCAACAGCCTGCTAGGCGGCCCGGTTCATCCATCCGACACCTTGACCTTGCATGTCGAGGGGCAGTCGCTGACGCTTCCCGCTCCCTTGCTCGACGGGGCGCGCACACAAGTGACGGTCTTGTATTCCGGTATGGAAGACGACCAAACCGTTCGGGTCCGATGGGATGGCGTGGTAACGCGGCATACCGAAATCCAGCGTGTCGTCAAGGGACAACCCTCCATCTTCGATATTCCGGCGGCGTGGGCGACAGAGAATAGCGGCTCCAGAGTGCTGATCAACTACAGCGTCGGATGGATCGACTCCGATGCGCAACTTCAATTCTCTCGAGTATTGCGCGTCAATCTCTGATTCCCGCAGGAGAAAAATATACAAACAGCATGTGAAATAAAACAAGGTCGATGGAATTTGACAAAGGGCTTTAGAGACGGTTTCAAAAAGAGTCCAAGGGGCTGTTAACTTTTTCAGCATCCTGTTAACCTTGGCCGTCGTGACAGACGGGCCAAGGAGATGGGTAAGCCAATCATTGATGACGAACTGTGGGCACTGGTCGAACCACTGCTACCTCCGCCAAAGCCGCGCCGCTTCAAGTACCCCGGTCGCAAGCCGGTAGCGGACCGTGCGGCTTTGACGGGCATCCTTTTTGTGCTGAAGACGGGCATTCGTTGGCGCGACTTACCGTCCGAAATGGGATGCGGCTCAGGCGTAAGTTGTTGGCGCAGGCTGCGCGATTGGCAGCAAGCCGGTGTGTGGGATCGACTGCACGCGGTGCTGCTGGCGAAACTGCGAGCAGCCGAGAAGATCGACTTCTCCCGTGTGGTCGTCGACTCATCGTCGATTCGTGCGGTTGGGGCGGGCGAAAAACTGGCCCGAACCCCACCGATCGAGCTCGACCCGGGTCGAAGCACCACATCGCCACCGACGCCAACGGAACGCCGATCGCGGCAATCCTGACCGGCGCCAATCGTAACGACGTCACCCAACTGGTTCCGCTGATCGAGGCCATTGTGCCGATCGGCGGCGTGCGTGGACGGCCTCTGAGCCGTCCTGCCCGCGTCTACGCCGACCGTGGTTACGACCACGACAAATACCGACGCATCCTTCACGAGCGCAACATCCCCACCAGCATCGCGCGGCGCGGTCAGCCGCACGGTAGTGGCCTTGGAAAAGTCCGTTGGGTCGTCGAACGTACTCATGCTTGGCTGCATCATTTCCGCCGTCTACGTATTCGCTTTGAACGTCGCGCCGACATTCACGAAGCGTTCCTCAAACTCGGCTGCTGCCTGATCTGCTGGAATACCCTGCGGCGAGCCCAGCAGTCTTTATGAAACCGTCTCTTAGTCATGAAATCAGATGGCTTCAGATATGTACTGGTCGCGACGCTATGCACATTACTGGTTGCATGCGCTACCAGTCCGCCCCCGCCTGCCGTCGTGATCGAGCCCGCACCAGGGCGCTCCTCAAACGGCGCAGGCGCCGTCGACTTCATTGACCGTCGCAGGGCCCGAAGCCGCAACCCAATTGAACGGATGGTACAACCGAACGGATCGTGACTGTGGCGGCCTAAGCAAGCCGGCATTTCTCTGCAGCGGCGTGATGCTTCGTGCAACGGAGACCAATCCCGCCTTCTTTCCATGGGATCCCAGCCCCGGCTCCATACAAAGCGGCGGCGTCTCCTTCTCGTGGCTGCGCACGGACAACAATTTCGCGAATCTGGTTTTCAACTACAACAACGGGTTCATTTTTTTCCCCGCCCTTGAAACCCCCTCCGACAAGGACAGCAACATCGCCGTGCTTTGTGCTTTCCCGATGGATGCGGACACGAATAACCGGAATTCGCTTCAGGGATGCGGCCCGAGCAACACTTATCCGCTGGAAAGCCAGCCGTGCAATGAGCAGGGCATCATCACCGCCCAGCAGTGGATCGACCACTTCAATCTTGGCGCGAACAAGTATCGGTACCAATGTGGCTGGAACGTGAGAGACGGACAGATCGACACGGCGAATCGCTTCTATCAGGCCATCCTTGCCAGGCAAGCCATGATTCCGCAATGGTGGGCCGTCCAGAACGAACTGCGTCTGGCAACCTGGCCGGCCGGCCATGGCGCCAATCTCCCTATCCAGTCGTTCTTTTATATTTCCGGAAAGCCTGGCGCCCTCGCCAACGCGCAAAACGACCAATTGCGTTTTTACGGCAGTTACAAAGAGGTGGTGCCGATCGTTCGTTTGACCCTCCCGGCCAATTCGAGTGGCAAGGCGACGTTCGCGTACAGCAGCGACGACCAGGCCGTCGGCGACGGCGGCCCGCCGCCGCTCGCAATCGACACGACGCCCGTTACGCTCAGTGGCCGGGTTTATCTCTTGCCGGCTTACCCGGCTCTCCTGCCGGGCGCGTGGCCTGCCAACACCACGATTCAACGTACCGCGACCGGTGGAATTCCGCCGTACAGCTATCAATCCGGCAACAGCGGCATAGCAGTCGTCGACAACAACGGATACGTGACGGTGCGAGGCAACGGCACCACGGCCATCACTGTCCTGGACAGCATCGGCGCGACCAAGAGCTATCAAGTGTCGGCAACGGGCGTCATACAGTGCGTCGGTCTCGGCAAAGGTACTTACTCCCAGATCTCGAGCGTCGCCGGCTCGCAAGGGGTGCACATCCCCAACATGGCGCAGTTGCGCGAGATGAATGCGCTATACGGAAGCCGCTGGCCGATGGGAAATGATTGGTACTGGTCTTCCGACATACAGGCCTATCTGCCTTTCACGCGATACTGGATAAAGAACATCGTGACCGGGCTGGAAGGACATAACTATCACTACGGCAGCCATTTGGGAGTCGGCATTCGTTAGATGAATCGACATTCGTCCAGCGTCGTTCAATTCGCGGCGAATTCTGTTCGAAGCGCCGCCGTTTGAGCCCTTTATCCGTTGCGGGCACCGGCCCGCAACGGCCTGACGAGCGAATCGGAACGCACTCGTTCGACGCCAAAAGCGATTGAACGTCCGGCCGGGGCGGCTGCGTCCTTCATGATCAGCCACCGAATTTAACAAACGTCCAGAATATTTCCCCTATCCGAGTCCCCCGATGAGAATGGCGTCATCGTCATTACCGGTGCATCCGCGCTGTCCACCCCGTGTTGGGAACCGCGGCTGCGACAACGTCCAGGTTGTCCCAGCGCAATGGCAGCGCCGCTTGAGGAGTCCAATGCCGCAGCACCGTTTCCATAGCGAGGAACATCCGTGCGTTCACCCCCGACCAAAGTCGTCATTGCCGACAGCCAGCCCGTCATGATTTCCGGGCTCGCATATGAGCTCCAACGTGATCCGAACATACAGGTGGTCGGCACCGCACGGAGTCCGGGCGATCTCGTCGACATGCTGACACGGCGCGAGTGCGACGTCGTCATCTCCGATTACACGATGTCCTCCGGCTGCGAAAAATACAGCGACGGCATCGCGATGTTGTCGTTGATTCGACGCCGCCATCCCGGTGTCGGCCTCGTCGTGTTCACGGCAATCGACAATCCCGGCGTGATTCGCTCACTGTTGTCGAAACACATTTCATGCATCTTCAGCAAGCGAGACCATGCCGACGAAATGCCGGCCGCCGTGCGCGCGGCCAAGTCTGAAGAAGCCTATCTTTCGCCGGTCATCGCCTCGATTGTTCGGGAGAGCAAGACGGACGCCCCGACCTCGAACCGCGGTCTCGCATTGACGCCTCGTGAACTGGAAGTCGTGCGGCTTTTCGTGTCCGGTCTCACGATCAACGAAATCGCTGCTCGCCTGCGTCGCAGCAAACAAACGATCAGCTCACAAAAAAATAACGCAATGCGCAAGATGAGCATCAAGCGGAACATCGATCTCATCAAATATGCCGTCGACACGAAGCTCGCTTGCTCAATCAGCGCAACTGCTTCGTGACACGCGCCGCGGGCGTCATGCCTTTCCTGCGGCAATGTCTGGTTTATGAAGTTGCGGACATTTTCATTCGGAGTCTCCGAGGGCCGGCCAGATAAAGAGAAACGAGGCGCATCGAAAGATCTGCCGTGCCGTCCCCCGATAGCCGCCTCAGACGGCATGAACGTCAAAAAACGTCCGCGTGATCTTTTCCGATTTGCTTATTGGCGATTTCGTCAGCGCCGACGAGCTTGCATAAAAGTCGTCGCGAATTAATATTCATTTATGCAACTATCATGCAGTCTGCTTCCGTTCGATTTTCTAACAACAACCTTTCAAAAGATCACCTAACCCCAGTTACGGTCACGGGCTCGTCCATGCAAACGGAATTCAGAAAACGCATTGCGATCCTCGAAGACGACGTCAATCAAGCCAGGACGCTCACAGCCTGGCTGGAAAAAGCCGGTTACGACACGGCTACCTGCGCCGACGGCGATCGCTTTCTCGATCTCATCGAGCAACAACCATTCGACATGTTGCTCCTCGATTGGGACGTTCCGGGTGCGTCCGGCATCAACGTCCTGCAACGAACTCGCGAACGCATTGCGCACGCAATGCCGATCGTGCTCGTCACTCAGCATGACGAAGAAGCCGACGTCGTCTACGGCCTCGAGCACGGCGCGGACGATTATCTGGTCAAGCCTGTCACTGAAAATATCCTGATCGCCCGCGTCGGCGCGCAATTGCGCCGCTACTATCCCGCGGCTCCGGCCGAGCCGGTCATCAAGGCCGGAGACTACGAATTGAGGGGCTCGCGAGTCATCATGCTATGCAGCCAATCGATCGACCTGCCCGAACGGGAATTCAGGCTTGCTCAATTACTGTTTTCGAATCTAGGCCGGATCGTCACCAAGAAGGCGCTCATTCAGAAAATTTGGAGCGCCGATTCGGATGCCAAACTGGAGGAATCGGCAAAAGGCAATCGCAGTCAAGAAGCGATGCTTTCGACCTATATCAGCAAATTGCGCACGCTCCTCCAGCTCGGCGCACGCCACGGGGTCGTGATAACCGCCATCTACGGTTATGGCTATCGGCTGGAACAGATCCGCGGCCAGGGAAGCGATGAGAAATATACCGCTTAGCGCGGCCG
The DNA here is from genome assembly GCF_001513745.1 of Burkholderia humptydooensis. Classification (NCBI taxonomy): domain Bacteria; kingdom Pseudomonadati; phylum Pseudomonadota; class Betaproteobacteria; order Burkholderiales; family Burkholderiaceae; genus Burkholderia; species Burkholderia humptydooensis. The sequence goes on along the minus strand of NZ_CP013382.1, from coordinate 773,199 downwards.
CACGATTGTTCTCCGCTCCGCCATCGCGTCTGCGGTGGTCGCTATTCCGAAGAATTGCCGCGTGCGAAAGCTACTGAACTTCTTCGCGGCGCTCGGAAGCGGCCCGATCGCATTCATGTTCGCGATGTTCGCGCTGGCGCTGCTGGGCTCGTATCCCGCAGGCGGAGTCGTGTCGGGCACGCTCGACCGCGTTCTGTTCGACTTGATGGCGCGCATGGTCGCACACAAACCAACCGGCGACATCGTCGTCGTCAACATCGACGAACCCACGCTCACAGCGCTCGGCGCGCGCAACTTGCCGGCCTACTCGAAGGCGTTGCTCGATCGAATGGGGCGTGCCCGGAGCATCGTGCTGGATTTGCCTCTTGCGCCCGGCTTGGATTACGGCAGCCTCGAACGAGGCATGCAAGATCATCCGCAGGTCATTCTGGTACGGCCCAGCAACGCCACCGACGTCTCGGGCAATCCGGTCCTGCCGCTGCCGCGCGCGCTGGCCGATCATGCTGCCGCAATCAGCCAGCGCGACGTTACGATCGGCCACTATGGCGTCGTGACGGGCTTCGTGCCGTACATCCGCACTGCGAGCGGAACCATCTCGCATATTGCACTCGATGCGCTGCGCGTCGCGCGTATCGAAGCGCCCGTCCCGTTCGAGGACTACCTGGAACCGTATGCGCCGTCGGTCGATGCGCAACGCGTTCAGGCAGTGTCGATCGTGATGCCGCCCATCGAAGCGACGCGGCAATATTCCTATCTCGACGTCGTGCAAGGGCGCATTCCCGGCGACGCGTTCGCCGGCAAGATCGTATTCGTCGGACACGAAGCCTGGCTAGGCGAAGGTACCTATCAAACGTCGTCGCTGCATTCAGAAGCGATATCGCGCGTGCAACTCGACGCACTGATTACGGAAGCGGTGGCGTCCGGCAGTCTCACGCGGAAAATAGCCTATCCGGCCGAGGTGGCGATCCAATTCGTCATTACGATCGGCATCGCGCTCATCTGCTTTGTCGTGCCGGGGCGTGCGATGCACTTGGCCGCGCTCGCCTGGGTACTGCTGATATTCGCAATTGCTCTCGGGCTGCTGTTGTTTCATGTCTGGCTGCCCATTGGCTTTCTGCCGGTCGTGTGCATAGTGATCTACGGCTTTTTTGCGTCAGTGCGCCATCACCGTACCCTCATGCTGCTGCGTCGCGAAGTGTCCGAGCTCAATACGGTTCTCGCGTCGATTCAATCGTCCGACGTCACCAAACTGACGTCGATCCCGGCGCTCGCGGCACACGGCGAACTGCGTCACATAGAAAGCATGATCCACGAAATCCGCTTATGGCAACGCACCTATGTGAGCATGATCGATCGGCTGCCCTATCCGGTTTTTCTCGAACTCGAGGGTCGGCTCGCGGTGCGCAACGACAAGGCGAACAACCTGTTGCTTCCCGACGCTTCAGACGCCGCCGACTGCTCGTTGAAAAAGCGAACAGCTCCGCTCAACATGCTCAAGCAAAAAATCGACGCGGCGCTGCATGCTGCGCCGGGCACACCTCGTGAAATCGTATGGCGGAGCCGGGAATACGTCCTGCTTTGCGAACCGCTTGCCGAAGCAGCCGACCAGCACGGACAAACGAACGCTTGGCCCGCGTCGCAACTCATCAGCCTCATCGACCTTGCTGACGCGAAAAACTACGTCGCGTACGATAAAGAAATGCTGCGCCACGTCGCACATGATCTGCGCAGTCCGCTAACGACGATCCTCATGCTGATCGAGCGGCGCAGCGCCGAAACCGCCGTGGCCGATGCGACGCAACACGATCACGAATTCCTGCGAAACTTGCGCCGGTATGCCGACTATTCGCTTCGGATCGCCAAGGAGTTCATGCAGCTCGCGCGTGCGGAGCGGCTGGAAAAAGACACGTTTGTGCCGATCGCTCCCGCGGACATTGTTCGTGACGCAATCGATCAGGTCTGGTTTGCGGCAGAGCGAAAGGCCATTAAGTTGCACGGCCCCGAAGTGAGCGCCGATACTGTGCTGATCCGCGCAAACCCGGACATGTTGGTGCGCGCCATCGTCAACTTGCTGGACAACGCCATCAAATATTCAGATCATCAAACGGAAATTCGCGTGCGGATCGAGGAAACCAACGATCGTCACGTCGCGCTGCACATCAGCGATCAGGGCATCGGCATGTCGGATGACACGCTCCGGCATTTGTTCGAGCCGTTCTATCAGGCCGAGCGTCAGCACGATATCGATGGGGGCGTCGGCCTAGGTCTGCCGTTCGTCAGGGCGGTGATTCAGCGTCACGGCGGAACGATTCAGGTATCCAGCGTACTCGGACGCGGCACCGAATTCGTCATCAGGTTGCCGCTATTCCCGTAGCCACGCGACGCGCTGGCGACGCGGCAGGTTGACTTGGAGTTGTTCGACTTTCGATCTGTCTTGTCACATCGCGTCGTCGCGCAGAGTTCGCCCACTTCGAGCGCGGCGACAGAAATGCTTCGTTCCATTCGCCGCCTTCGCTAGATGATTTTCGTGCCAGTCCTATTTGCTGCGCACGAGAAACATCATATTGTGTCTCTGCCGATTTTCGCTACCGGGATGGCATCCAGAATTCGATGAGAACCATCCATTTCATGGAGAGCAGAATGACATCAGTTAATTCCAAGCCTCTTGGGTCGCTTACAGTTCCGATTCATGCCAGTACGGATGTTCGAGGCGCAGGTGAACCCATATCGGTCGACGTCATTCCGGTCGCAAATTCACAGGTGTTCCGTACCGGCCATTCAGACGCAACTATCGATCGACTAACAAAATACGAAAATGAACGATCGAACAGAAGGCCACGGGCGCTGCAAGAACCTATACGTTATATTAACGAAAGCTATTCAGACTATCAAAAACGAAGAATGGCGGCGGGTTATCCGGCCGATCCTCAGGAGTCTCGTAGATCTCCGTGGGACATTGCATTAGAACTGTTATTTACTTTTGCTGCTGGTGGGCCGATAGGAGGGGGCCCCGGTGTCAGGCCAATCCCGGTCCGTCCATCTCCGCGTCCGTCCACCATCCCGTCACCACGCCCGTCCCTCGCTGCATCGCGATCGTCCTCGATTTCCTTCGAGAACACGCCGTTGATTCCACCAAAATCTGGCGCCCCGTCTAAAATCAGTGCGCGGCCGTCCCCTGTGAGGCCACAGATCGAACTCAATGAAGATGGTGGCTTGTCAGGTGGAGAGAGTGGCGCGGTGATCCAGGATTCAGGTGTGGCGCCCGAGCCAACTGGCGGAGCCCATCTACCTGCCGAGCGAGAGCCGGAATTGTTATCCCGGGAAACTTGGAATCGTCAATCCAAGGATGATCTGAACGATGATTTAGTTCAGAAAATTAATGAGACATTTGAAGATTCCCTAGACGTGCGAGTTCATACATCAAAAACTGGTGAAAAGACATATCTGATTTATGACCCGGATGATAAATCTTATATCTCCATCGAATCAAATGAGACTTGGTATCCCACTGAGACTTATGATTATCAGGAAATTTATACATGGAGAACCGGAAATCCAGATCAGAAGTACGCACCGACCGATAAATTTGTTCAGAGCCGTGATTCGCTGGACGGGAAGCGTTACGGGAGCGTAATTGAAGCAGTAAAAAAAGGGGTGCGCATTGAGCCAGTTCAGGTAAAAATTGTTTCCATAGAAGGGGAAACCAAATTCGAAATCGTTAACGGCAATCACCGTCTTGCCGCTGCACGCGTGCTGGGGTTAAAGACTGTTCCATACGAAATTGTGCGTTAGAGACAGTTTCAAAAATACGCACAGTTGCTGTTAAGGAAGGTTTACAAAAGTCCTGGATTTGATGATGCCGTGAGCTATCCTCGGAAAACTGGACGAACGAGGTGCACAGAGATGAAACTGGACCTTGGATTGAACCTGTGAGCGAAACGCACGCGCACGCGAGAATGGTCTGATTCCGAAAGTTGGCTCGGCGGCAGACGCGACATTGATTTCCGCACCCAGCTCGGCAAAGAATGCGTCCGGTACGCGAGACCCGGAAATGCAGCAGACGCAGAAAGGCAGCATCCGTGCCAGGGTCGGGCATCCGTTTCGCGTCCTGAAGCGCCAGTTCTGCTATATGAAGACGCGCTACCGGAGCTTAATGAAGAACGTCGCCCAGATCACCACGTTGTTTGCGCCGGACAACCTGTGGATGGCTCGCAAGGCTTTGTGTAAGGCGTAGAAGGTGAGCGGATTGCCAACGGGTAATCGCCGGCGCGATCTTCCGGCAGAAATGGGACGTAGCCCGGGCAGGCGCCGCGACGGAAGGCCAGATCGAACCCAGGGCCTTGAGCAACGCGACGCCGTCGAATGGAATTCAACCGCGCCTTACCCAGATGACCTTGCCCTTCTCGATTCCCAAGGTCCGCCGCTGCGCCTGATAGTCCATCGTTCCGGGCAGCGCCTTTCCATCCCTTTCCCCGATTCGCCAGGTACAACCCGACAGCAGCGCTGCCGCTTCGGCTTCGGTTTTCCCTTGCAGCGCGTCGTCCGGCAAGGCGTCCGCTCGGCATTGCGCGCGAGTCTCTTGTGCGCCGTCCGGAGAGAGGCCGCCACGCGCGGCCTCGGACACGCCGGTGCACGCAGTCAATGCCAGACACGACGACAGTACGCCCATCGCCGGGCGCCATCCATGCTTTCGAAACAAAATTTCCATCATCTGCCTCACTGAAGCTAGAAAATTGTACGTACAAAGGTCCCGAAACGGGATCGATTTCACGAATCGCCCGACCGGCGACTCGGCATGCGCGATGCTCGGGCCGCGCAGCAGCGCGCCTTAGCAGCCGCGCCGTGCAATGGCATCTTCGTGGTCCTCTTCGGCTGCCGCCTCCCGCCATTTCCCGAGAGCGGCGCGCCTCATCCGGTAAACGTTTCCCAATTCGTCGTGCTTGAGCATCGCGCGCTTCTGGGCATTGCGCGCCTCGATCAATGCCGCTTTTCCCCGCTCGAGCTCGCGCTCTGCGTCCAACGTCTCGAAGATCTGCTGCTCGATCCACTTCAGCGGCATGCGCATCTCGTCGGACGTGCCGGCCAGCCTGCCCGCATTTTCGGGCACGGCGCGCATCCAGTTTCGCTGCATCGCGACGAGCTTGCCGAGCCGCTGCCGCAACACAGCAATCTTGCCGTCGATCGCGCGAAGCGCGCGTAGCGTTCCCGCGAGTTCATCCCTCGTCCGCTCGCTTCGCATTCCGGTCACCCGGCTCATCAAAAGCAGCACTTTCGATTTCTCGCTCACGCGCGCCTCCTCGAATGGTCGATCGGGTTCAATCGCCCGCTCCCGCGTACTGCTGTGCAATGTCGCGCAAACGCATCGTGGTTTCCTCGATCGGTACGGATTCCCGCGTGCCTTGCTTGAGAAAGTCGGCCAGATCGCCATGCGCCGCAATTGCACTATCCAATACCGGGTCGCCTCCGTCGCGATATTCGCCGATTTGCAGCAGCAATTCGGCATCGTCGTAGCGCGCGATCCATTCGCGACATCGGGCCGCCGCCCTTGCCGTCGTGAAGTCGACCAGTTGCGGCATCACACGGCTGATGCTGCTTCGTATGTCGATCGCCGGATAATGTCCGGCACTCGCCAGCTTCGGAGACAGCACGATATGTCCGTCCAGCAGCGAGCGAATCTCTTCTCCGATCGGGTCTGTTATCTCGGCGTCTTCCAATAGCACCGTGTACAACGCCGTAATGTTTCCGTTTTTCGCCGGGCCCGCCCGCTCGACAAGGCCAGGCAGCGCGGCAAATACGGACGGCGGATAGCCGCGCCGTACCGCGGGCTCCCCGGCCGCCAGCCCGGTTTCGCGCATCGCGCGCGCGAAACGCGTCACGGAATCGCACAGCAGCAGCACGTCGTACCCTTCGTCGCGAAAATATTCTGCAATCGTCGTTGCAGTATATGCGGCCTTGATGCGCTCCATCGACGGCCGATCCGACGTCGCTGCGACGACGACAGTGCTTTGCCGCTGCGTCACCGAGAGAATCTCATCCAGGAACTCGCGCACCTCGCGCCCCCGTTCCCCGATCAGCGCAACGACACACACGGTCCCGGAAGCCATATTGCGCGCCATCATGCCAAGCAACGTGCTTTTCCCGGCGCCCGCCGGAGCGAATATGCCAATGCGCTGCCCGCGCCCCATCGTCAGAAATCCGTCGATCGCCCGGATGCCGGTCTGCAGAATCGCCCGAATCAAGGGCCGGGTCAACGGCGGAGGAGGCGCCGCCGCACTCGGACGCGCGGCCATGCCATCGAGTGCCGGACCGCCGTCGAGCGGCCGCCCCAACCCGTCCAGCACGCGTCCGAGCAAACCTGTGCCGACGCAGACGCGATGGCTGTCCACGCACGGTCGCACGAGCGTCGAAGTACCGAGTCCCGCCACATCGCCCAGCAGCGTGACTAGCGCGGTTTCGCGCGTCAGTCCGACGACCTCGCCCAGTACACGCTCATCACTTCCGAAATGCGACAGCTCGCATAGCTGACCGACGCGCAGATCGACGCCCGCTACCTTGACTTGCGCCCCCGTCACTTCAACGAGCCTGCCGAATCGCCGGCCCCGCAGCGCACGATCCAGGCGCCGCTCGAACGACGCGCCAAGCGATTCGTGCCCGGCGTCGCTCATTCGCGGAATCCTTCGACGCTGCCGCTCATGCAAGCTCCGGGCTGCTCGAACTCGGTGACGCAAATCGTATGCAGCACCCGATACTCGATTTCGTCCGAAATCTCCTCGACCGCAAGCACCGTCATACGTCCTCCTCCGCCAGCCACCAACATCTCGACCGAGCGGCGCAGATCCTGACCGGTCACGAGCACTGCACCGCGCTGCTCACGCCAGGCTTCCTTCATCCCGTCGACCACCCGTTGGACAAACAGATGTTGTTCGTCGACCTGCAGATCGAGAAACTTTCCTTGCCCGGTGACGATCAACTTTTGCCTCAATATCGCTTCCAAATCGGGAGCCAGCACGACGATCGGAATGCAGTGCTCCGCACCGCCCCACTGATTCGAGATCTGGCTCGACAAAGCTTGCCGCGCCGACGAAACGAGGCCATCGATGTCGTTTGGTTGCGCACAGCCCTTCGTCAACCCCTCTGCAATCGCGCGCGTGTTGCGAATCGCAATGCCGGATCTGAGCAGCTCGACGAGCACGTCACGAAAGACGAATAGATGAATCCGCTCGGCGAGCAGATTGACGAGCTGCGGATAATGCCGGGATAGCGCATCCTGTAGATAGCTCGCTTCCTGAATGCCGAGGAAACGCCACGGCCTCGAGCAAATCGCCTCGCCGATCCGCTCGACGAGCGCCGCCTCGGGCGCAACGGGCTTCTCGTCGTCCTCGCGATGCCGTCCGGCCAGAACGTCAAGCGGCATCCGCCGCGCGCGCTCGACGTCATCCGATGCGAGTTCCAGTTGATCGGCCGCGATGGGAACCTCGTCGACATCCACGGCATAGCCGTATGCCGGCAGCGCAGGATCGGCCGAAAGTGCCAGCCCGGGATAAGGCACGCCGCTTTCCCTGAAGCGCTCCCTCAGCGCAAGCAGCAGACGATCGAGCTCGAGCGGCCTCAGCCGATGGAAGAGATCGGGGCCGAGTCGCACACGCAACGGCACCGACACACCGAGATCGCCGTCGACGACCGCGTTCGCGCCGCCGTCCCGACGCGCCCAATGCTGGCGAGCCGACGCACTGCCGCCTCTCATGACGTTCAGCCGCGGAATCAACGCAGCCAGCAGCGCAAGCGCAGCGGCCAGACCAAGAAACGCCATCGCCGGGAAGCCGGGAACGAGCGCGAAGCCGGCCGCCACGATCGCCGCCGCGAAAATCGCTCGCGGCTGGCTCGCGATCTGCGTGCCGATATCCGCGCCGACTGCGGTCGCGCTGTCGATCGACGCGACGCGCGTAATCAGGATGCCCGAGGCAAACGAAATCAGGAGCGACGGAATCTGCGACACCAGGCCGTCACCGACCGTCAACACCGTATACAGGCGGGCGGTGTCCGCAAGCGCATGACCATTGACAGCCGTGCCGATCACGATTCCACCCACCACGTTGACGATTGCGATCAGCAAACCGGCAATCGCATCCCCTTTGACGAATTTGCTTGCGCCGTCCATCGCGCCGTAAAACTGGCTCGTCTGCTCGAGCTGTCGCCGGCGCTCCAACGCATCGGCCTTGCTAATCATGCCCGCGCGCAAATCCGCGTCGATCGCCATTTGCTTGCCGGGCAACGCATCGAGCGAAAAGCGCGCGCCCACTTCAGCAACGCGATCCGCGCCTTTCGCAACGACGACGAACTGGATGATCGCGATGATGATGAAGACCACGCAGCCCACGACGACGTCTCCGCCGACGACCAGCTTACCGAACGTCGTGATGATGTCGCCCGCGTAGCCGTTCAGCAGGATCTGACGCGTCGTTGCAATGTTCAATCCGAGGCGAAACAGCGTCGCTACGAGCAGCAGCGTCGGAAATGTCGATAGATGCAGCGCATGCGGAATGTACACGCTCAATGCGAGGATCAGCACCGATGCCGTGAGGTTCAGCGCAAGCGCGACATCCAGGATCGGAATCGGCAGCGGAAAAATAATCAGGCAGAGCACGCCTAACACCGAGACGATCGGAATGCTGTCCACGTGCCGCCCGAGCGCGCGTTGCAGCCGCCGTCCGTATTGTTCGTCCGCCATCGTCTTCGCTCCCGTCGTTTTGCCCATGCCGTGTCATCGATCGGCCAGTTCGGCGTGTTGCCGCCGCCTTTCTCCCTTGACGAGCGGGTCGCCCTCCTGCTGCTTGTAGTCCCGCTTTACTTCGTCCTTCGTCATCTTCAAACCCTTGATGTATTCGTACCGCTGATAGCCCACGTCGATCACCGCGAGCGCGACGAGCACGGCGATCGACGCCGTCGCGATCCTGAACAGCAGGCTCGTCGTCAAATTCAGGGCCGACGGTAAATCGACAGTTGCGACGACGGCAAGATCCGGCAGCGCGACGCGAATCACCACGAGCGTGCACGCCCCGACCGCCGCGACCTTGACGAGATTCTTCGCCAGTTCGACGAGCGTGCGCAGAGAAAAAATGCTCTTGAGCTGATTGATCGGATTCAGCTTGCCGAAGTTCGGCGTCACAGGCTTCATGCTCAGCAGGCCTTTCGTCTGCATCAGTTCGAGCGCAATCGAGATTGCCGCTCCCGCCGCAGCCACACCGACGCTCAATGCGATAGTCGGCACGATCACCCTGCTCATCGCGAAATCCATTCGCGCGGAATCGGGTGGCCCTCCTTCGCCGATCAGCTCGAACAAGCCGTGCAGCACTCGCACCGCCGCTCCGAACACGAAGTCGAACGACAACGCAAACGCAAGCGGCCACGCTGCGCCAGCGACGGCCTGAGTCAGATCGCGGGACTTGGAAATTCGCCCCGCCCGCCTCTCCCGGCGCAGCCGGCTTTCGGTCGGCTGCTCGGTCTTCTCGCTCATGCCCCTTCCACCCGACGAAGAAACTGCGCGGCGAATGCCTGCGCTTCATGAAGCGCGTCGACGAACGCATCGATAAACCCCGGACCGACGATCGCGATCAAAACCAACGCGAAAACCAGCTTGATCGCGACCGACGTCGTCAGAATGTTCAATTGCGGCGCGGCGCGCCCGATCAGGCCGATTCCGTATTCGACCAGAATCAACGTCGCAACGAACGGCCCTGCATGACGAATCGCCGTATCCACCATCGCGTTGAAGCCCTGCCTTGCGATGTCGGTCACATCAGCGATCGGCGGCGCATTCATTTCCGTCACCGGCCAAAAGCGTTGCGACATTGCATACAGTTCACCAAGCGCGCCGAATCCTCCGGACGCGACGAACATGAAGAGCGCGCTTTGCTCGAACACGTCGGCGAAAACCGTCGCGGATCGTTCGGTAGAGGTCGGGTCGAACAATTGCACCGACATCAGGCCCGCTTGCTGATCGACGAACGTTCCGACCGCCCGCGGCACCGAGAAGAGCGGCAGGAAAAACATGCCGGTCAGAACGCCCAGCGCGAACTCCCTGGCGGCCACGAATGCGATCTGACCGGCCGGCAGCGCACTCGGCATCATGTGATAGGCGAACGGAAGCGACGGCAACGCGAGCGCAAGCGCGATCGGCAAGCGCATCGTCCACGCGTGCCCCGCCTTCATCAACGGCGGAATCGCGAGCAGCAATCCGTAGCCACGCGGCGCCCGCTCTTCTCTCGCCGATCGTCGACGGTAGCGGAATCGGGATCCGACAGGCGGTTGATCTCGGCCTGTACCGTCCGATATTGCGTCTCGGTGATTTCATTCTTCAGCTTTGACACCAGCGCATCCCGCGCCATCGACGATTGCGCGCTGCTTTGATACAGCGCTCGCCGCTCGTCCAGCGCCGGCCCTTCCGACAGGAAGTCCACCGTCACTTTGTTGATATATCGTTCACCGAGATAGGCGTTTCGCGGCTTGGTGGCGATATAGCCGCGCATCGCGTCGGATTCGAGGCCGGACAGATCCTGCCCGATCGTAGAGCTGAATCGCATCGTCTTCGCAATATCGCCTCGATGGTCGCGGTAGCCAAAGGTCACGAGATCGGTCAGCGTCATGACCTTCTGCCCCGTGCCGTCCAGATCCACCCTGACCGTATTGGGATCGATGTTCTCCTTGACTTCCTGCTCGCGCAACCGCTCATTCAGCCACTTGCCGACTTCCCGTTGTGCAAACTCATGGAAGGGCTCCGGCTGCCGCAATCCCTGATAAGCCTGCAGCGCCGATCGCGCCGCCGCATCGAGAGAATTGAACTGCGTGCGCTCTTTAGGCGTCGCCCCGGCATACCACGGAGGCAACAACACGCTCTCCGCCTCCGCCACGCTCGCCCGGCCCTTTTCCGCCGCCACCGCGCCCAGTTGCGCCCGGTACCCCCCGTCGCCGAACGACTTCCAGCTCACTGACGCGCCCTCGCCCAAACCGCCCTTCCATTCGGACGGCATTTGGGCGATCTGCCGGAAGAACTTCTCGCCCTTCTGACGATTGCTTGGGTCCAACTGGTCGGTCAAATACCGACGCCCCGCCTCTGTGGCCGCCCATCCGGCAATCATTTGGCTCAATTGATATGGCGTGTTGGCCGCGTAGAACTCGTTGTCCGGCGCACCCGGCGCATACATCACATAGCGCTCGGATTGCGTGCGCGAATCGGTTTCCCGATAGACCTGGATGTCCCTCAACTGGTCCCCGCCGAACATCGTTACCCCGCCCAGTTCGACCCGTTTGCCCGAATTCGCTTCGCCGCCCCCGTTTTGAACGCGCTGAATCAGCTCGTAATCAGCCGACGTGATTTCGCCCTTCAGCTTGGCGCTATAAGCCGCGTGCTGCGTCCGGCTGGCCAGCGCGTCATTCAGCGCGCTTTGCGCGCTCGCCGTGTTGTATCGCTGTCTCAGCGTCTCGATATAGCCGGGCCGCACGTCGAGTTCGCCCAACATCCGCTTCAGAAATGCCGGCGTCAACGCGGTCGTATTATCGGCCGCGGGCTCCGACGGCGTGCCCAGCGTGAAGGTCGTCCCGTTCGCGTAAGGCCCCAGAAGAACCGCCTCCGTCAACGACAGTTCGGTCGACGTCGTGCGGCCGTTGGCACGGCTCTCCACACGAATCCTGACGCGGTCCGGATCCACCGGCGTTCCGCCCTGCTGCTCCATGTATTGCCGAATTCGCTGGCGCACGTGGGCCTCGGGCGCGACGTCGGCCATCAGACGATCGACCGCCGCCCCGTCGCTGTTTCGCTGAGCTTCATATTGACGCAACGGCCCGAGGTCCCGCTCGGTCGCCTTCGGATACAGCCGCTGCTCGGTCCGAGCGCGGACATGCGCTTGATAGCGCGTCTCGAGCGATCCGCGAGTCGGATCGTTCAGCAACCGAGGCGTCACATAGTCCTCGATATCGATGAGGGCGTTCGACGGTCCGCGCGAGCTTTGCCGGGCAATCCTGTCCGCATCGTTCCAGTTCGGCGAACGAAACAATCCGGCATTGCTCAGGTCGTAGGTCGGCGTTCCGTCTCGGATTGCATGCAGCAATTCCTCTGTTAACGTCCGCGAAACCGTCACGCGGCCCGTCACCGGATCGCGCCGGTTGACATAAACCTGGTCGGGGTCGAGGCTCTGCCCGGCAAACTTCTCCTTGACGAGCCGCTTGGCTTCCCGCTTCACGAAATCCTGGAAATCCGCCAAGCTGGCTGCCTTCGCGTCTTGCTCCTCGGACCTTTGCGCCGACGGCGCCTGCCGAGGTTTGATTGCATCCACCGTGCTGACACTGCGCTTCCGGTTGTCGAGCTCCGTCGAGCCGGACGACGCTTCAGTACCCGACTGCTCCGGTTCGTATTTCGGAACATTGGTCACTGCGCCGCCAACCTTGCGCTCGCTTAGTGAATTCCGCTGCTCTCGCTCATGATGAAACGAGCGGCTTGAAATAGACGGCGTAATTTTCATATCCATTCCGCATAGGAAAAAAAGATAGAGGGCAAACTGCTTCGCCCAGCCTATCAATTTCCATACGGCACAAATATCTGACCAGTCTCATTTCCACAGCGAAACCAAAGCGCTTTTTGTCGTCGCTTGCGCAATTCAGGGCGCCTTTTCACGAATTTCGTACCTGCGAGCGGCAATCAAGTATGCGCACAAGATCGGGAGAATCGACTACGCCCAGACAGCCAAAATGGTGATCCCTCAAGCAGTACATGCACTGGCGCCACAAGAAGGCGGTCGAGTGGTACGAATCGAAGAAGCGTCCTGTGCCTCCCAACGCCGGCCGTGTACGCGCGAATCGGGACATTGAAGTCTTGAGCCACATGTTCAACTTCGCACGCGAAATCGGAATGACAAAGGCGGCGAATCCCTGCTTGGGAATCAAGAAATACAGCGAGTCTGGGCGCGATGTGTACGTGGAAGATGACCTGTTCCGAAAAGTCTACGATCATGCGGACCAGCCGACGCGCGACGCAATGGACCTCGCCTACCTGACGGGCCAGCAACCGCAGGATACCTTGCCGCATGACGAGCGCGATATCCGTGACAACTTCCTGCACATCGATCAGGGCAAGACCGGCAAGAAGCTCAGAATGGAGGTGACGGGCGCGCTTATGGCCGTGATCAATCGCATTCGCGCCCGCAAAGCCGGATACAAGATTGTCAGCACCGCGCTAGTCGTCAACGAGAAAGGTGAACGAATGACGCTCGATACTCTTCAACGACGCTTCCGCGACGCCAGAAGAAAAGCCGACGTGCGCGACAACGAATTCCAATTTCGAGATCTGCGGGCGAAGGCTGGCACCGACAAGACGGACAGCACGGGCGATATTCGCCAAGCACAAAGGCAGCTCGGGCACACTTCGGTCGCCATGACGGAGCACTATGTTCGCAATCGCCGCGGCGACAAGGTGAAGCCGACGAAATAACGGAATTGCGGAAAAGAATGACATTTGCGGAACTGAATTGCTTCGAATTCAGATTGCGCAATTAGCCGCAAAGCCTCATGGCGGAAGGCAGCCGGAGTCGAACCGACCTGGCGCGGGCTGACCGCACCAACTGGGTTTGAAGCCCAGCCGCACCACCGGATACGAATGCCTTCCTGCGAGAACGGGAACGGAAGCGGGAGCCGATATAAAAAGCATGCCGCCCCGTCAAGAACCGTAGAGAACCGTAGCGAACTACACGAGCCCGAACCCGGACTACTGCGAACCGATCAGCAACCGGCTATCGGCGCGCAACCAGTGAAGATCGCGGTGGAAGCGAGTATACCCAACGCGATCGAAGAACTCGAGAATTTGAATCGCGCGCTTGCGGCCGAGTCCCGTCGCGTCGCGAAACGTCGCCGCATCGAGCGCGCCGCCGTGCTCGCTCGCGAGTCGCGCGATCAATTGCGCAAGTTCCGCAATCACGTCGCGGTGATAGAACAGGTCCCGCACGACCTGATGCACGTCGCCGCGCCGCGCGAGCTTGCGCAGCAGCGCGCGCGCCGCGTCCTCCGCCGCGCCCACCGCCGCCGCATGATCGCGCACCCACGGCGGATCGTAGCGGCCCGCCGCGACGAGCGGCAGCAAGCGCCCGGCCAACGCCTCCTCGCGCGCATCGAAGCTCACCGCGTGCGACGGCAGATGCAGCCACGGGCCGCTGCGCACGATCGCGCCTTCGGCGATCAGCGCATCGGTCAACGCACGCCACAACGCGTCGTCCGCGAGCGGCGCCGCGATCCGGCGCAGCCGCGCGACATCCGGCCCCTGCTCGTCCGGCGAGCGCTGATGAAACGTCGCGAGCGCGTCGAGCACGCGTGCGCGCAACGCGTCCCAATGCCCGCGCGCGACAACGCGCGCTTCGTCCGCATGCCTGCCCGGCGCGGCGACGTTCACTGCATCGGCCGGCAACGCCCATGCATCCGCCGGCAAGCCCGTCAGGTGCATCAGCGTCGCGCGCGTGATGCCGAGCGGCGCTTCGTCGAGCAGCGCATCGAGGCGGCCTTCGTCGAGCCAGAGCGCGAGCGCGTCGAGCCATGCGCGCCGCGCGCTCGTGCGCCGCTTGCGCGCGGGGCCGAACGGATCGAGCACGCGCCCGCCGCCCACCGTGCGCGTCGCCTGCGCGTTGCGCACGATGAAGCGGTCGCCCGGCACCGCGAACACCGGCTCCGTGAAATTCAATTGCGCGCGCGCGCGCTGGCCGGCCCCGAGCGTATCGCCCTCGAGCAGCGCAACGTGCGCAACCCTGTGCAGCGTGCCGAGATGCACGTGCAGCGGCGTCCAATGCGAGATCGTCACGTCGGCGTCCGCCGTCAGCGTCAGCTCGACGTCGATGCGCGGCGAAAGCGTCGCGAGCCGCGGATCGACGATCGCGTCGCCGCGCGCGAGCGCCGCCTTGTCGATGCCCGCGAGATTCAGCGCGCAGCGCTCGCCAGCATGGCCGACGTCGGTCGCGCGGTTCTGCGCATGGACGCCGCGCACCCGCACCGGTTCGCCCGTGCGCGCGACGGCGAGCGTATCGCCCGTGCGCACGCGCCCCGCGAACGCGGTGCCCGTCACGACGGTGCCTTGCCCCGCGAGCGTGAACACGCGATCGACCGCGAGCCGAAACAAGCCGTCGTCGCGCCGCGCACGCCACGCGAGCGCTGTGTCGCGCAGATGCGCGTTCAATGCGGCGACGCCCGCATCGTCCGGCTCGGTCGCGCGCGTCTCGAAAACCGGCGCATCGGCGAGCGGCGACGTCGCGAGCCATGCGCGGATCTCGTCGCACACCTGCGCGATGCGCGCCGCGTCGACGCGATCGCATTTCGTCAGCGCGACCGCGCCGTGCGCGAGCCCGAGCAGTTGCAGAATCGCGAGATGCTCGCGCGTCTGCGGCATCACGCCGTCGTCGGCGGCGATCACGACGAGCGCGAAATCGATCCCGCACGCGCCCGCCGCCATCGTATGGACGAGCTTCTCGTGGCCGGGCACGTCGACGAAGCCGAGCACGTCGCCGTTCGGCAGCGGCGTGTACGCGTAGCCGAGCTCGATCGAGATCCCGCGCGCCTTCTCTTCCTTCAGCCGATCGGTGTCGACGCCCGTCAGCGCGCGCACGAGCGTCGTCTTGCCGTGATCGATGTGGCCCGCGGTTCCGACGATCATGCGCGCGTATCCGTCGGCGCTTGCGCGCATTGCGCGACGAATGCCGCTTCGTCGTCCGCTTCGAGGCAGCGCAGATCGAGCCGCAGCGCGTCGTCGGCGATGCGGCCGAGCACCGGGCGCGGCCAGCCGCGCAGGCGCTTCTCGAGCTGCGCGAGCGCGCGGCCGCTGCGCTTGCCGTCGCTCGCGCGCACGACGAGGCCGCAGCTCGGCAACTGATCGACGGGCAGCGCGCCGCTGCCGATCTGGCTGAACATCGGCTCGACGTCGACCGCGAACGCCGCGCCGATCGCGCGTTGCAGCGCCGGCCGAACGCGCCCGGCCGTCGCCGCGATGTCCGCCTGCGCGCGCGTAAGCAGCCGCAACGTCGTCAACCGCTCGCGCAGGAATTCGGGCGCCTGGTACAGGCGCAGCACCGGCTCGAGCGCGGCGAGCGTCAGCTTGCCGACGCGCAGCGCGCGCTTGAGCGGATGCTGCTTGATCTTCGCGATCAGGTCGCGCCGCCCGACGACGAGGCCCGCCTGCGGGCCGCCGAGCAGCTTGTCGCCGCTGAACGTGACGAGATCCGCGCCCGCTTCGACGGTCTCGCGCACCGTCGTCTCCTTCGGCAAGCCCCAGCGCGTCAGGTCGACGAGCGTGCCGCTGCCGAGATCGACGGCGACGGGCACCCCATGCTCGCGCGCGAGCGGCGCGAGCTCCTGCAGCGTCACTTCCTTCGTGAAGCCGCTGATCGCGTAATTGCTGCAATGCACTTTCATCAGGAGCGCGGTGCGCGGCCCGATCGCTTGCGCATAGTCGCTCAGATGCGTGCGGTTCGTCGTGCCGACCTCGCGCAGCTTCGCGCCCGCGCGGCTCATGATGTCGGGAATGCGAAACGCGCCGCCGATCTCGACGAGCTCGCCGCGCGACACGATCACTTCCTTCTTCGGCGCGAGCGCGGACAGCGCGAGCAGCACGGCGGCCGCATTGTTGTTGACGACGGTCGCCGCCTCCGCGCCCGTCAGCTCGCAGACGAGCGCGTCGATCAGATCGTCGCGGTCGCCGCGGCGGCCCGTCGCGAGATCGAATTCGAGATTCATCGGCTGCGTGAGCGCCTGCACGACCGCGCGCACCGCTTCGTCCGGCAGCAGCGCACGGCCGAGATTCGTGTGCAGCACGGTGCCTGTCAGGTTGAACACCGCGCGCATCGCGCCCGCCGCGCCGGCGGCGAGCCGCGCGCGCACGTCGGCGGCGATCCGCGCATCGTCGAGCACCCCGGCCGCGGCCGGATCGCGGCGCGCGGCGTCGCGCCACGCGTCGAGCGATGCGCGCACCGCGGCGAGCGCGCGCGTGCGGCCGTATTCGTCGACGAGCGGCTTCATCTCGCCCGACGACAGCACGCGCTCGACCGACGGCACGCGCGCGAGCAGCACGTTGACTTCGTTCGCGCCCGTCCCGCTCACGTCCGCTCGTCCCCTGCCGCGTCGGCCGGCAAGTCGGGCCACAGCAGCGGATTCGGCGACGCGCGCCGGTAGCCCGCCTCGCCCATCAGCAGATCGAGCGTGAGGCTCGCGAGATCGTCCGCGAGCGGCTCGACGTCGTAGTCCTTCTCCTGATAGCCGATCTTCCGGTACGTATGGCACTCGTCGCACGATTCGGCCTTGATCGCTTCGCTGCCGCCTTCGATTCCGTGATACGCGATCCCCTTCGTCGAATCGCAGTGCGAGCACTTCGTGCGGACCATGTGCCACTCGGTCGAGCACAGCCCACACTGGAGGAAGCGGTAGCCCTGATGCTGGCCGCCGACGCGCACGATGCTCGCGACCGGCTGCGCGCCGCACACCGGGCACAGGCCGGGCTGTTCGAGATACGGGACGTCGGCGGGCGCGATGCGGCTCGCGAGCGCGGTCCACACCACCTGCAGCGCGGCCATCAGGAACGGCGCCGACGCCGGCTCGATCTCGGCGAAGCGCTGCGCGAGAAGCGCGTCGGCCTGCGCGTCGAGCGCGGCGGGCTCGCGCAGCCGCAGCCCGTCGATCAGTTTCGCGAGCGGCGGATTCACGAGGCCCGCGCGCTCGACGCGGTCGAGCAGGCTTTGCAGCACGTCGCGCCAGCGCGGATCGCGCGCGCCGCCGAGCGCCGGCGCGAGCGGCATCGAATGGCGCTGCGCCTGCTCGATCGCCGCCTTCGCGGGCGCGTTCGGCTCGAACGTCTGCAGCAATTCGTGCTGCGCGTCGGCGGCGGCCGCCATCAGCCGCAGATAGCCCGCGATCGGGTTCAGGTCCGCGAGCTTGCGCAGCCGCGCGGCGCGCGCGGCGAACACGGCGCCGCGCTCGGGCATCCGCACGCGCGGAATGGCCGAATGGTCGAGCGATGCGATTTCGCCCGGTTCGAGAATGCGTTGGGTTGGGTCAGTCACGTGAGTGCCCTAAAAAAACAAGCGCCGAATCGTCGGCGCTTTGGGTTCCGTCCGCCGTCCGCTCGCCCGCCGCCCGCATGGGCGACTCGGCGGACGGGCGGACGGGCGGACAAGCGGCGGGCGGCGGGCAGCGCTCGAACCGACCGAGTCCGCGCGCCGCGCCGGCTTCGTGCGATGCGACGTTACTTCACGCTCTCGCGAAACCACTTCGAATGGTGCTTTCTGGCCCAGCCGACGGTCACGGTGCCGCGCACCATCGCGCCGATCGAGCCCTTCACCCACAGCGCCGCGTAAACATGCACGACGATGCCGACGATCAGCGCGAACGCCGCCGTCGCATGGACGACGGCCGCCGCGCGAATCACGCCGATCGGAAAGTAGAACGAGAAATAGCGCCGCCAGATCACGATCCCGGAGACGAGCAGCAACAGCAGACACGCCACCATCACGAAGAATAGCAGCTTCTGTCCCGCGTTATAGCGGCCGACTTCCGGCAGCTTGTCCTCGCGGTTCGCGAGCACGTCGTCCATCTGCCGCAGCCACTGGCGATCGCCCGCGTCGAGCAGGTTGTGATGCCAGTAGCGCGCGACCATCACCGCGAACGACGCGAACATCACGAGGCCGACGAACGGATGCAGGAGCCGCGTCCACTGCCCGCCGCCGAACAGCGCCGTCATCCAGAACATCGACGGATGGAACAGCGCGAGCCCGGACAGCGCGAGCAGCACGAACGAGATCGCGGTGATCCAGTGGTTCGAGCGCTCGTTCGCCGTGTAGCGGACGATCAGGTTCGGGTCGTCATGCTTCATTTCGCGTCCTCCTTGATGCGGCGCGCTTCGTCGCGGGCGGCGGCTTCCTCGTCGTCCGTCACTTCGTTCGGGCCGACGCGCGTGTAATGGAAGAAGCCGACGAGCGCGGACAGCGCGATGCCCGCCACCGCGAGCGGCTTCGCGATCCCCTTCCACAGCTTCACCATCGGGCTAATCGACGGATTGTCGGGCAGGCCGTGATACAGCGACGGCTTGTCCGCGTGATGCAGCACGTACATCACGTGCGTGCCGCCGACGCCCTGCGGATCGTACAGCCCCGCGTTCTCGAAGCCGCGCCCCTTCAGATCGGCGACGCGCTCGGCCGCGTGCCGCTTCATGTCCTCCTTCGTGCCGAACACGATCGCGCCCGTCGGGCAGGTCTTCACGCACGCGGGCTCCTGGCCGACCGCGACGCGGTCCGAGCACAGCGTGCACTTGTACGCGCGGTTGTCCTGCTTCGAGATCCGCGGGATGTTGAACGGGCAGCCGGTCACGCAGTAGCCGCAGCCGATGCAGTTCTCCTCGTGGAAATCGACGATCCCGTTGTTGTACTGCACGATCGCGCCCGGCGAAGGGCACGCCTTCAGGCAGCCCGGGTCCTCGCAGTGCATGCAGCCGTCCTTGCGGATCAGCCACTCGAGGTCGCCCGCCGGGTTCTCGTATTCGGCGAAACGCATCACCGTCCACGAGTGCTCGGTCAGGTCGGCCGGGTTGTCGTAGACGCCGACGTTCGTGCCGACTTCGTCGCGCAGGTCGTTCCACTCCATGCAGGCCGTCTGGCACGCCTTGCAGCCGATGCACTTCGATACGTCGATCAGCTTCGCGACGCTGCCCGTCGCCGGCTCGCGCGCGGTGGGCGCTGGCGTCGTGGTGGCCGAGACGCGCTTGATGTCGAGCGATTGCAATGCCATCTCTTTCCCCTTACGCCTTTTCCACTTTCACCAGGAACGACTTGAATTCCGGTGTCTGCGAGTTGCCGTCGCCGACGGACGGAGTCAGGGTGTTCGCGAGATAGCCGGGCTTCGTCAACCCCTTGAAGCCCCAATGCAACGGAATGCCGACCGTCTGCACCTTCCGGCCGTCGACCGTGAGCGGCTTGATCCGCTTCGTGACGAGCGCGACCGCGACGATGTGCCCGCGGTTCGACGACACCTTCACGCGGTCGCCGTGCGCGACGCCGACCTCCTTCGCGAGTTCCTCGCCGATCTCGACGAACTGCTCGGGCTGGATGATCGCGTTCAGCCGCGCATGCTTCGTCCAGTAGTGGAAGTGCTCGGTCAGACGATAGGTCGTCGCGACGTGCGGGAACTGGTCGACCTTGCCGAACGCCGCGCGATCGTCCGGGAACACGCGGGCAGCCGGATTGTTCAGCGCCCGCGGATTGTCCGGATGCAGCGGGTTCGCGGCGAGCGGCGTCTCGAACGGCTCGTAGTGCTCGGGGAACGGGCCTTCGTTCATGCCGGCGCGCGCGAAGAAGCGGGCGACGCCTTCCGGATTCATGATGAACGGCCCCATGCCGTTTTCGGGCGGCTCGTCGGCCTTGTAGTCCGGAATGTCCGCGCCTGTCCACGCGCTGCCGTTCCAGCCGATCAGCTTGCGGGTCGGGTCGAACGGCTTGCCGCTCACGTCGCACGACGCGCGGTTGTACAGGATCCGCCGGTTCGCCGGCCACGCCCACGCCCAGTTCAGCGTCTGGCCGATGCCGGTCGGGTCCGCGTTGTCGCGGCGCGCCATCTGGTTGCCCGCTTGCGTCCACGCGCCGCAGAAGATCCAGCAGCCGCTCGCGGTCGTGCCGTCGTCCTTCAGTTGCGCGAAGCCGGCGAGTTGCTCGCCCTTCTTCACGAGCGTCTTCGCCGGGTCCTTCGGGTCCGGCAGATCGGCGAGCGCGCGGCCGTTGAACTCCATCGCGAGCTCTTCGGGCGTCGGGCTTTCCGGGTTTGCGTACGGCCAGCTCAGATTGACGATCGGGTCGGGATACTTGCCGCCGTCCTTCCGGTACATGTCGCGCATCCGCAGGAAGAGCCCCGACATGATCTCGAGGTCGCTCTTCGCCTGGCCGGGCGGCTCCGCGCCCTGCCAGTGCCACTGCAGCACGCGGCCGGAATTGACGAGCGAGCCGCGCTCCTCCGCGAAGCACGACGTCGGCAGCCGGAACACCTCGGTCTGGATCTTCGACGAATCGACGTCGTTGAACTCGCCGTGACTCTTCCAGAACTCGGACGTCTCGGTCGCAAGCGGGTCCATGATCACGAGCCACTTCAGCTTCGCGAGCGCCTCGGACGTCTTGCGCTTGGACGGCGACGCCGCAAGCGGATTGAAGCCCTGGCAGATGTAGCCGTTCATCTTGCCCGCGTGCATCAGCTCGATCGTCTGCAGCAGGTCATACGGCTTGTCGAGCTTCGGCAGGTAGTCGTAGCCCCAGTTGTTCGCGGCGCTGGCCGCGTCGCCCCACCACGCCTTCATGAAGCTCACGTGGAACGCGCGGTAGTTCTTCCAGTAGCTCAGTTGGTTCGGCCGCAGCGGCTGCTGCGCGCGCTTCTGGATGTAGGCGTCGAAATCCTGCTCGGCCTGCATCGGCAGCGTCATGTAGCCCGGCAGCAGGTTCGACATCAGCCCGAGGTCGGTGAGCCCCTGGATGTTCGAGTGCCCGCGCAGCGCGTTCATCCCGCCGCCCGCGATGCCGATGTTGCCGAGCAGGAGCTGCACCATCGCGCCCGTGCGGATCATCTGCGCGCCGACCGAGTGGTGCGTCCACCCGAGCGCGTACAGCACCGTGCCGGCGCGGCCGGGCACGGCCGTCGTCGCGAGCATCTCGCACACCTTCAGGAACTTGTCCTTCGGCGTGCCGCAGATCTTCTCGACCATCTCCGGCGTGTAGCGCGCGTAGTGCTGCTTGAGCAGGTTGTATACGCAGCGCGGGTGCGCAAGCGTGTCGTCGACCTTCACGAAGCCGTCGTCGCCGCGCTCGTAGTCCCATGTCGACTTGTCCGGGTACGCATGCTTGTCCGCGTCGTAGCCGGAATAGATGCCGTCGTCGAACGCGAAGTCCTCGCGAACGATGAACGAGAAATCCGTGTAGTGCCTGACGTACTCGTGCTGAATCTTGTCGTTCGTCAGCAGGTAGTTGATCACCCCGCCGAGGAATGCGATGTCCGTGCCGGTGCGAATCGGCGCGTAATAGTCCGCGACCGATGCGGTGCGCGTGAAGCGCGGATCGACGACGACGAGGCGCGCGTTGCGATGCGCCTTCGCTTCGGTGACCCACTTGAAACCGCACGGGTGTGCCTCGGCGGCATTGCCGCCCATCACGAGAATAACGTCCGCGTTCTTGATGTCGACCCAATGGTTCGTCATCGCGCCACGGCCAAACGTCGGGGCAAGACCTGCCACCGTCGGGCCATGTCAGACACGAGCCTGGTTGTCGAACGCGAGCATCCCCATGCTGCGCACGGTCTTGTGCGTCAGATAGCCGACCTCGTTGCTGCCCGCCGACGCGGCCAGCATGCCCGTCGTGAGCCAGCGGTTGACCTTCATGCCGTCGTCCGTCGTCTCGACGAAGTTCGCGTCGCGGTCCGCCTTCATCAGCTTCGCGATCCGGTCGAGCGCGTCGCTCCACGAGATCGGCTGCCACTTGTCGGAGCCGGCCGCGCGGTACTCGGGCTGCGTGAGGCGGCTCGGGCTATGGATGAAGTCGATGAGGCTCGCGCCCTTCGGGCACAGCGTGCCGCGGTTGACCGGGTGGTCGGGGTCGCCCTCGATGTGGATGATGCTCGACGTGGCGTTCTTCGCGCCGTCGCCGAGGCCGTACATCAGGATTCCGCAACCGACCGAGCAATATGGACAGGTGTTGCGGGTTTCGACAGTGCGCGCCAGCTTGTATTGGCGGACCTCGGCGAGCGCTTCGGCCGGCGAGAAGCCCATCAGGGCTAGGCTCGATCCGGCGAGCGTCGTCGCGGACAGCTTCAGGAACTGGCGCCGGGACAGTTGGAGCATGGTGGTCTCGGGCGGGTTGTATTGAAGGGGAAGGATTGGATTTTGCGTGGCTGGGGTAACGAATGCGTGGTTGCGGATTGCGCGGCCGCTCCGTGCGCGGCGGCGACGGGCCGTGCTGCCTATCGTCTTTCCTTTATATGACAACGCGAGAGAATCGGATAGCGGAACCGTCACCAATAAGGGAAAACCATTTCTTACAGCGCGCAAGGTTATCAGATCGCGCGAAAACGCGGCGTGTCGGGCGAGGCGCTCGCGCACCAGCACAGCGCCGAGCCGATCGACGGTTCGTCCCCCGTCACCCGTCGCCCCGCGCGCCGCGTGCCGGAAGATCGTCGTCGCGGGATCTCGCCGGGTTGCCGGCGACGGCGCCCGGCGAACGCGACGACCACCCTTGCCGCGTGGCGCTCTCGCGCGTTTACGGCATCCGGCACGAAATATTGAGGGAGCGACGCGCAGCGACCGCGGGCGGCGCGTCGTCGTCACGCGTCGCCGGGCCGCGTCCTCGCCTGGTTCCAGCCGAGCGCGTCGTAGAGCCGGTAGCGCGCGATGCCGAGATATTCGTGCAGCGCGAGATCGGCGACCGAGAAGTTGTGCGCGAGCGGCAGCGGGAACGTCACCGCTTGCAGATACTCGGCGCGCACGGGAGTCGCGGCGACGCCGAAATGCGAGAAATACAGCACGCTGCGCCGCAAGTGGATGCCCGACGTGACAAGCAGCACGCGGTCCGCGCGATAGCCGTCCAGCACGGCGCGCGTGAATTGCGCGTTCTGCCACGTGTTCATGCTGCGCGGCTCGGACAGCACGTCGGCCGCGTCGATGCCGAGGCCGATCAGCGCGTCGCGATAGACGGCCGCCTCCGGCACGCCGTTGCGACGCGCGTCGCCGCCGCTCACGATGAGCTTGCAGTCGGCGTTCGCGCGCGCGCGGCGGCAGTCGCGGTAGAGGCTCGCCGCCTCGACGACCCGCGAATAGGAGAACGTGCCGGGCTCGACCGCCCCCGTCGCCGCGATCTTCTCGGTGCCGAGGCCGAGCATCACGATCGCGTTGCGCGCGCCCCACTCGATCGCCGGCCGCGCCGCGTACGGCGCCTGCAATCCGCGCAGCAGCCACGCGGGCACGGGGCCGCAGCCGATCGCGAAGAACGCGGCGATGGCCGCGACGAACAGTGCCCGGCTCGCGCGGCGGCGCTTCGCGAGCCGCAGCAGCGCGGCGACGAGAACGACGGCGGTCAGCAGCGCGAGCGTCATGCGGCGGCCTCCGGCGCGCACGCGATGGCGCGCGGGCGCGGGCGCGAACGGTATGGCGCGGCGGTCCGGGTTGCCGGCGGCGTCGGGCGCGAAAATCGGGGCATGGCGGCGGTCACTCGATCATCAGACCCGAGATTATGCACGGGCATCGGCATCGCGGCCAGCGCGTTTGCGCGGCGTGCGGGGGCGAAGGCGCCGAGCGGACGTCGTCGGCGCTCAGAACGACGGCAGCCCCGGCGGATTCGTCTCCGACCGGTCGACCGCCTCCGACAGCAGCCCCCATCGCGCGAGCGCCTGCCGGTACTTGCCGTCGCGGATCAGATCGTTGGTCGCGAGCGTCAGCGCGTCGGCGAGGCCGCTGCCCTTGCGCGTCGCGATCGCGACGTCGGCCCTGACCGGCCAGCCCGCGTTCACGTTGCCGACGCACCGGATCCTGCCGTCGCGCGCCGCCTGGTACGCGAGCGTCGCGTTCGGATTCAGCTCGGCGTCCGCGCGCCCCGAGAGCAGCGCGACGCGCGATGCGCCGTCGTCGTCGAAGTACAGCACGTCGACCGGCTTGCGCCCCTGCGCGACGTTGCGCCGGTTCCATTCGAGCAGGATGCGCTCCTGGCTCGTTCCCGACGCGGTGATGATCCGCAGGCCCGCGACGTCCCGCGGCCCGGCGATCCGCGCGATCGGGCTCGCGGTCCTCACATAGAAGCCGTGCAGGCCGAGCCGGTACGTCGTGAAATCGAACTTCTCCTTGCGCTTCTCGGTGACGCCGACGTTCGAGATCACCGCATCGTACTTGCCGGAGCTCAGCCCGAGCGGCCAGTCGGCCCACGCAATGGGCACGAGCGCGAGCCGCCGGCCTAGCGCATCGGCGATCAGTTGCGCGTAATCCGGGTCCGCGCCGACGACGGTGCGCGCGTCGGTCGCGAACGTCGCGACGGGGGGCGCATGCGGCGCGATCGCGACGGTGAACGCGCCGTCGTCGACCCAACGGCAGCGGCGCGCGGCGTCGATGGCGGCCGGATCGCGGACGGCGCGCACGCGGCCCGCCTGACGCGGATCGAGATCGACCGCGATGCCGGCGGCGCGCGCGCCGGACGGCGCGGCGGCCAACGCGGCCGCGAACGCCGCCGCGCGGCCGATGAACGTGCGTCGGTCGATCATCGCGGCGATGCCTCCGATGCCTCCGATGCCTCCGATGCCTCCGATGCGATCGACGCGGCGCGGTGCAATGCGAGCGCGTGCGATTGCGCGATGCGATCGCGCTCGGCGACGTCGTCACAGCAGCGACCGCCTTCGCCCAGGCCGCCGCGCCGCACGTCCGCCTGTCGCCGCGCCGCCATCACAGCACCTTCGAGAGGAACGCGCGCGTGCGCGGATGCGCGGGCGCGCCGAGCACCTGCGCGGGCGGCCCCGCTTCGATGATCCGGCCGTGCTCCATGAACAGGATCGTGTCCGCGACCTCGCGCGCGAAGCCGATTTCGTGCGTGACGACGACGAGCGTCGTTCCCGAGCGCGCGAGCTCCTTGATCACGTCGAGCACCTCGTTGACGAGCTCCGGATCGAGCGCGGACGTCGGCTCGTCGAACAGCAGCACCTTCGGCTTCAGCGCAAGCGCGCGCGCGATCGCGACGCGCTGCTGCTGGCCGCCCGACAACTGGCGCGGATACGCGTCGGCCTTCGCGGCGAGACCGACGCGCGCGAGCAGCTCGCGCGCGATGCGCTCGGCCTCGGCGCGCGTCGCGCGGCCCGACGCGACGGGCGCCTCGACGACGTTCTCGAGCACGGTGAGGTGCGGGAACAGGTTGAAGTTCTGGAACACCATGCCGACGTCGACGCGGCGGCGCAGCACGTCCTTTTCCTTCAACTCGTACAGCGTGTCGCCGTCGCGGCGATAGCCGACCAGCTCGCCGTCGATGTCGATGAAGCCGCCGTCGACGCGCTCGAGATGGTTGATCGTGCGCAGCAGCGTCGATTTGCCGGAGCCGGACTGGCCGAGGATCACGGTGACGCTGCCTGCCGGCGCGACGAACGACACGTCGTCGAGCACCTTGTGCGGGCCGAAGCTCTTCGATACGCGACGCACGGCGACCTCGCCGCCGCGGCGCGTGCCCGCCGGCGCGGCGGCCGCCCTGTCGCCGCGCGCGAATCGCGCGCCGGAAGCCGACGCCTCGCCGGCCGGACGCGCGCCTTTTTCCACGGCGCGCGCCGCATCGTCCGAGCGGGCCGCCGACACCACCGCCCGCCCGCGCCGCGGCAATGCATCGACCAGCTTGCCGACGAGCGCCGCGACGGGCAACCGCCCCGGATGGCGCACCGCGCCGCGCGCGTAGCGCCGCTCGACCTGCGCCTGAACGATCGACAGCACGGTCAGGATGATCAAATACCAGACCGTCGCGACCATCAGCAGCGGAATCACCTCGAGATTGCGCCGGTAGATCACCTGCACCGTGTAGAAGAGCTCGGGCATCGCGAGCACATACACCATCGACGTGCCCTTCGCGAGCGAGATCAGATCGTTGAACGCGACGGGCAGAAACGCGCGCATCGCCTGCGGCAGCACGATGCGCGTCGCCTGACGCACGCGCGGCAGGCCAAGCGCGGCGGCCGCCTCGAGCTGCCCCTGATCGACCGACAGGATGCCGCCGCGAATCCCCTCGGCCGCGAACGCCGCGTGATTGAGCGTCAGGCCGAGCACGGCCGCGCAGAACGGGCTGATCAGGTCGGCCGTCGCGACGTCGGCGAACGTGATCCCCGTGAACGGCACGCCTAGCCACACGTGGTCGTACAGATAGCCGAGATTGTTCAGGATCAGCAGCAGCACGACGAGCGGAATCGAGCGGAACATCCAGATGAACGCCCATGCGCACGCGGCGAGCAGCGGCGAGCGGGACACGCGCGCGAGCGCGAGCGGCACGCCGAGCGCGAAGCCGAACAGCGCGCCGAGCGCGGTCAGCAACAGCGTGCGCGCGAGCCCCGACAGCACCGGCCCGGACAGGAACCATTCGGCGAAAACCGGCCAGCCCCATTGCGGATTGCCGAGCACCGAGTTCAGCACGAGCGCGATCAGCACGGCGGCGAGCACGGTGCCCGCCGTGCGCGCGCGATAGCGGGCCGGCACGATCCTGAAACGCGGCGCGTCGGCGCGCGCGGCGGGAATGCCCGGCGCCGGCAACGCGCCGCCGACAGCGTGAGTGACGTCGCTCATGAGCGTGGCTCCTTGCTGATTCGATGTCGTGCCGCGCGCACCTTCGATGCGCCGATGCCGATTGCAACGGCGAGCGCGGCCGCAGCGCTCGCGCGCGACGCGGCATGCGCGCGGCGCCGCGCCGCCGCCGGCCGCGCCGTCATGCGATTTCGGCCGCCGCGCGGCGGCTTTCCTTGCGCGGCAGGCCGAGGTGGTCGCGCAGCGTGGCGCCGGCGAGCGTGCGCCGGTAGCGGCCGCGCGCCTCGAGCGCCGGGATCACGAGCTCGACGAAATCGTCGAGCCCCTGCGCCTGCACCGCGAAGCCGAGGATGAAGCCGTCGCCCGCGCCCGCGTCGATCCAGCGGATCAGCGCGTCGGCGACGTCTTGCGCCGCGCCGATGAACTGCGGGCGCGGCGTCGCGACGGCGAGCGCGGTCTCGCGCAGCGTGAGCCCCTTCGCGCGCGCGTCGGCCTTGATGTGGTCGGTCGTCGAGCGGAAGCTGTTGCGGCCGACGTCGCCGAGCTCCGGGAACGGCGCGTCGAGCGGGTATTGCGTGAAGTCGTGGTGGTCGAAGTAGCGGCCGAGATACGCGAGCGCGTCGTCGATCGTCAGCAGATCCTGGATCGCGCGGTACTTGTCCTCCGCTTCGGCCGCGGTGCGCCCGACGATCGGCCCGATGCCGGGGAAGATCTTCACGTCGTCCGCCCGGCGGCCGTGCGCGAGCGCGCTGTCCTTCACGCGCCGCGTGAACGCGCGCGTCTCGTCGAGCGACGGCGAATGCGTGAACACCGCATCCGCGTACTTGCCCGCGAGCGCGATCCCCGCGTCCGACGAGCCCGCCTGGAAAATCACCGGCTGCCCCTGCGGCGAGCGCTGGATGTTGAGCGGCCCGGCGACCTCGAAGAACCGGCCCGAATGATCGAGCGCATGCAGCTTGTCGCGCGCGAAAAAGCGGCCGCTCGCGCGGTCGCGCACGAACGCGTCATCGTCCCAGCTATCCCACAGCCCCTGCGCGACGCTCAGGTATTCGTCGGCGATCTCGTAGCGCAGGTCGTGCTCCGGGTGCTTCGTGCCGTAGTTCTTCGCGGTGCCCTCGAGCGGCGTCGTCACGACGTTCCAGCCCGCGCGGCCGCCGCTCAGCAGATCGAGCGACGCGAACTGCCGCGCAACCGTGAACGGCTCGCTGTACGACGTCGACACGGTGCCCGCGAGGCCGATCTTCGACGTCGCGGTCGCGAGCGCGGACAACAGCGAGATCGGCTCGAAGCGGTTCAGGAAGTGCGGGATCGACTTCTCGTTGATGTAGAGGCCGTCGGCGACGAACGCGAACGCGATGCCGTTCGCCTCCGCCTTGCGCGCGACGCGCACCAGGAAGTCGAGGTTGACGCTCGCGTCGGGCGGATTGCTTGGGTGCCGCCACGCGTTCATGTGGCTGCCCGCGCCTTGCAGCATGATGCCGAATGGGATCGTGGACTGGGTCATGGCGAAGATCGGTGTCGTTGGGATCGGGTGAAGGCGCGCGGCCCGCGCGCGCCGCGCGCTCAGGTCCGCACGGGCAGCTCGCGCGCGAGCAGCTCGACGGACGCGAGCCGCGCCGGATAGTGCGTGACGGGCGAATCGACGACGAACTCGGCGACGCCGTAGCGGCGCGACAGCGCATCGAGCTCGCGGTGCACGTCGTCCGGCGCGCCGGCGATCACGTGCGGACGCAGCTCGTCGACCCGGTAATCGGTCGCGCCGCTCTGGCGCGCGAACTCGGCCGCCGCCTGCGCGCTGCCGAGATTGAAGCTCTGGCCGCCCGCGAGCTTCAGCTTGAAGATCCGCAGCGCGCCGATCAGCCGCTCGGCGTCGCCCTTCGTCGGCGCGGCGACCGCGTACAGCGCGAGGAGCGGCGCGCGTCCGGTCGCGCTGCGGTAGGCGCCGAGCGAGCGCTCGACGTTCGCCTCGTCGCCGTTGAAGTGCCCGGCATAGCAGAACTGCCAGCCGAGCCGCGCGGCGAGCGCGGCGCTCTCGGGCGAGCCGCCGAGCAGCACGCGCTCGGGCGCCTCGGGCGGCACCGGCAGCGCGAGCGCGCCGGCGAGCGGATGCTCCTCGGCGACGCCCCAGTTCAGGAACGCGTCGAGCTCGGCGAGCTGGTCGGCGAACGCGGGCTTGCGCGGCTTGCCGTGCAGCGACTGCAGCGCGCGCGTCGTGAGCGGCAGGCCGCCCGGCGCCTTGCCGACGCCGAGATCGACGCGCCCCGGCGCGAGCGACGCGAGCAGCTTGAACGTCTCGGCGACCTTGAACGGGCTGTAGTGCTGAAGCATCACGCCGCCCGAGCCGACGCGGATCGTCGACGTATGCGCGAGCACGTGCGACACGACGATCTCGGGCGCGGAACTCGCGAGCCCCGGCGCGCCGTGATGCTCGGCGATCCAGAAGCGGCGATAGCCGAGCGCCTCGGCGCGCCGCGCGAGCGCGACCGTGAAGCGCAGCGCGTCGGCCGCCGTCGCGCCTTCGGCGATCGGGCTCTTGTCCAGCAGCGATAACGAATAAGACATGGCGGGTACGTATTCAGGCTACGGGAAATCGGGGAAACCGCGCGCGTCCGGCGTCGCGCGTCACGTCTTCGGCAAGCCCGGCGGGTTGGTTCGCGATGCGTCGATCGCTTCGGAGCCGAGGCTCCAGCGATCGAGCACGCGCCGGTACGCGCCGTTCCGGATGAAATCGTTGATCGCGAGCGTGAACGGCGCGGCGAGGCCGCTGCCCCTGCGCGTCGTGACCGCGAGGTCCGCCGTGCGCGGCCAGCCGCCGCTCACGGTGCCGACGAGCTTCGTCCGGCGCTGCTGCGCGGCCTGATACGCGAGCACCGAGTTCACGCTGAAGATCGCGTCCGCGCGGCCCGATTGCAGCGCGACGTTCTTCACCGCGTGATCGTCGTAATACTGGACCGTGACGGGCTTGAGCCCGTGCGCGACGTTCTCGCGGTCCCATTCGAGCAGGATCTTCTCCTGGTTCGTGCCGGCGTCGGTGATCACGCGCAGGCCCGCGACGTCCCTCGGCTCCTTGATCGACGCGATCTTGCTGTCGGACTTCACGTAGAAGCCGACCTGATCCTTGCGATACGTCGAGAAATCGAACTTCGCCTTGCGCTCCTCGGTCACGGTCACGTTCGACAGCACCGCGTCGACGCGCCCCGATTCGAGCGCGAGCGGCCAGTCGGCCCACGCGAGCGCGACGATCTTCAGCTTGCGGCCGAGGCTGTCGGCGAGCAGTTGCGCGAGATCGGCGTCGAAGCCGACGACGGTGTGCGCGTCGGTCGCATACGCGCTGATCGGCGGCTGGCTCGGCGCGATGCCGACCGTCAGCGTATCGGGCTCGGCGAACCTGAAGCCCGCGGGCAGCGCGCGGATCACCGCCTCGTCGCGCGCGCCGCGCACGCGTCCGGGCTGCTCGGGGCTCAGATCGAACGTGGCGGCGAACGCCGCCGCGCCGATGCCGGCCAGCACGGCCGCGACGACGGCGCGCGCGATCGGTCCGGCGAACGACTTCATGTAGGGTGATTTCATCGACGATTCCTGTTCTCGTTCGTGGCGAATGCGTGGTCGCGTTCGAGGCGACAGACGGGCCGCGGCGCGTCACTCGACCGGCGCGGCCGGCACGGGCGCGCGCAGGTCGTCGAGCGTGCCGACGCGGCCCGGCTCGATCAGATCCTTGCCGAACGGCAAATGCACGTAGATCTCCGGGTCGACGTCGCGATCGAACAGCGCCGCGTAGCCCGTGTCGAGATACAGCGCCCATGCTTCCGGCTGCCGGAAGCCCGTCGTCAGATAGACGCGCCGATAGCCCTGGCGCGCCGCGCGCAGCTCGAGTTCGCGGACCACGCGCCGCGCGAGCCCTTGCCGCCGCAGATCGGCGCGCGTCCAGATCCGCTTGAGCTCCGCCGTGTGCGCGTCGTATCGCTTGAAGGCTCCGCCGCCGATCGTCTCGCCGCCGCGGATCAGCAGGATGTACGCACCCTCCGGCGGCGCGAACAGCTCGGCCGGATAGCGCGCGAGCTCCGCTTGCGCCGAAGCACGGCTGTCGGGCCGATACGCGTGATAGCGCGTCGCGTATTCGTCGATCAGCGCGTCGATCAGGGGTTTCGCGCGCGCGTCGTGCGGCGCGGTATCGATAATGCTGTCGGTCATGGCGATGTCGTCGATGGCGAACGGTTGCGCACGGCCGGCGCGGCCGATACGACGGCCCGCCGCGGCGGCGCGCCCGTTCGATCTGCGGAATCCGGGCAGCGGCGCGGCATCGCTATCCGACGCGCACCCGCATGATCCGATGCGCGCCTTTCGCGATGTCATCGCGCTACCGCTGTTCATCACATTAGCGTTTCGACTCGCAAAGCCTAACCAAGCAATTTCGATATCGATATCGGCGGCGGCGTAGCAAGGATTTCGATGGAACGGGCGGCGCGCTGCGCGATCCGGCGATGCGATCGGCTCGACGTAACAGCAGTGCCGGCCGCCGACCGCACCGCGCGTCAGCGATCCGGCGTGAACGACGGCGCGGATGCTTCGCCGCGCACGGACGAACGTGGTCCGCTCGCGGCGTCGGAAAAAATCAGCGCGCTCGCGCCCGCCTCCCGATCCATCCGGATTTCTCGAACGCCACACGGCGTGCGAAGCGGCGCGAGCATCACCGATGCGCCGCGTCGGCATGCACTGCGGAGCCCGCCGCGACATCGACGGCGGAGGCCCGGCCCGGCAGCGCGGATTGCCCTCTATCCGGCCCCAGGAAGAACGTATCGGCATTCCACCAGTCGATGCCGAGTTCCTTCGCTTTGTCGACAGAGCAGACCAGCAGCCGGATGCGGATCGTCAGAAGCTCGACGTCGACCAGATTGATCCGGATATCTCCGGTAATGACGACGCCCTTGTCGAGCACGCGTTCGAGCAGATCCGCCACGGTCGTGCTGGAAACGCTGTGCGGCGGCGAAGCGGTGCGTGTCGGGCTCATTGGACAGCTCTCAAAAAAGACGGCCGAGCGGGCCGAGATCGAGATTGAGATCGGCATCGGTGAAGCCAAACTGCGCGGCGAGCCGCTCGATCTCCTCGGCCTGCCGCATCAGCGCGAGCCCCAACCGCTCGATTTCGTCATCGTTCAGGCTGCCGGCCTCGATTCGCCGCAACGCCTGCCGTTCGAGCAGTTCATGCAACAGCTTCATCAGCGCCAGGACGAGCTTCGCGAGGCCGTTGCCCGCGGAAGCAGTCGCGACATCGAAACGTTGCGTCGCGCGCGGCGGCGGCGCCTGTTGCTGAGCCAGCGCTTGTTCCAGCGCGGCGGCTAGTGCGGCGGCGTCCGATACCGCCGCCGCGTGCGGCGCATTCATCGGGAGGCCTCTTCGCGCGGCATCGCGCGGCCGACCAACGCGGTTTCCACCGACGTCAGAAGGAGGCGCAGATGCAAGTAGAGCAGATCGACGTCGGCTACCGACACGACCACCTGCGCGGAAATCACCGCGCCCTTGTTGAGAATCCGGTCCAGCGACTCGCACAGGGACAACCGCTGCGCGAGTTCGGCCGAAACGGGTTCGCCGTCCGCGCTGCGCACGGCATGTGATGGCGACGAGCAAGGCGACGTCACGACGTTTCCAGACTGTCCAGACGATCGAGCAACGCCCGCTCGCGCGTCTCGAATTCGGTCTCGTCGATCTGGCCGGATTCGAGTTCGCGATAGAGCTCGACGAGCGCCGCCTTGATCATCTCGATATCGGCGATCGTCTCTTCCTCGGCGGCCTGCGCGATCTCTTCGAAGATCCAGAACATGCCCTTGATCGGCGCGGCAAGCAGGTTATCGAGAATGAACATGGCACCCTTCACAGACTCATGTTGAGATTGACGAAATGGTGAGGCGGACATGGTCCGCTGTATTTCAGCACCAGCGAATCGTCGAGTTCGCGCGACGCAGCGGCCACGCCCGACTCGAATCTGCCGAGTTCGGCGTGCCGCACGAGGCAGGTCAAGTGCAGGATTTCCGTTTCGTGCCGTGGCGGGTCTCTCCGGATCTCCTTGCAGCACGCGTCGAGCGCCTCGTCCACCAATGCCGCATGGCGCGCCCGCTCTTCGTTCAGCACGCGCTCGAAGCGACTGCCCAACTCGATCTTGTCGTCGCGCGTGACCGCGCTTCCAAGCGCCAGCATGGCGTCGCGCGCGGCCTTGAGATCAGGGCGGACGTCGATCAGATGGCGAAAGAGATCCGTCACATCCCAGTTCAGGCGCACGCTCATTTCCACATGGTCCACGAGCCGCGCGAGCTCGCCGGCGAGCGCGTTGCGGTGTTTCCTGAGCATCCTGCGCAGCGCGACTTCGCTCGTGGCGATCGTGCCGAACGCCACCGGCAATACGGTGCCGGCGGCCGCGAGGCTCTGGATGACCGTGTGATGGGCGAGCAAATGGCGTCGCTCGGGACGGACCTTCGCGAGCCCCGTATCGCTGACGATCGCCGCGACGTCACCGTCGGTCAGCGCACGGACAGCCGCTCCGCCGATCCCGGCTGGAAGGCTTGCCGGCACGTCTCGCGCATGCTGGACAGCGTACAGATAGCGGGCGCCGTTACGGCTGTTCATGCTGTACCTCGCGCGGCGTCGGCTTGCGCATGTTCGGCTGCGCGTTGGGAGGCACGATCACGGAGGCCTCCTGAAGACGGACGGATTCGACGCAGCCTTCGACGATGTCCACCGTCAGCAGCGAATGGCAGACCCAGCAACGCAGCGCGCCACGGTATCGAGCGTAAGAATCGTCGTCGACTTCGATCTGGTGTCCACAGGAAATGCAGTTGATGTGCATGATGTGCCTCTCAATATCGGATCCGGAACGATCCGCGAATGTCGCCCGCCTGAGGCGCTTCGTTGTCGATCGCCGCATACAGCCTGGCCTTTTCCCGCTCCAGATCGGCGACCCGACTGTCGACGGCGGCGATGCGGCGCTGCGCGGCTCGCCGCTCGATGGTCCGCCGGCTCTTCTCCATTTCGATGCATGAAATCCGCATGTACATGCTGTGCACCGGCAGCGGAGTCGCGCCGGGCGCATGCCGGAAACGGATGTCGTGCAACCCTTTTTTCGGAATCGGCATGATTCATCTCCGCGCTTTCGTGCGCCGGCCTGCTTGACTGCGTGTCCGCGCGTCTTGCTCCAGGTCCACCCCGAGAATGTCCCTGCAGGCCCATACGTAGCCGGCATTGTCGGGCGTCGCCTCCCCGCCGCAATAGGAGAGAGCACGCGCGAGCGCGATGGCCGCCCGAATGCTGGGGTGGTGCCCGTTGTCGTCGGCGTCACGCAGCCGGCGGGTGA
Organism: Burkholderia humptydooensis; assembly: GCF_001513745.1. Lineage (NCBI taxonomy): Bacteria > Pseudomonadati > Pseudomonadota > Betaproteobacteria > Burkholderiales > Burkholderiaceae > Burkholderia > Burkholderia humptydooensis. Next base: position 738,578 of record NZ_CP013382.1, on the reverse strand, counting down.
GATCGACGATGCGCTCCGCATCCGCGCGCGCGATTCCGGAGCGGGCCCGGACGATCTCGACCTCCGTCTCGCGGTCGTAGTGCCCCACCTGGATCGTGATCAGCCGGCCCATCAACGCGTTCTGCGTCTTGTGCACGCCCACGTACTCTTCCGGATTCGACGTGAAGATCGCGCGAAAGCCGGGGTGCACCGTCAGATAACCGGCGCCCGTCATGCGATTGGGCAAGTTCAGGATGCCTTCCGACAACACCGGCAAGAGCGCGTTGTTCGCTTCCGGCCGGGATCGGTTGAATTCGTCGTAAATCAGCGTGAGGCCATGCTGGCAGGCCGTCGTCAGGCGATTGTCGATCCAGGTCGTGGTCATTTCCTCCTCGGTCTTGACCACCGAATGGATGAAGTTGTCGACCACCCGGGAGCGGCGGTATCCTGCGCCGCGGCCGACGAGGTCGGCGCTGCCGAGTTCGTCGTCGCCATGCATCAGCACGACTTGCCGACCGAGCTGAGCGGCGATGTGGAACGCGAGCGTGGTCTTGCCGGTGCCCGACGGCCCCGCAAGATGCACCCCATAGCCAGCGCCGAGATAGGTCAACGCGCGTTCGGTGAGGTTGCGAACGGCGGGCGTCTGCACGAACTCAGCACTCGCTTCCAATCGCACCCTGTCCCGGGCGCCGCCATCGCCATTCACGCCGCGCGCCGCTGCAACCAGTTCCGGCGGTGGGGCGAGATCGGTCATGATTCTCTCCAGTTATCGGAAAGCATCGGCAGGCGCAGCGGCGGCCGAACGCATCGATCGGTGGGGGCCGCCGCGCCCGGTTGCAAACGGTACTAGCCTCGCCAGGCGCGGCGGGCTCCCCTCAGATCGGCAACGAACGATTGTCGAAGATCATGCACGCGCCCGACCAGGTCCGTCACGAAAGCAGTTCGCGCGTCGAGCGCTTGGCTGAACATGTCGGCATTGGCCAGATGCAGTTGCCGCAGCAGTTGGGCGACTTCCATTCGCAGGTCCTCGCGCGAATCCGTCAGCTTCTGCAGCAGTCTCTGCCTCTCCCAGTGACCCGCCGTGACTTCCTGATGCAGGCGGGTCATGTCTTGCGTCATGCTGTTCATGGCTGTTCCTTTCGAGGCCGACCGCTTTGCCGCAGCCGGAAACCAAGTTGCCCGCCATGCGGCGGCAACGTCGGTCACGCGGTTGGCGCTGCGGCAGTCGCGGTCAGGCCGATTGCTTCGGCATACTTAAGATAGGTTTCGACCGATGCGATGACGACGCGCGCTTCAATCGAAAGCAGCTCGATGCCGACGAGCGATACCTTTGCCCACACGTCGATGACGATTCCCTTGTCGAGAATGCGATCGACAACTTCGGCCAGGCTCGAAGAGTCAGTCGATTTCTGCACTTTGGCCATGATGGCCTCCTTGCAATGCGTTGATGGGAAAAGACCTTTGCGCTGCAGAAGCAGGCTACGGCCTCGAAGCAACCCCCGTGCCGGGGCGCGGTGCTTCGCGCAAGAAATTCGTCGGGAACGTGTTCGTCGATCGTGCGGCGCCGATAGTCGACGACCTCGATTGCCACGCGAACAAAATCGATGCGAAACCCGCCGTTCGGAACATTGTTCCGGCATTGCGATTTTCCATTTTTGTGTTTCGATCAATATTGAAATCGATTGAAGCGCCGTTTGCGCAAACGCGCATATCCGGCGTATGGGAAGCGGCGTCGCTGTATGGAAAGCATTCCATGGAACGCTTTCCATACAGCCGCCAATGTGCGAATCGTGCACCACAAAAAATGCCGCCGCAGATGCCAGTATATTTCCTATGATGACAATTGCAGCATAGTTCGGACACCATACATAAAGCGGAAAAATAGAAAGGGGAGCGGCCATGCCCGACAGCAGCCGCGCATTGATCTACATTCCGATTCTCCATACCGGCATCGACATGGGGCAGATTGCGCCGCTCCTCACCGACGCCGCGCAGACCAAATCCGGCGCGACCTCGTCGCAGCGCCGCGCGATCGACATCGAGCACATGTGGGACGGCATCGAAGAAGCCATTCCTCGGCTCGAGCTCGACCTGAAAACCCTGCGCATCTATCAGGACGGCTTGCCGGTGTGCGGCCGCGAGCTCGAGATCGTCGACGACCTCGCGAAGGCGGGCAGTCGCAACCATCGCTTGTTGCAGTCGCTGAGTCGCCAAGGCGCGACGCTCGTCGGCACCGAAGCGCCGGAGCTGCTGGTGGAGGAATACGAACTCGCGTGGCGGTTGCTCAACGCGGCCTCCGCCGACGGACAACGAATCGATGCCAATTACCGGATCGCATCCGATCTGCTGGAACGACGCGATCGATTCATCGCGCGCCGCATCGACGAGACGCTGCCGGCGGGCGGCACCGGCATGCTGTTTATCGGCGCGCTGCACCGAGTCGCGCCTCTGCTGCCGCCCGATCTCGCAGTGAGCTATCCGCTCGGCAGTCCGACTATCTGACACGACGAACGTCATGAACACGGTTTCAAGCGCGCTGCCGGCGCGCGTTCTGATCGTCAACGAACCGATTTTCGGCTCGCGGCTGACGCAGTTGCTGCGCAGCGCCGGCCTCGATGCCGTGTCCGCTCAAACTGGCTACGCGGCGCTCCGAACCCTGGAGCAACAGCGCTCCGATGCGGTGGTGCTCGACGACCGCCTGCAGGACATGAGCGGACTGGACCTGCTGCAGGCGATCCGGCGACGGACACCGCAAATGCCTGCAGTGATGCTGACCGATCAGCCGGACGTGCAGGGCGCGATCGGCGCAATGCGCGAGGGCGTCCAGGACTGCGTGTCGAAGTCGGTCGACGACGACGTCCTGATGAGCGCGATCAGAACGGCGCTGACAAGCGGCAGCGGCCGGAACAGCGAGCCGTCGGTCGCCGCCAGCCTGTGCGAAAGCATGGGGCCGAGCGAAGCCATCGCCCGTCTGGTCGCACGGATCGGACTCGTGGCAAAGAGCACGTTTTCGGTCCTGATCCTGGGCGAAAGCGGCGCCGGCAAGGAACTGGTTGCACGCGCGATCCATCGCGGCAGCGGGCGGCGCGCGGCGCCGTTCGTCGCGATCGACTGCGGCGCGATTCCGGAGCAGCTACTCGAATCGGAACTCTACGGCTACGAAAAGGGAGCGTTCACCGGCGCGGCCATCGCCAAGCCCGGCAAGTTCTCGGCGGCGAATCGCGGCACGCTGTTTCTCGACGAGATCGCCAACCTGCCGCTCGCTTCGCAGGCTAAGCTGCTTCGCGTGATCCAGGAGCGCACGCTGTATCGCGTGGGCGGCAACGTACCGCTGCCGCTCGACGTGCGCATCGTCGCCGCCGCCAACGAAGACGTCGAGCAAAAGGCGCTCGAAGGCGGCTTCCGCAGCGACCTCTTCTTCAGACTGTCCGAATTCGTGATTCACGTCCCGCCGCTACGCGAACGGCGGGACGACATCGTCTATCTCGCACAGCACTTCGCCGCGCAAACCTGCGCCGAACTCGACAAGCCCGCCGTCACGTTCGCCGACGCGACTTGCGAGGTCTTGTTGAATCACTCATGGCCTGGCAACGTCCGGCAGTTGCGCAACACGATCCGGCAAGCCGTCCTCGTCGCCGGCAACGTCGTGCAGCCGGCTCACCTGAATATCGCGTCGTCCGGCAAGCGCGCGGCGCCGCCGCCCGAATTCGGCTGGGAAGGACTGTCTCTGAAGGAGGTGGTACGACGCAATATCGCCGACATCGAGCGGCGGGTCATCGAACAGGTGTTGCAGGCGACGCATGGCAACAAGGCCCAAGCGGCACGAGTCTTGCAAGTCGACTACAAGACCATCCATTCGAAGGTCAAAGAATACCGCATCGAATTCCGAGGAGTCGACGATGAAGACCAAGCGTGACGGAGCGAAAGAATCGGACGGTGGCTTCGAAGGCATCATGTCGGGCATCGTGAACCTGGTGGAAAAGCTCAACGAACTGGCCCAGACCGGCAACGAACTTCAGTTGCTGAAGGAGCGCGCGACCGATACGGGTATCCGAGGTGTCTACGGCATCAACATCAAGGTCGGCCTGGGGCAAGACAAGGACCGCGTCTCGGTCGAGCCGTTCGGCAACATCCGCAAGGACAAGTCCGGCCACGCAGTGGTGCAGGAAGTCATCGAGCCGATCGTGGACGTGTTCGAGGAAAGCGACCATACGCTCGTGGTGGCCGAAATGCCGGGCGTGAGCATGGAAGACATCAGACTCGACGTCCAGGACGACATGCTCACGATCGTCGCCGAGCACCGCCCCAAAAAATACATCAAGGAAGTACTGCTGCCGCGCCCGTATACGCGCGACCAGATGCAGTTCGGGTGCAACAACGGAATTCTCGAAATCAGGTGCACGGACTGAGGCGACCATGGACAAAGCGGAACAGGGCGGGCTCCAACTGCGCGTGACGGAAGGCAACGCCCGCGACGTCGGCCGGGCGCTCGCGCGCATGGGGCCGGAGGATCTCGCACTGCTGGACGCGGCGGTAGGCGATCTGGTCGAAGTGCGCGGCAAGCGTGCCACCGTATGCAAGGCCATGCTCGCGCACAAGGAACTACGCGCCCAGTCGAGGGTGCAGTTGGACGGCGTCGTCCGCGGCAACGCCGGCGCCGGTATCGACGAGCTCGTCACGCTGAAAAAAGTGGCGGCGCGTCCGGCGAACCTGGTGCAACTGACGCCCATCAACGCCGCCCCCGCGCCGGGCGATCTCGACTACATCGCGGGCCTGCTCGACGGCCTGCCGGTGATCGAGGGCGACCGCATCCGCGCGACGCTGTTCGGCAGCCGCTGCGCGGATTTCAAGGTGACGAGCTGCACGCCGCGCGGACCGGTGCTGATCGGCCCGAACACCGAGCTGTCGATCGGACGGCCCGCGAAGGGGGAGCCTGCGGTGGTCGCCCCGTCGCTGTCGTACGAGGATGTCGGCGGCCTCAAGCCGCAATTGATGCGCATCCGCGAAATGATCGAGCTGCCGCTGCGCTATCCCGAAGTCTTCGAGCGGCTCGGCGTCGACGCGCCCAAAGGGGTATTGCTGTACGGCCCGCCGGGTTGCGGCAAGACGCTGATTGCGCGGGCCATCGCACACGAATGCGACGCGGCTTTCTTCTCGGTGTCCGGCCCCGAAGTCATCCACAAGTTCTACGGCGAATCGGAGGCGCATCTGCGCAAGATCTTCGAGGAAGCCGCGCGCAAGGCCCCCGCCATCGTTTTTCTGGACGAAGTGGATGCGATCGCGCCCAAGCGCGAAACTGTCGTCGGCGAAGTGGAAAAGCGCGTGGTCGCGCAACTGCTAGCGTTGATGGACGGATTGAGCGGCCGTCAGCAGGTCATCGTGATCGCCGCCACCAATCTGCCCAACACGCTCGATCCGGCATTGCGCCGGCCTGGCCGCTTCGATCGCGAAATCGCGATTCCGATCCCTGATCGCAACGGCCGTCTCGAGGTGCTCGAAATCCACAGTCGCGGCATGCCGCTCGCGGCCGACGTCGACCTGGATCGTCTCGCCGACATCACCCACGGTTTCGTCGGCGCAGATCTCGAGGCGCTGTGCAAAGAAGCGGCAATGCTTTGCCTGCGTCGTCTCATGTCGACACTCGATCTCGGCCTGCGCTCGATTTCCTACGAGCAGCTCGATCGCCTCGTCGTGAACATGGACGATTTCCTGTCCGCGTTGGCCGAGATCGATCCGTCGGCAATCCGCGAGGTCTTCGTCGAAGTTCCCAACGTGCGCTGGGAAGATGTCGGCGGCCTCGGCAACGCGAAGGCGCAGTTGATCGAAGCGCTGGAATGGCCGCTCAAGTATCCGGAACTGCTGACTCGTGCGGGCGCCAAGCCTTCCAAGGGCATCCTGCTCGTCGGCCCGCCCGGTTGCGGCAAGACTTGGCTCGCGAAGGCCGCGGCCAATGAGTGCGGCGTCAATTTCATTCCTGTCAAAGGACCGGAGTTGATGTCGAAATACATCGGCGAATCGGAAAAAGGCGTGCGCGACGTGTTCCGCAAAGCACGGCACGCGGCGCCCTGCCTGCTGTTTTTCGACGAAATCGATGCGCTTGCCCCCCGGCGCAGCGAAGGCGCAACCGGCGCGCATGTGCCGGAGCGTCTGTTGTCGCAGTTTCTGGCCGAATTCGACGGCATAGAGGAACTAAAAGGCGTGATGGTACTCGCCGCCACGAACCGCATCGATATGCTCGATCCGGCCGTGCTGCGTCCCGGCCGCTTCGACGAGATCATTGAAATTGCGCTGCCAGACCCGGCTGCGCGCCGCGAGATTTTCGACGTGCACCTGCGCCGCAAGCCGCTCGCCGCCGACGTGGCCAGCGACCGGATGGCGGAGGAAAGCAGCGGGTTCTCCGCCGCCGAGATCGCCTCGGTGTGCCGCCGCGCAGCGCTGTCGGCCGTGCGGCGCGCGGTCGCCGAGGATATCCGCGATCCGGCGCGGCTGCATCTGAGCACCGCAGACCTGACCGATGCGATCCAGGAAGCAAGGCAGCGGCGCAAGCAGACCCAATGAACGACGCCCTTTATCTGTTCTGCTTCGCGCGAGCCGAACCTCTCGCCCCCGCATGGGCCAAGAGAGCGCCGGGCGAGCCGCGGCTGCAACTGCTGCACGAGGGAAATCTGGCTGCGGTGCTCTGCGACGTGTCGCGCAGCGAGTTTGCCGGAGCCGACGCCGAGCGGCGGCTGGCGGACCCGGCCTGGATCGCTGGCCGGGTGGCCGTCCACGCGGCGGCGATCGAGTGGACGATGCGATATTCGCCGGTCATTCCGGCTCAGTTCGGCACCCTGTTTTCCGGCGCCGGCCGGGTCATCGCATTGATGGAAAGCTGTCACGCGCATATCGGCCGCGTCCTCGATCACGTCGAGGGCAAGACGGAGTGGGCTGTCAAAGGCTGGCTCGATCGGCAGGCGGCCGCCGACTCGCAAGCCGCGCTGCTTCGCGCCGACGAGCCGGAATCGGCGGCTCGCACGGCGGGCGCCCGTTATCTGCGCGAGCGACAGCTTCAGGCGCGGGCCGGGCAAAACCTGCGCGACTGGCTCGAGCAGAGCGTGCCGCCAATCTCGGCACGGTTGCAGCGCCACGCGGTGGAGATGTGCAGCCGGCCGTGCCGCGCATCGGATTCGGAGCACGAAATCGTAGCGAACTGGGCGTTCCTCGTGCGAAACCGCGATGTCCCGGCATTCCGCCGACAAGCGGAAGCCATCGACGCCGAGTTCGCCACGTGGGGATTGCATTTCGACTTTTCGGGACCATGGCCGCCGTACAGCTTTTGCGCCCCGCTCACCGAAGAGACGACATGGTCTGGCTGACCTACGCCGTGCTGACACCGAAGCGCTCCATCACGCTGCCGCCGGGGGTGGCCGGCGCGCGGCTCGAAATCGTGGACGGCGCGCATCTGCGCACCATCGTCTCGGAACATCCTCGGGCGCCGTCCGCGACGATACCGTCGGCACTCGACTTCGGCCAGACCGTGGCCGCGCTCTTCCGGCACGGCGCCATCGTGCCGATGCGCTTTCCCACTTGCCTCGACAGCAAGCAAGCCGTGCGCGACTGGCTCGACGACGAAAGCGACATGTATCGGGATCTGTTGCAGCGAATCGACGGCTGCGTGGAAATGGGGCTGCGATTCCGGCTTCCCGAAGCGCCGCGCGCACAGCCTCGGCCGCAGGCAGGTGGTCCCGGCCACGCCTATCTTGCCGCTCGCGGCGCGCCAAACTCCGTCGCGCGGTCGCACGGGGAACGCATCGCGGCGGTGCTTCGGAACCTGTACCGCGACTGGCGGTTCGACGGGCTGGTGGAAGGCTTCGTGAGCCTGAGTTTTCTCGTTCGGCAAACGACGCTCGACGACTTCGTCGATCGATGTCGGCAAGCGGCGCGCGAGACCGCCTTTCCGCTCTATATGTCCGGCCCATGGCCGCCGTACAGCTTCGCCACGGACGAGCGCTCGTCGGCGCCGGAACCGCATCGCGCGCTCCGCCTGATGCGCCGCCCGTCGACAGCCGTTTCAATATCTGCAAACGTCGCGGCTCCGGAAAAGAAAGACAGCGCTCGTTGAAAGCCGCGTGCCGACTACCGTGCGACCGTGCCCCGCGCTTGCGCGCGAGGCACGGGGCGTAGCATGCGGTTCGCTGCCGGAAGCCAGCGATTCGCGATGCACGCCTCGTCACGCAATCCGTCACGGGCACTCGCCTCAACCGCCCGGCGCAAGACGCCACGGCGCTTCGCGATGCATGGCGCGCCGTTGAGACGCCGGCCTCGTCGCGCGCCCTCCACAACGCATTCGCGTCGCAATGCTCGCCCGGACGCACAAGTCCGCGCGATCACGCCGGCGCGTCGTCTTCCGCGAGCTGGAACAGACAGTCGCCGCGCCGCACCTGCGCGGGCACGCGCTTGCAAACGACTTCGCCGTCGCTCGCGAAGCACTGCATGACGGGCTCGCGCAGCGGCGTATCGGGAAAATGGATCAGCGCGGCCGGCTGCCCCGCGCGCACGCGCGCGCCGAGCTCGACGAGCGGCTCGTAGAGGCCCTTGTCGTATGCGTACACATAGTGATGCGCGCCGCTCACCCGCATGAAACGCGTCGTCGCGGGCGGGCTGTCCGGCACGAGCGGGCCGTGCAGCGCGCCGACGAAGCCGAGGAAATGCAGCAGGCCGCGACGGGCGTCGCGGATCAGCGCCGGGTCCGACATGCCGCCGCCGCCCAGCTCGGTCAGGATCGAGATCGCGCCCTGCCTGCGCGCGGCCGACGACGCGTGCACCGGATTCGGCGCATGCAGGAATGCGCGCGGCAGCCCGAACGCGGCGAGCAGCGCCCGCACACGCGCGCGCTCGGCCGCGTCGCGCGGCTCGAGCGCGAGCATGTTGCCGCCTTGATAGACGAGCGAGCTGCCGCCCGAATGCAGATCGACCAGATACTGCGCGCGCGGCAGCAGCGTGTGCTCGATGTAGTGAGCGATCACGGCGGTCGGCGCGCCGGCCGGATCGCCGGGAAAGCTGCGGTTCAGATTGCCGCCGTCGATCGGCGACACGCGCGAGCCCGCGTCCGCCGCCGGGAAATTCGCCATCGGCAGGAAAATCAGTTGCCCGGCGACCTGCGCCGCGTCGATCTCCCGCACGACTCGCGACACGACGATCTGGCCTTCGTACTCGTCGCCGTGGTTGCCCGCCATCACGAGCACGACGGGGCCGCTGCCGTTGCGGATCGACACGATCGGCACCGGAATCCATCCGTACGCCGAACGATGGACCGAGTGCGGCACGCGCAGATAGCCGGCGTGCTTGCCGTTCGCGTCGAGATCGACTTCGCTGCGGATCGGATTTCGGAAGCGGGAGGTGTCGGTCATGGTCGGCATCGGCCTGCGGCGGCCTGAGCATAACAAGGCGGTGAAAAGGAGCATACCGGCAATCGCCGGCGCTCGCTCGGTGGCGCGATGCGCGACCGAGCGGCGCCGCGCCGTCGATGCCGCCGGACGCCTCGAATGCCGTGCGGCGCGGTTTTCTGCTAATGTCGCCTTACGGCCGCGTTCGGCCGGCGCATGCGCGAGCCGCCGGGCACACGGTCGTTCGCGCGGCCCGCCTCCGGACGCACGCCACCGAAGCACCGATCCCTCGGGAGCCTGCGCATGACCACACATCGTTTCAACGTGTTCGGCAAGCAGATCCTGGTCGAGCGCGCGCAGGACCGCTGGGTGCCGTTCTACCCCGGCGCGGACGGCAAGCGCCGTCCCGCGCATTTCGTCATTCCGGATTTTCTCGAAGCCGACGAGCTCGGCCAGTATCTCGGCGATCTGTTCCATGAGAGCGCGACACCCGATAACGGCGACGTCGAGCGCCTCGATCTGCCGGAGCCCGACTGAACGGCGCCGCGCGCGGCAGCCGCAGCCGCAGCCGCCGCACGTCGTCGCCCTGCTTCGCCGGATTGAGTAAACTTTTCTGATCAGGCGGCGTCCGACGCAAAAACGGCAAACGACCCCGGCGCGCGATGCTCGCGCCCGTATGCGCAACCCATGAAATCCTTGATCCCGCAACAACGGCAAAAGCTCGTCCGTCACAACGTCAACTGGGCGCTCGATGCGTTCAAGCGCTTCTCCGCCGATCGCTGCGCCGCGATGGCGGCGAGCATCGCGTTCTATTCGGCGTTTTCGCTCGCGCCGACGCTCGTGATGGTGATCGCGGTCGCCGGCTGGTTCTTCGGCGCCGACGCCGCGCGCGGCGAGGTGTTCAGCCACGTGCACGAGCTGATCGGCAACGAGGCGGCGGCCGGCGTGCAGACGATCGTCGAGAACGCGCATCGCAGCGGCAGCCGCGGCGGCACCGCGGCGCTGATCTCGTTCGCGATGCTCGCGATCGGCGCGTCGGCGACGTTCGCATCGCTGAACACCGCGCTCAGCGTGATCTGGCCCGCGACCGAAACACGCGCGTCGTCGGTGCTCGGTCTCGTGCGGGTGCGGCTGATCTCGTTCGGGCTCGTGCTCGGCGTCGCGTTCCTGCTGATCGTGTCGCTCGTGCTCGACACCGCGATCACGTTCATCGGCCGCTGGCTGTGGGGCGCGTCGCCATACGTCGCGATCGGCAACCTGCTGCAGTTCTCGATCGGCATCGCGGTGCTCGCGTTCGCATTCGGCACGCTGATGAAATTCCTGCCGGACGCGCGCGTGTCGAACCGCGACGCGATGACGGGCGGCATCGTCTCCGCCGTGCTGTTCTCGGCGGGCAAGAAGCTCTTCGCGCTGTATCTCGCGCACGCGGGCACCGCGAGCGCGTTCGGCGCCGCGGGATCGTTCGCGGTGCTGCTGATGTGGCTGTACTTCTCGGCCGCGGTGCTGCTGCTCGGCGCGGAATTCGCGGCGGCGCGCGGCGCGGCGCGCACATCGAACGCGGCCGCGCCGCAAGCCGATGCGACGCCGGCGCGCGACAGCCCGCACGACTGACGCGCCCGGCGAGCGCATCAGGAAGCCGCCCGCGCCTTACGCCGGCCTTTCCGGTTGTTGCGCGCGAGCAAACATCCGGCTCGGCATGCCGCGTGTCAAGAGCGGAAAGGTGCAGGCGTGCGTCGAGCCGCATCACGTCGCGGCGTTCGAGCGCACGATTGTCGCCATGCTGGCCGGCCGCACATCCGCAAACGTTTGCCCACCCTGTTTTTGTTGCGTAAACCGCCCGAAAACCCTCCCCTCCGCGAGCAAGATACTTGTTCCCACAACAATCGCAACGCAGCAATCGGCCAGTGTTCCTCGAATCGAAATAGTCGTTTATGTGATTGATATAAAACGACTTTCCATCGCTGTCACCTTTTTGAGACACTTTATTTTTTTGGATTTCTTGCGTCTGGTGCAGTGCGCTATTCTCCAATCCGCAACAAATAACGACTCACTCGCGTGGAGAAATAACTCGATGAAGAAACTCGCTCTGTCTACCCTCTCGCTCGCGCTGCTGGGCGCAGCCGGTGCAGCCCAGGCTCAAAGCAGCGTCACGCTGTATGGCGTGATTGATACGTCGATCACTTATGTTCATGGTAACGATGGCAAGGCCAACAACGCATGGCTGATGGGCAGCGGCAATCTGCAAGGCAGCCGCTGGGGCCTGAAGGGCACCGAGGATCTCGGCGCCGGCCTGAAGGCGATCTTCCAGTTGGAAAACGGCTTCAGCTCGAATGACGGCACGCTCAGCCAGGGCAAGCGCATGTTCGGCCGCCAGGCGTTCGTCGGTCTGCAAAGCGATCAATACGGCACGGTGACGCTCGGCCGCCAGTACGATCCGCTCGTCGACCTGGTGCAGCCGCTCACGGCAGACAACTACTTCGGCAGCCTGTTCGCCACCCCTGGCGATGTCGACAACAACGACAACAGCCTGCGCGTGAACAACACGGTCAAGTACACGTCGCCTGTGTTCGCGGGCTTCCAGTTCGAAGCGCTGTATGGCTTCAGCGGCATTGCGGGTGCGGCGGGCCAAGGCCAGACGTGGTCGGCGGCGGCGGCGTACAACAACGGCCCGATCGGCGTCGCAGCCGGTTATTTCTACACGTCGAACCCGTCGCCGGCGAGCGGCGTGCGCACGACGTGGAGCGGTTCGTCCGACGCGATCTTCGACGGCGCGATCAACTCCGGCTACGCAAGCGCGAAGTCGATCGGCATCGCACAGGTGGCTGGCCAGTACGTGTTCGGCCCGGTTACGGTCGGCCTCGGCTACAGCAACGCGCAATACAAGCCGGACGGCTTCTCGGGCTTCTCGTCGACAGAGAAGTACAACACGGGCCGCGGCTTCGCGACGTACCAGGCCACGCCGGCACTGCTGCTCGGCCTCGGCTACGCGTACACGAAGGCGAGCGGCGACACGGACGCGAAGTACCACCAGGTGTCGATCGGCGCGGACTACGCACTGTCGAAGCGCACGGACGTCTACCTCGCGGGTGCATACCAGCACGCGAGCGGCACACAGCGCGTCGATGCGACGACGACGCAATCGGCGCAAGCGTCGATTGGCTCGTACAGCGTCAACGGTACGAAGTCGCAAGAGATGGTCGCGCTGGGCCTGCGCCACAAGTTCTAAGCGCAGCCGCGACGCGCGGCTCGCCGGCGCCTTCGGGCGTCGCCGGCCGCAACCGCAAAGCCAGCCTGGCGCAGATGCGCCAGGCTGGCTTTTTTGTGATGCGTGCGCCGTGCGTGACGCGTGAATCGCGAGGCGGCGACCGATCGACGACATCGCGCGGGACGCCGCGTGCGGACCATGCGCGCGGAGCCGCATAGCGGGCGCTACGCGCGCTCCGAAGGCTTCGGCAACGCCTCTGCCCCGGGCCGGCCTGTTCGACGCGCCCAAGGCTCGGCAAGGACGAACGTCGTCGACGACTGGTCGATCGCTTCGGGATCGTGCAGGAAGCATCGTCGACGCGTCGCATCGGCCTCCCGATCATCCAGCATGACGCCGCTGCCCCAGCGAATGCGAATTTGAACGCCTGTGCCGGCGTATCAGTCCGTGCGCCCTCTCAAAATGAACCCGCACCTTCATGCGGCGAGTCATCGATCGCCGTGCGGCTGCCGCGGCCGCTCGCTCGAACGTCAGCGACTCCGCGCGCATCGCGTATCGCGCGGTGACATCTCGTCGCACCGCAACCGCATCGGTCCATCGTTCGACGGCAAACGAGAAACGTACATCTCACTACGTTGCCGCGAGCATTCCCGATCGACGCTCGTCATCACGCCACGCGCCTTGCGTTCGCAACCGCACGCTGCGCTCCGCCCGCACGCGGACAAAAAAATCCCCGCGCGCTCGCGCACGCGGGGATTTTTTCGGACTGTCGCAGCTACCGGACGATTCCGGCAAACCGCACGCCGTCCTTACGCTGCCGCATCCTTCAGCTTCTTCAGCGCGCGAGCCTTCACGCGCACGCTGGCCGGCTTCGCCGGGAACCAGCGCTCTTCGCCCGTGAACGGGTCCTTGCCGAAGCGCTTCTTCTTCGCCGGCACGGCTTGCGCCGTGATCTTCAGCAGACCCGGCAGCGTGAACTCGCCTGCGCCCTTCTTGTGGACCGAGCCCAGCACGACGTTCTCGAGTGCCGCGAGCACTGCCTTGACAGCCTTCACTTCGATGGCTGCGCGCTCGGCGATGTGCGTCGCGAGCGAAGCCTTCGTGAACTTGTCCTTGAGCGGCGTCGGAGCGGCGGGCGCCTTCGCGACAGCCTTCTTCGCCACTACTTTCTTCGCGGGCGCTGCTTTTTTGGCAGCCACTTTCTTGGCCGGTGCGGCAGCCTTCTTAGCCACCTTTTTTGCGGAAGTCGCCATGTTTCTCCTACCAGGTGTGGTCGTTGGATACACGAAGCGCGCGACATGCGAGCTTCAACGCCGGATTCTACAAGCGCCGCGCCGCTTCGTGCAGCACTTTTATGCGTTATCCGCGGGTTTCCCGCAGGTTTTGTTGCGCGCCGCTGACTACGGATGTCGTTTCGGCCCGCGCGCGCAGCGGTTTTACGTCGCATATCGAATCGCCCGAGCGAATTATGTTCGACATTTGCATTCCTATACTGTCCGTCGGCATCGCATCGCTTGGGACCTGGAATGCGCGCAGTCAAACACGTGAGAGGGCTCGACGGCCTGCGCGCCGTCGCCGTCACACTCGTCTTCCTGTCGCACCGCGCGCACTTCGGCGCGGTCGACGTCGGCCAGATCGGCGTCTGGACGTTCTTCCTCATCAGCGGCTTCCTGATCGTCGGCGAGCTGCACCGCAGCCGGCTCGCGATCGAGCGCGGCACGTCGTGCCGCCGCTACGCGTTCTGGCTGTTCGCGGGCAAGCGCGCGCTGCGCATCCTGCCCGTCTACTACCTGCTGCTCGCCGCGATCGCGATCGCGCATCGCCATCTCTATCAGCACGACGTCGATCTCGGGCTGCGCTGGCACGCGGTGTTTCTATCGGACTATTGGATCGGCGTCGTCAAGGAGGGCTGGCCGGGCAGCACGTCGCACTTCTGGAGCCTCGCCGTCGAGCAGCAGTTCTACCTGATCGCGCCGATCGTGCTGCTCGCCACCCGCGCATCGCGCCATCTCGCGATTTGCGCCGCGACCGTCGCGCTCGCCGCCGCCGCGCATCTGCTGCTCTATTTGCAGCACGCGTCGCCCGTGCTCATTTACGCGTTTTCGCCGTGGAATTTCGCGTTGATCGCGCTCGGCGGCATCGGCGCAATCCTGCGCAGCGGCGGCGCGGCGGCGCCCGAAGGCGTCGCGGGCGCGCTGATGCCGTGGATCGGCGCGGCGGGCGCCGCGTTCTGCGCGACGCTCGCGCTATGGGCCGCACCGCTTTCCGCGACGGCGGGCGGCGTCGCGGACATCGGCCTTGGCGTGTCGATCGCCATCCTGCTGTTCTGGATCGTGAGCCGTCCCGAACATCCGGCCGTCTCGCTGCTCGAGCAGGCGCCGCTCGCGTACCTCGGCACGATCAGCTACGGGTTCTATCTGTTCCACAACCTGATTCCCGAGCGCATCGGCGTGATGCCGGGCCTCTACGAACGGCTGCGCGTTCCGCTCGCGCTGCAGGAACTGCTGCCCGAAATCCTGCAATTCCTGCTCGCGGTGCTGCTCGCACATCTGTCGTGGCAGTACCTGGAAAAGCGCGTGCTCGACTACAAGAAGCCGCTCGACGCCGCGCTGCGCCGCCGGTTCGCGCCGAGCGAACGTCCGGCCGCGCGCTGACCGGCGCGCCGGAGCATGGGCGCGTGCCGCGGCGAGCGCCTTCCCGCCTCGCTCCGCTCCGTCCGGATACAAAAATGCCCCGGCTCGCGAGAACCGGGGCCAACGGAACAACCACCACACACCTTGGACGTCAAAAGACAGGGATGCTAAGCGACCGCGGCGAGCACCGGCAGGCAGTTGCGCAGGTACGCCTCGAATTCGCGGCCCACTTCCGGATGCTGGAGCGCGAGCTCGACCGTCGCCTTCAGATAGCCGAGCTTGCTGCCGCAGTCGAAGCGGGTGCCGTAGTAGCGGTACGCGAGCACCTGCTCCTCGGTCAGCAGCGACTGCACCGCGTCCGTCAGTTGCAGCTCGCCGCCCGCGCCCGGCTTGATCTTGCGCAGATGCTCGAAGATGCTCGGCATCAGCACGTAGCGCCCGACGACGCCGAGATTCGACGGCGCATGCTCGGGCGCCGGCTTCTCGATGATGCCCGACAGCTTGATGATGTCCTCTTCCCACTCGCGGCCCTCGACGACGCCGTACGAGCGACTGTCCTCGCGCTCGATCGTCTCGACGCCGATCACCGAGCTGTGATAGTGGTTGAAGACGTCGACGAGCTGCTTGAGCACCGGCTGGTCGCCGTGCAGCAGATCGTCGGCGAGGATCACCGCGAACGGCTCGCCGTGCACGAGCTTCTCCGCGCAGAGCACCGCGTGGCCCAGGCCGAGCGCGGCCGGCTGGCGCACGTAGAAGCAGTCGACGTGGCTCGGCTTGATGCCGCGCACGAGCTCGAGCAGCTTTTCCTTGCCGCGCGCCTCGAGCTCGGATTCGATCTCGAACGATTTGTCGAAGTGATCTTCGATCGCGCGCTTGCTGCGGCCCGTCACGAAGATCATCTCGGTGATGCCCGCATTGATCGCCTCTTCGACCGCATACTGGATCAGCGGCTTGTCGACGACGGGCAGCATTTCCTTCGGACTCGCCTTGGTGGCGGGCAAAAACCGTGTGCCGAGACCGGCAACGGGGAACACGGCTTTGGTGACTTTCAACATGATCGCATCCCGAAAGTGTTGACGATTGGCCGGACGTCAAATGTCGGGGGCGCACGCCGGGCGCGGCTGCGCTCGACGGACGGTGCGCCTCGGCATTCGACGCGCCGGCAACCCATCAATCTGAATAAAGATCCGCTCGCTCCGGCGCTGCTCTCATTAATATGAAAGAGTTGTCCGGATATAAGCATATTCGGATAATCGCCGCGAAGTCGGTCGATCTTGCCGACCCGCCGGGTGCTTCGCGACAATTTACCGATTCGATCCGGCGCGTTCAATTATTCGAATTCCTCCGAATACGGCGCGCCGCCGCGACCGAAGCCGAAACGGTTGATCGGCTCGTTCTTCAATGCGTCCCGATAGGCCGACAGAACGGCCATCACGAGCAATACGGCGCCGCTTGCAATCCAATGCATGTCCATCGCGCACTCCTTCCTTCAATCGACATGGGATCTCAAGCTATCAGAAAAAAATCGATAAATAATTTGCCGCCATGCCGCAACGCGAGAACCGTTACGAACGGATACGTTTAATTACATCTATTCAATAGGCGATTTTTTTATTCTCCCGTCCGGATTTCTTGCGGATTACGATCGAATGGCGTCTTTTGCGCCTTTCTCATTGCAAGGAACCGGATCGCATGAATGCTTCGAGCATGGCGTCGGGTGCGCGGCCGAGCGCCACCGACCACAAGGAACACCTGATCGACGCGCTGCGCGGCTTCGCCGCGCTGCTTGTCGCGTACTTCCACTGCCGGCAGGTCGCGTGGGTGGGAATGCAGCACTTCCATCGGACGTATGGCCATTCGCTCGACCCGAGCGCGATCGCCGGCTACCTGACGTTTCCGTTCGCATGGGGCTCGGCCGGCGTGCCGATCTTCTTCGTGATCAGCGGCTATTGCATCCATCGCAACGCGGCGCTCAAGCTCGCCGCCGATCCGTCATACCGGCTCAACGCGCCGAACTTCTGGGCGCGCCGCTTCGCGCGCATCTACCCGGTGCTGCTCGCCGCGCTCGTCGCGACGCTCGTGTTCGATTCGATCAGCCTGCAGTTCGAGCCCGTCAGCCACAAGATCCGCGACATCGGGCTCACGTCGTTCGTCGTCAACCTGCTGTCGCTGCAGGGCGTCGCGGGCTACACGTACGGCTCGAACGGCGCGCTGTGGACGCTGTCGCTCGAAGTGCAGTTCTACGCGATCTATCCGCTCCTCTTCGCGGCGCGACGCCGCTTCGGGATGCTGCCCGTCGTCGTCGCGATCGCGCTCGTCAACGTCGTGTCGGCCTGGCTGCTCGAACGGCACGATCTGCAATTCTTCACGTCGTACTGGCTGTCTTGGACGGTCGGCGCGTGGATCGCCGACGTCCGCGCGCAACGCGACGCGCACGCTGCGCCGGCGCCGTCGCGGCTCTGGTACGCGGCCGCGGCGGCCGGCGTCGCGCTCGGCTGCGTCGCGTTCCATTTCGGGCAGTATGGCGCGTTTCAGCTATGGGCAGCCGGCTTCGCATGCTATCTGTACGCGGCGCTCGCGCGGCCCGTGTCCGCGTCCGTGCCGATGCGGGTGCTGTCGTGGTTCGGCGACTTCAGCTATTCGCTGTACCTGATCCACCTGCCGTTCTTCGTGTGCCTGGCGTCGGTGCTGTACCGCTCGGAGCTGCAGTTGTCGATCTGGCCGTCGTTCGCGTTCATCGCGGCCGTCGTCCCCGTCGCGTACCTGTTCTACCGGATGTTCGAGCTGCCGGCGATGCGCTGGTCGGCGAGCCTCAAGCCGAAGCGGGCCGTCGCGGCGGCCGCGCAGCGGCAGATGCCCGTCTGACGGGCGATGCGCGCGGCTCACGGCACGCGAGCCGGCTGCGTGCAGTCGCCCTCTTGAAACCGGCAGGACAGCCAATCGAGCCGGATCGCCCGCCACGGCACGAATCCATGCAGCCGACGCTCGCTTCATCCTCCGTCAGATCGCGCATTGGCACGGCGGCGTCGCGACGAACGGCTTAACGTGGTGTTGCCGCAAGCGCGCAACCCGCTGCGGATCTCACGTGGATTCGGATATCGGCCGACAGCGCGTCTTGTCCGGACGTCGACGAAACAACCGGAAATGAACGGCCGCATGTGTGCATCGGGCGCGGCGTTCAGCAACGTGAACGAGCACGCAACAATCAGGGCATCCGGTCGCCGATATCGCCGGCCGCGAAGTCATTCCCGCAGCCGCTCGCCGCGCCCGCGCTCACGACAAAACCGGTTTCACCGCCGCCGCGCAGTCTCGACGAGAATCCGCTCGACCTGCTCGACGTAGGTCTGCGTGCCGAACCGGTTCACCGCGGTGTCGTAGCCGTTCGCGACGAGCCGCTCGCAGAGCACCGCGTCGGTGCGCAGCGCGGCGAGCGCGTCGGCGAGCGCATGCGCGTCGCCGGGCTCGCGGAGCAGGCCGTTCACGTCGTCGTCGATGATCTCGACGACGCCGCCCGCCCGCGCCGCGACGACGGGCCGCTTCGCGAGCATCCCTTCGACGATCACGCGGCCGAACGGCTCCGGCGTGATCGACGTGTGCGCGACGACATCGACCGCCTTCATGCAAGCGGCGACGTCGCGCTGAAAGCCGAGGAAATGCACGCGCTCGCCAAGCCCGTGCAGTGCGACGAAGCCGCGCAGTTCGGCCGCGTACTCGTCCTCGCCGAAGAGCGGCGCGCCGACGAGCGCGACGTGCATGTCCGGATAGAGCCGCGCCGCCTCGAGCAGCACGTGCTGCCCTTTCCAGTGCGCAAGCCGGCTGAACGAGCCGACGATCCACGCATCGGCGGGCAGCCCGAAGCGCACGCGCAGCGCGGCCTGGCGGACCGGTTCCAGCGCGACGAAGGGCTCGGCCGAAATGCCGTTGAAGACGACCTGCACCGCGCGCCGCTCGAAGCCCGTCAATTCGAGAAACGCCCGCGCGGACGCGTCCGAGTTCGCGATCACGCGCGTCACGCCGAGCCGCGCGCATTGCTTGATCGCGAGCCGCTGCTTCGGGCCGAAGTGCGCTTCGCTCACGATGTCGCGCAGATGCCAGACCACCGGCTTGCGCGCGAGCCGCCCGGCGAGCGCGCCCACCACCATCGCGCGCTGCGTGTTCGCGTAGATCACGTCGGCGTCGCGCGCGCGACGCGCGACTTCGCGCACGAGCGCGAGCAGGCTGCCCGCCGCGCGCAGCGACACGCCGCCCTGCTTGTGCACGCCCGCGAGCGCGCGCTGGCCGACGACGTCGACCCGCGCGCCCGCTTCGTCGAGCGCCGCGCGAAACGGCCCGTCGTCGAACAGCACGACGTCGGCCGAATCGCGCAGGTGCTTCATGATCTCGAGCAGCGACAGCTCGGCGCCGCCCAGCACGCCGCTCTGATCGAGCACGAGCGCCTTCAGGCCGCGCGCCGCGAGCGACGCGCGGCCGGCCGGCTGCGCCGCGCCCGCCAGCTTCGCGCGCGCCTGCGCGTTCGGCAGCAGCGCGTCGATCTGCGCGACGAAGCGCCGCCGGAAATGCGCAGCGGAGAACCGCTCGGCGTTCGCGCGGCAATCCTCCGGCTTGAAGCGCGCCGGCGCGCGCTCGAAATCGTCGACCGCGGCGACGATCGCCCGCGCGCTCTGCTCGTCGAAGAACACGCCGGTCGGCCGCTCGTGCGACGCCGCGTCGCGCACCGTCTCGAGCGCGCCGCCCTTGCCGAACGCGATCACGGGCGTGCCGCATGCCTGCGCCTCGACGACCGAGATCCCGAAATCCTCCTCGGCCGCGAACACGAACGCCTTCGCGCGGCGCATCCGGTCCTGCAACACCGAAAACGGCTGATAGCCCATGATCTCGACGTTCGGCGCGGCCTTCGCGCGGATCTTGCGCATGTCCGGCCCGTCGCCGATCACGACGAGCCGGCGCTCCGGCATCTGCGCGAACGCGTCGACGATCAGGTCGATCTTCTTGTACGGCACCATCCGCGACGCGGTCAGATAGAAGTCTTCCTTCTTCATCGACAGCGTGAACGCGTCGACGTCGACGGGCGGAAACACGATCGCCGCGTCGCGCTGATAGACCTTGTGGATGCGCCGCGCGATGAACGCCGAGTTCGCGACGAAACGGTCGACCGAATTCGACGTGCGCACGTCCCAGTTGCGGATGTAATGCAGGATCAGCCGCGCGAGCGCCGATTTGACGCCGCGCGTGAGCTGCGATTGTTCGAGGTACTGATGCTGGAGATCCCACGCGTAGCGGATCGGCGAATGCACGTAGCTCACGTGCACCTGGTCCGGCCCGGTCAGGATGCCCTTCGCGACCGCGTGGCTGCTCGAGATCACGAGATCGTACGCGGATACGTCGAGCTGCTCGATCGCGAGCGGCATCAGCGGCAGGTAGCTGCGGTACTTCGTGCGCGCGTACGGCAGCTTCTGGATGAACGACGTCGTGACCGGCTTGCCGCGCAGGAACGTGCGGTCGTCGAGGAAATCGACGAGACCGAACAGGTCCGCGTCCGGAAAGCACGCGACGATCTGCTCGAGCACGCGCTCGGCGCCCGCGTAGGTGACGAGCCAGTCGTGGACGACCGCGACGCGCAGCGGCCGCGCCGCATCGCGCGCGCGATGCGCGGGGGGCGGCGCATCGGCGATGCGCGCGTCGCGCGCGGCGCGCTCGACGTCCTGAAACGTCGCGGCGCGCTGCAACGGATGTTCTGCAAGATCGCGATTCATACGCTCTTCCTCGGGTTCAGACGCACGAGCACGCTGCGCGCGAGCGCGCGCATGCCGGGCGTCATCGTGATCGACCAGCCGACATTCAGCGCGACCGCGGCCGCGCACGCGGCGATCGCGGCGGCGAGGCCCGGCAGCGCATGCGCGACGTACAGGCTCGCGAGCAGGAACGCGAGGTGTGCGAACATGTCGAGCGCGATCGCGCGCATCCGGATCGCGGACAGATACAGCAGCACGCCGTAATCGACGAGCGCGCGCGCCGCGACGACCACCGCCGCGCCGATCAGCCCGAAATGGTGGATGCCGACCCACAGCGCGCCGACGAAGAACGGCATCTGCACGAGGCCCGCGGCCGCCGCGCGCGCGGGGTTCACCTGCGACTGGATCAGGATGCGCGTGACGCTCGCCTGGCCGACGAGCCACACGCTGATCACGAGCACGCGCCCGACGGGCGCCGACAGCTCCGCGAGATCCCGGCCGACCCACAGCGTGAGAAACGGCCCGAGCGCGAAGACCGCGGCGATCGCGATCGGCGTGAACACGCCGTTCAGGAATTCGAGCGACTGCTTGACGAGCGTGTCCGCGTGATCGCGGCCGACGGCCGACAGCCGCGGGAACAGCGTGCGCACGAGCGCGTTCGGCAGCATGTTCAGGCGCGTGACGAGGTTCTGCGGCACCGTGTAATACGTGACGTACTTCGCGCCGAGCCCGGCGCCGAGCATCACGCGGTCGAGCGTGTCGGCGATCATGCCCGTCATGCTCGCGATCAGCATCCAGCCGCCGAAGTTGAAGAGCCCCTTCGCGGTGCCGAGCTGCGGCGGCTCGATCCTGCGGATGCCGAGCACCTTCATGCTGGCCGCGCCGAGCATCACCGCCGCGATGAGGCGCGCGCCCACCGCGGCCGCGAGCACGACCTGCAGCGTCGGCGCGACGAGCCACGCGGCGAAGAGCGGCATCAACTGGAACAGGAACGTGCCGATCGTCTGGTTCGTGTTGAACACGCCGAAACGCTCGGCGCCGTTGATCGCGCCCGCGAACACCCATGACACGTTCGCGAGCGGAATCGCGAGCGCGAGCCACGGCAGCGCGAGATACACCTCGTGCTGCAGCTCGGCCGACACCTTCGTGAAGTACGCCGTGTACATGAACGCGCCGAAGTAGATCAGCAGGCCGCCCGCGACGCCCGTGGCCAGGTTCAGCCAGAACGCGCTCCAGAACACGCGCGCGCTCTCTTTCGCGTCGCCGCCCGCGAGCGCCTTCGAGATGTGGTTCTGCGCGGCCATGCTCATCCCGAGATCGAGAATCCCGAAATAGCCGATCAGCGTCCACACGAGGCTCACGACGCCGTAACGCTCGACGCCGAGCGCCTTGATGTACGCGGGCACCGTCACGAGCGACACGAAGGTCGGCAGGATCAATCCGAAGAAATTGATCGCGACGTTCTTCAGCATGCCTTTATCCATGGTCGCGCCGCCCCGCTCCGTTCGCGCCCGCCGTCGCTCCCGCGCCGGTCATTGCGGCCTCCATCGATACATCATCACCTTGCCGCGCGCGTCCTCCTCGACGAAGATCAGGTACTCGCCGTTCTCGCGCCGGTACGCGCTGATCCCGAACGGCACGTCGACCCAGCCGGACGCGCGCCCGACCTCCGGCCCCGGCTTGATCACGCCGAGCTCGCGGCCGTTGTCCTTGTCGTACACGTGCACCGTGCCGACCGGCTCGACGCCGAACAGATAGCGCCCCTCGAGCGTCAGCCCGATCAGCGTGAAGATCGGCTTCGCGTCGAGCTGCCACGGCAGCGAAACCTGATAGCGCACGACGGGGGAGCCGCTCGACCACTTGTCGAAACGCACGAGCACGCGCCCCACCTCCTTCGACAGGCCGCCGACGCGCGCCGCGTCGGCCGTGTAGCCCGTCACGTACAGCGTGTCCGCGGACGCGTCGTACAGCGCGCGGCGCAGCTCGGTGAACGGCGCGGGCGTCGGGTACGTCGTCAGCTTGTCGTACGAGTAGATCGGGTTGCCGGCCTTGTCGAGCCCGCCGAAGCGAAAGCGCCGGATGCCGCGCGTGTCGCTCGTGCGCCAGATGTCGCCGTTCGTGTCGACCCACCAGCCCCAGCCGCCCGCCATGCCCTTGCCGGTCGTGTTCAGCTCGAATTCGCCTTCGTCGAAGCGGCCGTTTCCGTTCGCGTCGCGCCAGATCCAGTCGCCGCCCGGAGGCCGGTTCGGCACCTTGTCGACGGGCCGCGCGCGCCCCGCGAGCAGCCCCGACGGAATCGCCGTCTCGCCGTCGCGCTTCGGATCGAAGCGATAGATCTTCAGATGATCGGCGTACATGTCGGTCAGGTACAGGAACGTGCGGCCCGCGACCTTGCGCGCGAACGGCATTCCCGGCCATTGATCGGTGTTGAACACCGGATCGTCCGGATACTTGAAGCGATTCGACAGGAATCCCGCATATTTCCATTCCTTGCCCACGGGCTTCGACAGATCGAGCTCGAAGCGCTTGTTGCCGGTGTAGACGCTGTTCGGCCGGCCCGGATCGATCCACGCGCCGTCGACGAACAACAGGCCCTGCACCTGCCAGCGCAGCCGGCCGTCGGGCGCATAGCTCTCGAGCGTGCTGCCGAGCCCCGCGCCGATCGTGCCGTGACGCGGGCCGATGCCGTTCGTCGCCACATACACATTGCCCGCGCGATCGACGCCGACGCCCGTCAGCCCGTTGAAGCGCTGCGGCCCCGGCCGGCCCGCGTAGCCCGAGAAGATGCCGCCGCGCTCGCCGAGCGCGCCGCTCATCGCGTAGCCGCCTTCGGCCGATTTCGAGAAGATCAGGATCTGCTGGCGCGCGCCATTGTCGGCGACGAGCACGCGGCCCTTCGCGTCGGTCGCGACGTCGACGGCGTCGACGCCCGACGGCAGCTCGGGCGCGTCGTCGATCGCGCGGCCGTCGGGCCGCACGTGCGCGAGCTTCGCCGGCCCGTTGCGCGTGTCGGTCAACAACCACAGCGTGCCGTCGGCCGCGAGCGCGATCCGGCCCGGCTCGCGCGCGCTCCACGCGCCTTTCTTCTGCATCGTCTGCGCGTCGTACACGTTGACGGTGTCGTGCAGCGGATCGGTCGCGTACAGTGCGTTGTCGTTCGCGGCGAGCCCGGCGACTTCCGCGTGCGTGTCGGTCGGCACGTCGTTGACCATCAGGAAGCTCGCCGCGAGCTTCGCGCGCGCGTCGCCCGCCTTCGCGCTGC
Organism: Burkholderia humptydooensis; assembly: GCF_001513745.1. NCBI lineage: Bacteria > Pseudomonadati > Pseudomonadota > Betaproteobacteria > Burkholderiales > Burkholderiaceae > Burkholderia > Burkholderia humptydooensis. The sequence goes on along the minus strand of NZ_CP013382.1, from coordinate 714,405 downwards.
GAAACGGCGCGGCCTCTTTCACATCGCCGATCTCGCGGCGCGAGATGCCGTACCACTGCCGGCCCTTGTCCGGCCAGATGCCCGGCGCGACGAGCCGGCCCTTCTCGTTGCCGACCGCGATCGCGACGTACGCATAACGGCTGTTCACCGCGATCGCGCTGCCGCCCGCGTTGCCCCAGCCGTGCGTGCCGCCCGCGAAGCCGAGCATCTTGCCGTCCTGATAGACGCTCGCCTCCGCGCCGCTCTCGTCCCACGGCGCGTTCGTATACACCTTGCCGTCGGGCGTGACCGCGATCGCGCGAATGTCGATCTGCGTCCACGTGCCGTCGCCGTAGCCATAGGTATTGCCGATCCACGACGTCGTCGCGGGCAGCACGTTCTCCGCTCGCGCGGCGCCCGCGAGCGTCGCCGCCGCGCACACCGCCACTCCCATTCGCATCAAACGTCGCAAGACGCTTCTCCCTTCGACCGTGACGAGACGCCGGCGCGCCCGGCCACCAGCGAGCCCGACGCGCGAAACGCTCGTGCGTTTGCGACGCATGCATGCATCGCAAAATAGGTTTCAAACGATGCGAAGCAGGTTACAAGCAAAAATATTCACAAGAAATTTGGAAATATTTGCGGATATTTCGACGCGCAAGAATGTATCGAATGATCAAATCGAATCGTTTCGCATGGCCGCGCGCCGGCAAGAACGACCGGCGGCACCCGCGCGGACGCGTAGAAAATGCCGCGCCGCAGCATGCGCGGCCAAGGCGATCGGGGTCGAATGCCACGCCGAATTCGCTCGCCGCGCCCCGTGAATGCGGCCGCCGCGCCGCTTGCGGAAAAAATCGAACGAATCTCGGCGCGTTTTTTTGCCGATTTCTTTTCCCTAGAATCGATTTCGACTCGATCTTTCATTTATTTCAGCGGATGCACAACGATTCGGAGCGAGCGCGCAGAAAGCGCAATGCGCGGCCGGCGCCGGATCGTCGTCGTTCGCCCCCGTGCCCGATGACTCGCGATACGCTCGTTGCCCCGCCCGCCCACGCCGGCCGCATCGTCCAGCTCGATGGCCTGCGCGCGCTCGCCGTGCTCGCGGTGTTCTTCCAGCATGCGCTGAAGGCCCCGCTGTGGATCGGCGTCGACCTCTTCTTCGTGCTGAGCGGCCTGCTCATCACCGGCATCCTGCTCGAGCGCAAGGCGCGCGGCGCGTCGTACTTCGGCTATTTCTACGCGCGCCGCGTGCGCCGCATCCTGCCGCCGTATCTGCTGCTGCTCGTCGTGTCGTCGATCCTGTTCGGCGTCGAATGGGCGAGGCACTGGCCTTGGTATGCGTTCTTCTCGACGAATATCGGGCTGTCGCTCGGCAGCATCGGGCACGACAGCCTGAACGTGCTGTGGTCGCTCGCCGTCGAGGAGCAGTTCTACATCTTCTGGCCGTTCGTCGTGCTGCTCGTTCCGGCGCGCGCGCTCGCGTGGGTCGCGGCCGCGCTGATCGTCGCGGCGCCGCTTCTGCGCGCGCTCGCGACGCCGTGGTTCGATTCGTTCTGGCCGATCTACTACCTGACGCCGTTCCGGATGGACCTGCTCGCCGCGGGCGCGCTCCTCGCCGTCGCGCTGCGCCGCGACCGGCGCGCGCTCGAGCCGTACTACGGCGCGGCGATCGCGGCCGCCTGCGCGGCGCTCGCGGTGCTCGCGTGGCTGCATTTGTCGTTCCCGCGCTTTCGCGCGGCAAACACGCCCCTCTCCAATGCGACGCTCTACAGCGTGTCGCTCGTGCTGTGCACGTCGATCGTCGTGATCGCGCTGCGCGGGCGCGGCCTCGTGCAGCGCGTGCTGACGAATCCCGCGCTCGTCTATGTCGGCACCGTCAGCTACACGATCTATCTCGTCCACCTGAGCGTGCTGTACGCGCTCTGGCCGCTGCATCTGAACCGCTACCTGACGGCCGCGCTCGCGTTCGCCATCACGCTCGGGTACGCGAGCGCGAGCTGGTACGGCTTCGAGCGGCGCCTGACGCGCGGCGCGCCCCGGCCGGCGCTCGCGGGCGCCGCGCGCGCATCCGCATGATCCGATTCACTCCATCGTTCGATTAGGAAACCGCAATGACCCAAGCACGCAAGGCGATCATCACCGGGATAACGGGCCAGGACGGCGCTTATCTGACGAAGCTTCTGCTCGACAAGGGCTACGAAGTCGTCGGCACGTATCGCCGCACGAGCTCGGTGAACTTCTGGCGCATCGCCGAACTCGGCGTCGACAAGCATCCGAACTTGACGCTCGTCGAGCACGACCTGACCGATCTCGGCTCGAGCCTGCGCCTCATCGAACGCACGCAGCCGGACGAGCTGTACAACCTCGCCGCGCAGAGCTTCGTCGGCGTATCGTTCGACCAGCCGGCGACGACGGCCGAAGTCACGGGCCTCGGCGCGCTGAACCTGCTCGAGGCGATCCGCATTGTGAACCCGAAGACCCGCTACTACCAGGCGTCGACCTCGGAGATGTTCGGCAAGGTGCAGGCGATTCCGCAAACCGAGAGCACGCCGTTCTATCCGCGCAGCCCATACGGCGTCGCGAAGCTGTTCGCGCACTGGACGACGGTCAACTATCGCGAGTCGTACGGCATCTTCGGCTCGAGCGGGATCCTGTTCAATCACGAATCGCCGCTGCGCGGGCGCGAGTTCGTCACGCGCAAGATCACCGACACCGTCGCGAAGATCAAGCTCGGCAAGGCGAACCGGCTCGAGCTCGGCAACATGGATGCGAAGCGCGACTGGGGCTTCGCGCTCGAGTACGTCGAAGGGATGTGGCGAATGCTGCAGGTGGACAGGCCCGATACCTACGTGCTCGCGACGAACCGCACCGAGACGGTCCGCGATTTCGTGCGGATGGCGTTCGCGGCGGCCGGCTACCAGCTCGAATGGAGCGGCAAGGCCGAGGACGAGCGCGGCATCGACACGGCGACGGGCAACGTGCTCGTGTCGGTGAATCCGAAGTTCTACCGCCCCGCCGAAGTCGATCTGCTGATCGGTTGCGCGGACAAGGCGAAGGACAAGCTCGGCTGGGCCCCGAAGACGACGCTCGAGGAACTGTGCCGGATGATGGTCGAAGCCGACATCACGCGCAACCGCCACCATGAGACCTTCTGAGCCCGGCGCGCGGCGCGCGCTCGTCACCGGCATCGCGGGCTTCACCGGCCGCCATCTCGCCGCGCGCCTCGAAGCCGACGGCTACGACGTGTGGGGCACGGTCGCGCCCGACACCGACGCGCCGGGCGACCCGCTGCTGCGGCGCTGGCGCTGCGTGAAGGCGGATCTGCTCGACGTCGACTCGCTGCACGCGGCGGTCGCCGACGCACGGCCGCACGCGGTCGTGCACCTCGCCGCGCGCGCGCACGTCGCGCACGGCGATCCGCAGGACACGTACCTCGTCAACGTGGTCGGCACGCGCAACCTGCTCGCGTCGCTCGCGGGCCTCGACGCGAGCCCGGACGCGGTGCTGCTCGCGAGCAGCGCGAACGTCTACGGCAACGCGCCGATCGAAGTGCTCGACGAATCGGCGCCGCCGCGGCCCGCGAACGACTACGCGGTCAGCAAGCTCGCGATGGAATACATGGCGAAGCTCTGGCTCGACCGCCTGCCGATCGTGATCGCGCGGCCGTTCAACTATACGGGCGTCGGCCAGAGCGACGCGTATCTGCTGCCGAAGCTCGTCGCGCATTACGCGCGCGGCGAGCCGCGGATCTCGCTTGGCAATCTCGACGTGAGCCGCGATTTCTCCGACGTGCGCGACGTCGTCGACGCCTACGCGCGGCTCGTCGACGCCGCGCCCGCGGGCGAGACGTTCAACGTGTGCGCGGAGCGCGGCCATGCGTTGAAGGAAGTGCTGGCGATGCTCGCGCGGATCGCGGGCTACGTGATCGACGTGAGCGTCGATCCGCGCTTCGTGCGCGCAAACGAGGTGAAGAAGCTGGTCGGCTCGCGGCAGAAGCTGCGCGGCGTGATCGGCGACGCGCGCCGCACGCCGCTCGACGAGACGCTGCGCTGGATGTACGGCGACATGCGCGCGGCGCTCGCCGCGCGCGCGGGTCAGCCGGCGAGCTGAGCGTCGATGCTCTTCGCGAGCGGCGACGGCGTGTCGCCCGTGTGCAGCGTCGTGACGGTCTCGATCAGCGCGATCCCGCACTCCGCATCGGCGACCGGGTTGTGCATCGTGTTCTTCGGCACGATGCAGAAGTCGCCGGCATTCAGCACGACGTCGTCGCGCCCCTCGAATTGAATGCGCAAGCTGCCGTAGACGACGTAGAACATCTCGTCCTCGTCAGCCCGCGAACCCGCCCGCGAGCCCGCGCGCGAGATCGTCGCGGATGTCCGCCGGAGCCTCGAGTCCGACCGCGAGCCGGATCAGCCCTTCGGTAATCCCCGCCGCCTCGCGCGCCTCTGGCGCGATCCGGCTGTGCGTCGTCGTCGCCGGATGCGTGATCGTCGTGCGCGTGTCGCCGAGGTTCGCGGTGATCGACACGATCTTCGTGCCGTCGATCACGCGCCACGCGTTCGCGCGCTGCTGCTCCGGCGTGTCGCCCTTCAGCTCGAACGACACGACCGAGCCGCCCGACTTCTGCTGACGCTTCGCGAGCGCATGCTGCGGGTGCGATTCGAGCCCCGGATAGAACACGCGCTTGACGGCCGGATGCGCTTCGAGCCAGCGGGCGATCTCGAGCGCGTTCTCCGATTGCCGGTTCACGCGCAGCGACAGCGTCTCCATCCCCTTGAGCAGCACCCACGCGTTGAACGCGGACAGCGTCGGCCCCGCGGTGCGCACGAACGGGAACACCTTCTCCATGATGAACGCCTTCGACCCGACGAGCGCGCCGCCGAGCACGCGGCCCTGGCCGTCGAGGAACTTGGTCGCCGAGTGCATCACGACGTCCGCGCCGAGCTTGAGCGGCTGCTGCAGCACCGGGCTGCAGAAACAGTTGTCGACGACGAAGAGCGCGTTCGCGGCCTTCGCGATCTTGCCGATCGCCTCGATGTCGGCGAGCTCCGTCATCGGGTTCGACGGCGTCTCGAGGAAGAACATCTTCGTCTCGGGGCGCACGGCGGCGCGCCATGCGTCGAGATCGGCCGGATCGACAAACGTCGTCGTGATCCCGAACTTCGCGAAGATCTGGCCGAACAGCCCGAGCGTCGAGCCGAACAGGCTGCGCGAGCTGACGAGGTGGTCGCCCGCCTGCAACGCGGCCATCACGACCGACGTGATCGCCGCCATCCCGGACGCGGTCGCGATGCACGCCTCGCCGCCCTCGAGCGCCGCGAGGCGGTCCTGGAACATCGTGACGGTCGGGTTCGTGAAGCGCGAGTACGTGTAATAGTCTTCCGAATGCTTGAAGCGCTCGGCCGCCTCGGCCGCGCTCGCGTAGCAGAAGCTCGACGTCAGGAAGAGCGCTTCCGAATGCTCGTTGAATTCGCTGCGCAGCGTGCCCGAGCGGACGGCGAGCGTGTCGAAGTTGAGAGAGTCGTCCATGTTCCGTTCATCCGTTTTCAAGCGCATCGCCGCCATGCGCACCGCACGGCGCGCATGCCGCGATGCGCAGATCAACAAAAAGCCCGCTCATGCGTCGGCATCAGCGGGCTTGGTGTGCGGTACGAACAGCTATCGACTCGGGCCGACGTGGCGCTGCTCGCCGGCCTTCGCTTTAGCTGTTTCGGGTTGCCCCGCGTCCGCAAGCTGAAATCAAATCGACGCAAGGCGCCATCGTATCACGCCTTTTCGGTCATGTGCGCGGGCGCTCACTCGACCGACAGTTGCAGGTTCATCTGCGAGCGCTCGGCGCCTTCGCCGCTCGGATCGCGATCCGCCTGCGACGCGGGCGCGAGGCGCGCGCGCTCGATCGCGTCCAGATACTCGGGCGTGACGTCGCCCGTGATGTAGTCGCCGTCGAAGCACGACGCCTCGAAGCCCTCGAGCGACGGGTTGATGTCGCGCACCGCGCGGCGCAGATCGTCGACGTCCTGGTAGATCAGGTAATCGGCGCCGATGATCTTCGCGACTTCCTCGTCGGTGCGGCCGTGCGCGACGAGCTCGCCGCGCGTCGGCATGTCGATCCCGTAGACGTTCGGGAATTTCACGGGCGGCGCCGCCGAAGCGAAGATCACCGATTTCGCGCCCGCGTCGCGCGCCATCTGCACGATCTCGTGCGAGGTGGTGCCGCGCACGATCGAATCGTCGACGATCAGCACGTGCTTGTCCTTGAACTCGATGCTCATCGCGTTGAGCTTCTGGCGCACCGACTTCTTGCGCACCGCCTGGCCGGGCATGATGAACGTGCGGCCGACATAACGGTTCTTGAAGAAGCCCTCGCGATACTCGACGCCGAGCTTCGCCGCCACCTGCATCGCAGCCGGCCGCGACGAATCGGGAATCGGCATCACGACGTCGATCGGCACGTTCGGCAGCTCGCGCCTGACCTTCTCGGCGAGGTAGTCGCCCATGCGCAGGCGCACGTTGTAGACGGGCACGCCGTCGAGGCACGAATCCGGGCGCGCGAGGTACACGTACTCGAACATGCACGGGTTCAGGCTCGGCTTGTCCGCGCACTGGCGGCTGTGGAACCTGCCGTTCACGTCGATGAAGACCGCCTCGCCCGGCTTCACGTCGCGGACGAATTCGAAGCCGATGCCCTCGACCGCGACCGATTCCGACGCGACGATCCACTCGGTGCCCTGTTCGGTTTCGAGCTTGCCGATGCAAAGCGGGCGGATGCCGAACGGATCGCGGAACGCGAGCAGGCCGTAGCCCGCGATCAGCGACACGATCGCATACGAGCCGCGCGCGCGGCGGTGCACGCCCGCGACCGCCTTGAACAGCGAATCGGGATCGAGCTCGAGGCCCGTCGTCGAGAGCTGCAGCTCGTGCGCGAGCACGTTCAGCAGCACCTCGCTGTCGGAATTCGTGTTGATGTGGCGGCGGTCGATGCGGAACATCTCGTCCTTCAACTGCTGCCAGTTCGTCAGGTTGCCGTTGTGCGCGAGGATGATGCCGAACGGCGCATTCACGTAGAACGGTTGCGCTTCGGCTTCACTCGACGCGGAGCCCGCCGTCGGGTAACGGACCTGACCGATCCCGGCCGTGCCGGGCAGGCTGCGCATGTTGCGCGTGCGGAACACGTCGCGCACCATGCCGTTCGCCTTGTACATATGGAAATTGCTGCCGTCCGCCGTCGCGATGCCCGCCGCGTCCTGACCGCGATGCTGCAGCAGCAGCAGGCTGTCGTAGACAAGCTGGTTGACCGGGGACTGGGAGATAACGCCTACGATGCCGCACATGGCATGTCCTTCAACGATACAAAAAACGGTTCGGTCGGTGCGCTCGCGCGGATCAGACGTGAATGTACGCAGCGAGCCCGTCGGGCAAGAGCGGCTTGAGCTCGCGCACGCCCTGTTCGGCGAACGGACGCAGCAACGCGTCGCGCCAGAAATCCTGTTTCGGCAGCTCGGTGAGTCCCGCCGCCGCGACGAGCAGCAGCACGAGCAGCACGCCGCGCACGAGGCCGAACATCATGCCGAGCGACCGGTCGACGCCGCCCAGGCCCGTCGCCTGCGCGATCCGCGACAGCAGCGCGTTCGCGACGCCCGCGACGAGCACGACGCCGATGATGATCAACGCGAACGCGACGACCCACTGGGTCAGCGCGCCGCCCGGCCAAGTCGCCGGAATATAGGGCAGCACGACGCCGACGAAACGGCACGCGATCAGAAATGCGGCGATCCAGCCGATCAGGCCGAAGATCTCGCCGACGAATCCCCGCCACGCGCCGCGCAGCGCCGACAAACCGATCACCAGCAGCACGGCGTAATCGAAAGCAGTCAGCATCGCCCGTTACTGCGTGAGGCCCGCTTCGCGCACCTTCGCGATCGCGGCGGAAGCGGCCACGCGATCGGCGAACGGCCCCGCGCGCAACAGTGTAGCCGTACTGCCGTCGGCCTGCTTGCGGTGCTCGACATACGCGGGCACGCCCGCCGCCTTCAGCTTCGTCGCCCAGTTGCGGGCGGCCGCGTCGTCGCGGAACGCGCCGAGCTGCAGCGCGAAGCGCGCGCCGGGCGGCGATGCGGGCGAAGACGCGTCGCCGTCGGCCGATGCGGTCGCGGCCGGCGCGCGCGACGCCGGGACCGCATCGGCCGACGGCTGCGCGGCCGGCTTCTGCGCGGCGGCGGTCTGGGCCTTCCTGGCTTCCTTGGCGCCCGTCTTCGTGTCCGGCTTCACATCCGGCTTCACATCCGATTTGGCGGCTACGGCAGGCGCGGGCGCGGCGGCAGCGGCCGTCTCGGACGCGGGCGGCTCGTCGTGCGCGACGCCCGCCTGGACGTCCGACGCGTCTTCGTCGTTCGCGGCGGCCGCCTGGTGCGACGGGCGATTCGGGATGTCGATCTGGACGTCGTCGGTGACGGGCTTCGGATGCGAATCGAGCACCATCGGCAGCACGATCACCGCGGCGACGACGAGTGCGATCGCGCCGACGAGCCGCCGGCGCGCGCGTTGTTTTTCAGGAAGGGTCGGATCGAGCAGCAGTGCGTCGGTATCGGGCCGCTCGGTGCGGCGCGAACGGCGTTCCACGCGTTCGGTGCGCACGGCCCGGGCGCCGGACCGCGCCCCGCGCCTTTGCGGCGCGTCGTCCTCTTTCTTGCCGAACGAGAAAATTCCCATGTATGGCTGAACCCGAAGCTACTCGTCAGTCAGTGGTCATGGCGGCGGTCCACGACGGGCATCACGCCCGCTACCGTGTAGAAGCTACCGAAAACCACAATTCTATCATTGTCGGATGCGCTTTTTAGTGCATCGAGGAACGCATCGGCCGGCGCCGCGTGGCGCGTGACGCTGTGCTGCGCGCCGTTCTCGACGCCCGCGCCGCGCAGCACGCGCTCGAGCACGTCGGCCGACGCCGCGCGCGGCAGCGGCAGATCGGTCAGATGCCAGTGATCGATCGCGCCCTTCAGCCGCGCGACGATTCCCACGAGATCCTTGTCTGCCATCGCGCCGAACACCGCGTGCGTGTACGGGTAGTAGCCCATCGAATCGAGATTCTGCGCGAGCACCGCGGCCGCGTGCGGATTGTGCGCGACGTCGAGCAGCACGAGCGGCTTGCCGGGCAGCACCTGGAAACGCCCCGGCAGCTCGACGTTCGCGAGCCCGAGCCGGATGTCCTGCGCGGACACGGGCAGCCGCTCGCGCAGCGCCTCGAGCGCGGCGAGCGCCGCCGACGCGTTGAGCAACTGGTTCGCGCCGCGCAGCGCCGGATACGCGAGCGCCGGATAGCGCTTGTCGCGGCCGAGGTACGCCCATTGCTGGCGCTCGCTGCCCGGCTGCGTCGAGCAGCGGAAGTCGCGCCCGACGAGCCACAGATCCGCGCCGATCGCGGCCGCATGGTCGACGAGCGCGTGCGGCGGCGCCGGGTCGCCGCAGATCGCGGGCTTGCCCGGCCGGAAGATGCCCGCCTTCTCGAACGCGATCTTCTCGCGCGTGTCGCCGAGATAGTCGATGTGGTCGACGTCGATGCTCGTCACGATCGCGCAATCGGTATCGATCACGTTGACCGCGTCGAGCCGGCCGCCGAGCCCCACTTCGAGGATCACCGCGTCGAGCCCGCGCGACGCGAACAAGTGCATGATCGCGAGCGTCGTGAACTCGAAGTACGTGAGCGACACCGGCTCCGGCAGGCTCGTGCGCGCCGCCTCGACCGCCTCGAAGTGCGGCAGCAGCGCTTCGTCGTCGACGATCCGGCCGTCGATGCGCGCGCGCTCGTTGAAGCGCAGCAGATGCGGCGACGTGTGGCAGCCGACCTTGTAGCCCGCGCGCGTCAGGATCGTCTCGAGGAATGCACAGGTCGAGCCCTTGCCGTTCGTGCCGCCGACCGTGATCACCGGGCACGCGAATTCGAGCTTCAACGCGTCCTTGACCCGGCCGATGCGGGTGAGGCCCATGTCGATGCCGACGGGATGCGCGCTTTCGAGGTGCGAGAGCCACGCGTCGAGAGTGGAAAAAGTGCTCATCGAATCCAAGGCGAATCAAAGCGGCGAATCAAAACGGATACGCCGAAAAAACAAACGCGCCGCTCGGCGCAAGCCGAGCGGCGCGCGGTCGTGCGATCACGCGCGCGGCCGTCAAGCCAGCGCGTCGGCCGGCTGGCGCTGCAACAGCGCGAGCAACTGCGCGATTTCGTCGCGCATCTTGCGGCGGTCGACGATCATGTCGATCGCACCCTTCTGCAGCAGGAACTCCGCGCGCTGGAAGCCTTCCGGCAGCTTCTCGCGCACCGTCTGCTCGATCACGCGCGGGCCGGCGAAGCCGATCAGCGCCTTCGGCTCGGCGATCACGACGTCGCCGAGAAACGCGAAGCTCGCCGACACGCCGCCCATCGTCGGATCGGTCAGCACCGAGATGAACGGCAGCTTCGCCTCGGACAGCTTCGTCAGCATCGCGGTGGTCTTCGCCATCTGCATCAGCGACAGCAGGCTCTCCTGCATCCGCGCGCCGCCCGACGCGGCAAAGCAGATGAACGGCACCTGCTGCTCGAGCGCGTTCTGCGCGCCGCGCACGAAGCGCTCGCCGACGACCGAGCCCATCGAGCCGCCCATGAACGAGAACTCGAAGCACGCGGCGACGACGGGCAGCGTGTGGATCGCGCCGCCCATCACGACCATCGCGTCGGTCTCGCCCGTCTCGTCCATCGCTTCCTTCAGACGGTCCGGATACTTGCGGCTGTCCTTGAACTTCAGCGTATCGACCGGGACGATCTCCTGGCCGATCTCGTAGCGGCCTTCCGGATCGAGCAGCGCGTCGAGGCGCTCGCGCGCGCCGATGCGCATGTGGTGATCGCACTTCGGGCACACGTGCTGATTCGCGTCGACGTCGTTGCGGTACAGCACCGCTTCGCACGACGGGCACTTGACCCACAGGCCCTCGGGAATCCCCTTGCGGCTTTTCGGATCGGTCTGCTTGATCTTCGGCGGCAACAGTTTGTCGAGCCAGCTCATCGTATGGTTTCCTGTTCGGTGACGGACCGGGCGTTGCGCGCCCGGCCCGCGGTCAGCTTGTGTTGACGTGTCGCGTGCGGCTTACGCCGCCGGCTTCGCCGCGCCGTCGATCGCGGCGCGCAACTCGGCGACGAACCCCTGGAGCTCGGCGGCGGCGTTCTCCGGCGCGGCCTGCTCCAGCAACTGGACGAGGCGGCTGCCGATCACGACGGCATCCGCCACCCCGGCCACCGCGCGCGCCGTCGCGGCGTCGCGGATGCCGAAACCGACCCCGACGGGAAGCGGCACGCGCGACTTGATGGCCGGGATTTTACCCGCAATGCTGGAAACATCCAGATTTGCGGCGCCCGTCACCCCTTTGAGCGACACATAGTAGACGTAGCCGCTCGCCACCTGGCCGACGGCGGCGATCCGGTCGTCGGTCGAGGTCGGCGCGAGCAGGAAAATCGGATCGATGCCCGCCGCTTGCATCTTCGCGGCGAAATCGTGCGATTCCTCGGGCGGATAGTCGACGACGAGCACGCCGTCGACGCCCGCGTCGCGCGCGGCCGCCGCGAACGCATCCTCGCCCATCCGCTCGATCGGATTCGCGTAGCCCATCAGCACGACGGGCGTCTTCTGGTCGCGCTCGCGGAAGCGCCTCACGTCGTCGAGCACGCGATGAAGCGTCACGCCCTTCGCGAGCGCGCGCTCCGACGAGCGCTGGATCACGGGGCCGTCCGCCATCGGATCGGAGAACGGCACGCCGAGCTCGATCACGTCGGCGCCGCCTTCGGCGAGCGCGTGCATCAGTTCGACGGTCCTCGCCGGATCGGGATCGCCCGCGGTGATGAACGGGATCAGCCCCTTGCGGCCTTGGGCGGCGAGTGCGGCAAAAGTATTCTGAATACGGGACATGACTTTTTCCAAATCGTTTTGCTATCGCGCGTATCGCGCTGCTCACGCGTCGGCCGGCGCCGAGATTGCCGCGAGCGACGCGACGCGTTCGCGTGCGATCGCGCAATAGCTTTCGTTGATCTCGTAGCCGACGAAGTCGCGCCGCTGCCGCGCGCAGGCCACCGCGGTCGTGCCGCTGCCCATGAACGGATCGAGCACGCGGCCGCCCGGCGGGCAGCTCGCGAGCACCATCCGCTCGATGATTTCGAGCGGCTTCTGGGTCGGATGATCGACGCGCTCCGCGTGCTGCCGGTGCAGGCGCGAGACCGACCAGACGTCCTTCGGGTTGTAGCCCATCTCCAGCCACTTGCTGCCTTCGAACAGCTTGCGCGAGCGGGCCTTCTTCGTATCGGCGTCGTACGGGATGCGGACCGGATCGAGATCGAAGTAATAGCCCTTCGAAACCGCGAAAAAGCCGATGTTGTCGTGCACCGACGTGAAGCGGCGCGTCGTGCCGCCCATGCTCGGCACGCGCCGGTCCCAGATGATCTCGTTGACCATCGTGAGCTTCGTCTTCAGGAAGCTGAAGATCTCGGGCGCGTACTGCCACGTGCAGAACACGTACATCGAGCCGGTGGGCTTGAGCTTCGGTATCGCGAGTTCGAGCCACTCGCGCGTCCACGCGAGATGCTCGTCGCCCGAGCGCTTGTCCGAGTCGTTGCCGTAGTCCTTGCCGAGCCCGTACGGCGGATCGGCGACGATCAGGTCGATCGACGCGTCCGGCAGGCTCGCGGCGTCGTGCAGGAAATCGCGGTTGTGCAATTCGATGCCGGCGGACAGCGCGCGCGGCGCGACGGCGGCAGGCTGAACCGCTTCCGCGTCGCTCGCGGCGCCGCCGCCCGGCTCTTCGATCAGGTCGCGCATCGGTCGGGGTTCAGAGCACGAGGCCCGATCGCTCGGCGACCGTGTGCATGTCCTTGTCGCCGCGCCCCGACAGGTTGACGAGCAGGATCTTGTCCTTCGGCAGCGTCGGCGCGAGCTTCACGCCGTATGCGATCGCGTGGCTCGATTCGAGCGCCGGGATGATCCCCTCGATCCGGCAGCAATCGTGGAACGCCTTCAGCGCCTCGTCGTCGGTGATGCCGACGTACTGCGCGCGGCCGCTGTCCTTCAGCCACGCGTGCTCGGGGCCCACGCCCGGATAGTCGAGGCCCGCCGACACCGAATGCGTCTCGATGATCTGGCCGTCGCCGTCCTGCAGCAGATACGTGCGGTTGCCGTGCAGCACGCCCGGGCTGCCCGCGATCAGCGAAGCCGCGTGATGGCCGGTGTCGAGCCCGTCGCCCGCCGCCTCGACGCCGATCAGCCGGACGGCCGCGTCGTCGATGTACGGATAGAAGATGCCCATCGCGTTCGAGCCGCCGCCGACGCACGCGATCACCGCATCCGGCTGCCGGCCGGCGAGCTCGGGCATCTGCACCTTGCATTCGTCGCCGATCACGCGCTGGAAGTCGCGCACCATCATCGGGTACGGGTGCGGGCCCGCCACCGTGCCGATGATGTAGAACGTGTTCTCGATGTTCGTGACCCAGTCGCGCATCGCCTCGTTCAGCGCGTCCTTCAGCGTGCGCGAGCCGGATTCGACGGGCACGACGGTCGCGCCGAGCAGCTTCATCCGGTAGACGTTGGCAGCCTGCCGGCGCACGTCTTCCGAGCCCATGTAGACAACGCACTCCATCCCGAAGCGCGCGCAGATCGTCGCGGTCGCGACGCCGTGCTGGCCCGCGCCCGTCTCGGCGATCACGCGCTTCTTGCCCATCCGCTTCGCGAGCAGCGCCTGGCCGATCACGTTGTTGATCTTGTGCGCGCCCGTGTGGTTCAGGTCTTCGCGCTTCAGGTAGATCTGCGCGCCGCCGAGCGTCTCGCTCCAGCGCTGCGCGTGATAGATCGGCGACGGACGGCCGACGAAGTGCTTCAGCTCGCGGTCGTACTCGGCGACGAAATCGGGATCGCTCTTGAATTTCTCGTAAGCGGCACGCAGCTCGTCGAGCGCGTGAATCAGCGTTTCGGCGACGAACACGCCGCCATATGGGCCGAAATGGCCACGATCATCGGGAAGGTTATACATGACGTCACTCTCGGTTCGACCGCGCGGCGGGCGCCGGATTCTCGATTCCGGCGCCCGCCGCGCGGACTGGCATCACCCGGCGTCCGCTTCGCGCACTGCGCGCACGAACGCCGCCATGCGGGCGCGATCCTTCACGCCCTTCGCGCCCGGCGCTTCGATGCCGCTCGAGACATCGACCGCGAACGGACGCACCTGACGGATCGCGTCACCGACGTTTTGCGCGTTCAACCCACCACTCAAAACGGCCCGACGCGCGAGCTCTGCTGGGATAAGTGACCAATCGAAGACCTTGCCGCTGCCGCCGTAGTGCTCGACGAGCGTGTCGAACAACAGGCCGCGGGCTGCCGAATAGTGAAGTGCCGATTCTACCAAATCGGCCGGCCGGCTCGCCACGCCCACGCGCAGCGCGCGCAGCCACGGCAGCCGCGCCGCCGCGGCGAGCGATGCGCACTGTTCGGGCGTCTCGTCGCCGTGGAATTGCAGCAGCGTGAGCGGCACTGCGTTCGCGACGCGCGCGATCTCGTCCTCGGTCGGATTGACGAACAGCCCGACGACCGACACGAACGGCGGCACGCGCGCGGCGAGCGCGGCCGCCTGCTCGAGCGTCACCGCACGCGGGCTCTTCGGGTAGAACACGAGGCCGATCGCGTCGGCGCCGAGTTCGGCCGCCCAGTCGACGTCGCCCGCCTTCGACAGCCCGCAGAGCTTGATCCGCGTGCGCGGCGGCGGCGCGTCGCCGCCCGTGTCGCCGTGCGCGCCGGCGGCAGGCGCGTCGGTCGTCGTCGCAACGGCCGGATGGGCCGGATGGGCCGGATGGGTCGTATCGGTCGTCATGGTCGTCCGTCCAGATCGGCCCACACGCTGCTCCACGGCACGCTGCCGAGCTGCGCGGGCGGCACCGCGAATTCGGCCGGATAGCCGACGTGCGCGAGATAGAGCCCTTCGGGCATGAAAGTCGGCGCCGCGCAATCGCGGTCGCGGCTCTCGAGCACGTCGGCGAGCCACGACGCCGGATAGCGGCCGCGCCCCACCGCGACGAGGCAGCCCATCAGGTTGCGCACCATGTGGTGCAGAAATGCACTCGCGCGGAAGCGGAAATGGATGAAATCGCCGTCGGGGCGGATGCCGATCTGGTACAGATGCTTGACGGGCGATTTCGCCTGGCACTCGGACGAGCGGAACGCCGAGAAATCGTGCTCGCCGACGAGGTGGCCGGCCGCTTCGCGCATCGCGTCGATGTCGAGCGGCGTGTGGACCCAGCCCGTGCGCCCCGCGAGCATCGGCGAGCGCACCGGATGCACGTACAGCGCGTAGTAATAGGTGCGCTCGTACGCGGCGAAGCGCGCGTGGAACGTGTCCGGCATCGGCTTCGCCCACTGCACCGCGATCGTCGACGGCAGGAACGCGTTCGTGCCGCGCACCCACGAGAAATCCGCGCGATCGAGGTCGGTATCGAAATGGACGACCTGGCCGAGGCCGTGCACGCCGGTGTCGGTGCGGCCGGCGACCGTCGTGTGCAGCGACGTCTGCGCGAATTCCGCGAGCGCCGCCTCGAGCGAGTCCTGGACGGTCTTGCCGTGCGGCTGCGACTGCCAGCCGCAGAACGCCGCGCCGTCGTACTGAATGCCGAGTGCGATTCTCATCACGACAGATCGGCGAGTTTTGCGAGCATCACGCGCGCTTCGTCGCGCGTGTCGGCGTGATCGGCTTCGATCACTTCGTGCAGCAGCGTGCGCGCGCCGGCTAAGTCACCGAGTTCGACGTATTCGGACGCGAGCTCGAGCTTGTTGCGCGCGATCTTCGCGAGCGCCTCGGGCGTGAACGCCGGCAGCGACGCGCTCGGGCCGGACGGCAACTCGAGGTCGAAATCGAGGTTCAGCGCGCCGAATTGCGCGACGCCGAGCGGCGGCGGGTTCGCCGTCTGCGCGGCCGGCGCATGGCCCGGCTCGGCCGGCACCGGCGCGGCGAACGATGCGCCGGGCGGCCGCGGGGCCGCGGACGGCGGCTCGGCGTGCGCGGGCGGCGCGTCCGGCGGTTCGATGCGCGGCGTCGCGGCTTCGTGCAGCGCGGTGGCTCGCGGCGGCTGTGGCACATCGCCGGCCGGGAGCGGCGCGGCTTGCGCCTGGCCGTCGTCGCGCCCGGTTTCGCCAGGCCCCGCAGCGTCCCCTTCCGTCTGCCGCGGCGCGACGCGGGCGTCGTCGTCAAACGATTCGACCCCGTCAAGGTCCGACGCCCCTGCTGCTTCACCATGTGTTTGCGCTCCACGCGGATTTTCCGCGCCAATTGGCGGATGGGCGGCGGGTGGACCGTTAGTTGCACTTTGCGCACCGCGAGAATCGGTCGGCTCGGCATGTTGCAATTGCGCCGCCTGGTCCGCATCGGTCGATGTCGACTCGCGCGGCGGCAACGGCATGTCGAGACTGTCGAGCGCCGCGATCGCGTCGCTCGGAAACGCCTGTCGCCATGCGTGCGGCGCCAGCTTCGCGCCCGTCTGCGGAACGCCGGACGGCTTGTCGCCGGTCGATTCGGGCGCGTGCGGCGCGCCGCCCTGCTCGTCCGGGCCCGGGATCTTCAGCGTCAGCGGCTCGACGGCCGGCGCTTGCGGCTCGCGAGCCGGCGCGGCGTCCTCGTCGGCAGCCGGCGATGGCTCCGGTCCCCGCGGCAAGGGCGCGTGCTGCGCGGCGGCAGCCGTCACGCCTCGCCCGCCCCTGTCGGCCTCGTCGTCCCTATCGTGCCGGTCTTCTTCCTTCGCATCCGGCCCGGCCGGCGCGCCGGCGATCGCGGCAACCGCGTCCGGATCGAGCGCGGGCGCCGGCGTGAACGCGCCCGGCTCGATCGCGTCGGCGGACGCGCCCTTCTTGCGTCGGCGCAGCGCGAAGCCCGCGATCAGCGCGACGACCGCCGCACCGACCGCGATCGCGGCGCCCGTGTTGAACGGCACCTGCGGCGCTGCCGCGCGCGGCGAAGCGCTCACGGGCGGCGTCGCGGTGGATGCGGACGCGGCGCTCGTCGCCGATCCGGCCGCGGCTTCGGATGCGGCGGCTTCGGCACTCGCCGACGCCGATGTCGGCGCTGACGTCGCCGTACCGGCCGAGGCGCTCGCCTGCGGCTTCTGCGCACTCCCCGCCGCGGGCGCCGGCGCAGGCGCGACGTTCGCGGCAGGCTTGCCGATTCCGTGTTTCTGCAACTCCATCAGCACGCGATTCTTCAGTGCGAGCAACTGCTGCAGGCTCGACGGTCGCGCCTGCGAGGCACCCGTCGCCGCCTGCGCGGCCGAACCCGACAGCCCATGACTCGCGGCCCCGGGCGCGAGCAATGCCTCCGCGCCGGCCGCCGACGCGCCGTTCGCGCCGGCCGGCGCTTGCTGAATCGAGCCGCTCCAGACGTGCGCGCTGCCGACGCCGGACGAAGCCGCAGGCGCCGCCGCTTGAGCCGCAGACGCCACCACTTGAGCGGCCGCCGACGATGCGTGCACCGACGCCGCGCCGGGCGCCGACGCGCCGTTCGCGCCGAAGGCCGAGCCGGTTGCGCCGGAAGCCGCGAACGCCGTCGCGCCGCTTGCCGCCGCGGCATGCGATGCTGCCGGATGCGACGCCGCAGCCGGCGCGGCCGATGCGCCCGCATGCGACGCCGCGCCGGCAATTGCCGAAACCGCCGAAGCCGCCGGCGCGCCACTCGCCGCCGCGCCGCTTGCAGCCGTGCCGGCCGCAGCGCCCGTCGCGTCGAGCGCCGGCACGGTCAACTGCGCGCCGATCTTCAGGCGGCTCGGATCGCGCTTCATGAACGCCTGCGGATTCGCGTCGAAGAGCGCGCGGCCCGCGCGCGCCAGCACGCCGGGATCGTGCGATTGCGTGACGGCAACGGCAATGTCGTTGAGCGACTGCCCCGGCCGCACGGTGATCGTGAGCGGCGCGGCCTGGTCGGCCGCCGCGGCACTCGCCGCATCCGGAGCCGCGTAGGCGGCGCTCGCGCCGGCCAGCGCGAGAACGGCGACCGCGACTGCGCGCCGCGCGGACGGCAGGCCATCGGAGATCGTCGTCGAAGAAAGGAATCGAAGCGTCATCGGCTTGGTTGCCGCGGCATGACGCGGCCTGAGTTCGCGTTTGGATTGAGACAAAATCGGACCGCAAATAAAAAAAGCGTCGCGTGAAACGCGACGCTTTCGGGTTGTGTACGCGTCGTAATCGCGTAGTTTACTTTACTTGTCGAGCAGAATGCGCAGCATCCGGCGCAGCGGCTCGGCCGCGCCCCACAACAATTGATCGCCGACGGTAAATGCCGACAGGTATTCGCCACCCATTGCGAGCTTGCGCAGGCGGCCGACCGGCACCGACAGCGTGCCCGTCACCTTCGCCGGCGACAGATCGCGCATCGACGCGTCGCGCTCGTTCGGCACGACCTTCACCCAGTCGTTCGCCGATGCGAGGATGCCGTTGATCTCGTCGAGCGGCACGTCCTTCGTGAGCTTGATCGTGAGCGCCTGCGAGTGGCAGCGCATCGCGCCGATCCGCACGCACAGGCCATCGACCGGAATCGAGCCCGGCTCGCCCATCGCCGGCTTGCCGAGGATCTTGTTGGTTTCCGCGCCGCCCTTCCATTCTTCCCGCGACATCCCGTTGCCGAGATCCTTGTCGATCCACGGAATCAGCGAGCCCGCGAGCGGCACGCCGAACTGGCTGGTCGGCATCGCGTCGCCGTTCATCGCGGCGAGCACGCGGCGGTCGATGTCGAGGATCGCCGACGCCGGATCGGCGAGCTGCGCCGCCACCGCGCCGTTCAGCGCGCCCATCTGCGCGAGCAGCTCGCGCATGTTCTGCGCGCCCGCGCCCGACGCGGCCTGGTACGTCATCGCCGTCATCCAGTCGACGAGGTTCTCGCGGAACAGGCCGCCGAGCGCCATCAGCATCAGACTGACCGTGCAATTGCCGCCGATGAAGTTCTTCGTGCCCTTGACGAGCGCGTCCTTGATCACGTTCAGGTTCACGGGATCGAGAACGATCACCGCGTCGCCGTTCATCCGCAGCGCCGAAGCCGCGTCGATCCAGTAGCCGTTCCAGCCGGCCGCGCGCAGCTTCGGGAAGACGTCGTTCGTGTAATCGCCGCCCTGGCACGTGATGATCACGTCGCACTTCTTCAGGTCGTCGATGCTCGTCGCATCCTTGAGCGTGGTCTCGTTTTTCGCGAACGACGGCGCCTTGCCGCCCGCGTTGCTGGTGCTGAAAAACACCGGCTCGATCAGATCGAAATCGCCTTCTTCCTGCATGCGCTGCATCAGCACGCTGCCGACCATGCCGCGCCAACCTACGAGACCTACGTTCATGAGTAACCCTTTGCTGGAGCTTCCCCGCCTTTTCCGTCCCCGGCGCGACCGCGCGGGGAAACAGGCGGGCACGACGGACGACGATCAGATTTTCGTGATCGTTTTCGTGATGATGGTGATTTTGCCGATGACGATGGCGCGCGCACCCGCACGGGCTTGATTGCCGTGGAGTTTCGAGACCGGGGAGATCAGGGAAGTCGCCATCATTCGAGTCTACACAAACCTGAGGGGCCGCACAACGGCCGGAAAAGCCGGACGGACCCCGTTTTCGCAGCCGCCGCGCCGCCTTGCGGCGGCGAGCCGCGCTCAGGCGCGCGGCCCGCTTGCCGGGCTAGCGGCGCTTACAGCGCCGCGACCACCGCGTCGCCCATCGCCGTCGTGCCGACCTTGTTGCAGCCCGGCGTCGCGATGTCGGACGTCCGGTAGCCCGCCTCGAGCACCGTCCTGACCGCGCGCTCGATCCGGTCCGCCTGCTCCGCGCGGCTCAGCGAGTAGCGCAGCAGCATCGCGGCCGACAGGATCGTCGCGAGCGGGTTCGCGACGCCCTTGCCCGCGATGTCCGGCGCGGAGCCGTGCGACGGCTCGTACAGGCCCTTGTTGTTCCTGTCGAGCGACGCGGACGGCAGCATGCCGATCGAGCCCGTCAGCATCGACGCCTCGTCGGACAGAATGTCGCCGAACATGTTGCCCGTCACGATCACGTCGAACTGCTTAGGCGCCTTCGCGAGCTGCATCGCCGCGTTGTCGACGTACATGTGCGACAGCTCGACGTCCGCGTATTCCTTCGACACGTCGATCATCACGTCGCGCCAGAACTGCGACGTCTCGAGCACGTTCGACTTGTCGACCGACAGCAGCTTCTTCGCGCGTTTGCGCGCCGCCTGGAACGCGACATGGGCGATGCGGCGCACTTCCGGCTCCGAGTAGCGCATCGTGTCGAAGCCTTCGCGCTCGCCCGCGAACGGGCCGTCCGGCGCGGCGCGCACGCCGCGCGGCTGGCCGAAATAGATGTCGCCGTTCAGCTCGCGCACGATCAGGATGTCGAGGCCCGCGACGAGCTCGGGCTTCAGCGGCGACGCATCGACGAGCTGCGGGTAGCAGATCGCCGGGCGGAAGTTCGCGAACAGCCCGAGGTGCTTGCGCAGGCCGAGGATCGCCTGCTCGGGCCGCAGCGCGCGCTCGAGCGAATCGTACTTCCAGTCGCCGACCGAGCCGAACAGGATCGCGTCCGCTTCCTTCGCGAGCTTGAGCGTCGCGTCGGGCAGCGGATGGCCGCTCGCCTCGTAGCCCGCGCCGCCGACGGGCGCTTCTTCCAGTTCGAACGTCTCGTCGAGCGCGTTCAGCACCTTCACCGCTTCGTTGACGATTTCCGGACCGATGCCGTCGCCGGGCAGCACTGCAATCTTCATGCGAAATTCCTGACTAGATGAATGGTGGGATTCGGGCGACGCGAGCGCGCCGCGATGCACGGCCCGCGCGCTCGCGCGAGAAACGCAGGACGTCGGTCAGCCGATCAGCCGGTTGTCGAGCCACGGCTGCTTCGCGAGCCGCTCCACCTCGAACTGGCGGATCTTGTCCGCGTGGCGCAGCGTGAGGCCGATGTCGTCGAAGCCGTTCAGCAGGCAGTACTTGCGGAACGCGGTGATCTCGAACGGATATTCGCGGCCGTCCGGCGCGCGCACGACCTGCGCGTCGAGGTCGACCGTCAGTTGGTAGCCGTTGAACGCGACCGTCTCGTTGAACAGGTGATCGACCTGCTGCTCGGTCAGCGCGATCGGCAAGAGCCCGTTCTTGTAGCAGTTGTTGAAGAAGATGTCGGCGAAGCTCGGCGCGACGATCGCGCGGAAGCCGTACTGCTGCAACGCCCACGGCGCATGCTCGCGCGAGCTGCCGCAGCCGAAGTTCTTGCGCGCGAGCAGGATCGACGCGCCCTGGTAGCGCGGCTGGTTCAGCACGAAGTCCGGGTTCAGCGGACGCTTCGAGTTGTCCTGGCCGGGCTCGCCATGATCGAGATAGCGCCACTCGTCGAACGCGTTCGGGCCGAAGCCCGTGCGCTTGATCGACTTCAGGAACTGCTTCGGAATGATCGCGTCGGTGTCGACGTTCTCGCGATCGAGCGGCGCCACGACGCCGGTATGCACATTGAATTTTTCCATGATCCGTCAACCAGATTGGAGGCCGGCCGCAAGTGCCGGCGAAATCGAATCCCGAATCGGCGCGCTCGCGCGCGCCGTCAGTCCGCCGCGCGCTTGATCGCGCGGCCGGCGGCGTTGATGTCCTCGCCCACGCCCGCGACCGTGTTGCAGCCGGCGAGGCCGAACACGAAGCCCGCCAGCGCGAACACGGCGGCAATGCGCCGGAAAACCGCTGCGTCCATGCTCACCCCAACTGGCGAATGTCGACGAAGTGGCCTTCGATCGCCGCCGCCGCGGCCATCGCCGGGCTGACGAGATGCGTGCGGCCGCCCTGGCCCTGACGCCCCTCGAAGTTGCGGTTCGACGTCGACGCGCAGCGCTCGCCCGGCTCGAGCCGGTCGGCGTTCATCGCGAGGCACATCGAGCAGCCCGGCTCGCGCCATTCGAAGCCGGCTTCGGTGAACACCTTGTCGAGCCCTTCGCGCTCGGCCTGCGCCTTCACGAGGCCCGAGCCCGGCACGACCATCGCGAGCCGCACGTTCGGCGCGACGCGGCGATTGAGTTTCTTCACGACATACGCGGCCGCGCGGATGTCCTCGATGCGCGCGTTCGTGCACGAGCCGATGAAGATCTTGTCGACCTTGATCGCCTCGATCGGCGTGTTCGGCGCGAGCGCCATGTACGCAAGCGCGCGCTCCATCGCGTCGCGCTTGACCGGGTCCTTCTCGCGCTCGGGATCGGGCACGCGGCCGTCGATCGACGTGACCATCTCCGGCGACGTGCCCCACGTGACCTGCGGGACGATCTGCGCCGCGTTCAGCTCGACGACGCGGTCGAACTGCGCGCCTTCGTCGGACCTGAACGTCTTCCAGTACTCGACCGCCTGATTCCACTCCGCGCCCGTCGGCACGAACGGACGGCCCTTCAGGTAGTCGACCGTCGTGTCGTCGACGGCGACCATGCCGGCGCGCGCGCCCGCCTCGATCGCCATGTTGCAGACCGTCATCCGGCCCTCCATCGTCAGCGCGCGGATCGTCGAGCCGCCGAATTCGATCGCGTAGCCGGTGCCGCCCGCGGTGCCGATCCTGCCGATGATCGCGAGCACGATGTCCTTCGCGGTGCAGCCGCGCGGCAGTTGGCCCTCGACCTTCACGAGCATGTTCTTGCTCTTCTTCTGCAGCAGAGTCTGCGTCGCGAGCACGTGCTCGACTTCCGACGTGCCGATGCCGTGCGCGAGCGCGCCGAACGCGCCGTGCGTCGACGTGTGCGAATCGCCGCACACGATCGTCATGCCGGGCAGCGTCGCGCCCTGCTCGGGGCCGATGATGTGGACGATGCCCTGGCGCACGTCGTTCATCTTGAATTGCGTGATGCCGTATGCGTCGCAGTTCGCGTCGAGCGTGTCGACCTGCAGCTTCGACACCGGATCGGCGATGCCGTGGCTGCGGTCGGTGGTCGGCACGTTGTGGTCGGACACCGCGAGGTTCGCGCTGATCCGCCACACCGGGCGCTGCGCGAGCTTCAGCCCTTCGAACGCCTGCGGGCTCGTGACTTCGTGCAGCAGTTGGCGATCGATATAGAGCAATGCGGTGCCGTCCTCTTCGGTGTGGACGACGTGCGAATTCCACAATTTGTCGTAGAGCGTCTGTGCCATGGGTATGCGGGGTCGTTGTAACGGCGAACAAGCGTTCGGATGCGGTCAATTATGCCACGCGAAGCGCGCACTCTTGTACCAGGAAAACGAAAAAACCCATAAAAAACAGTGAGTTGAATGGTACATCCGATACGGGTATCAGAATTACCCGGCTACCTCCGGACGCGTTCGCGCCGGCAAAACCGCGAACGCCGCGCTCACACCCATTCCTGCGGCTCGTCGTCGCCGTCGGCGAGCGTGAGCCCGTCCGCCGGCAGCGGCAGCGCGGTCCGGTAGCGGACCTGCTTCAGCGCGAAGCTCGAGCGGATGTTCGACACGCCCGGAATCGTCGTCAGTTGATCGAGGATGAAGCGTTCGAGGCTCTTCATGCTCGGCACGACGACGCGCAGCAGGTAATCGGCGTCGCCCGACATCAGATAGCACTCCATCACCTCGGGGCGCTTGTCAATCGCCTCCTCGAAGCGGCGCAGCGCATCCTCCGCCTGCTTCTCGAGGCTCACCTGAATGAACACGTTGATCCGCAGCCCGAGCGGCTCCGGATTCAGCAGCGTCACCTGCTGCTTGATGAGCCCGAGCTTCTCGAGCGCACGGACGCGGTTGAAGCACGGCGTCGGCGACAGGTTCACCGCGCGCGCGAGCTCGGCGTTCGTGATCCGCGCGTTCTGCTGCAGTTGGTTCAGGATGCCGATGTCGATCCGGTCCAGCCGGCGAGAAGGTGCGCTCATCGTGCAAATATTCCGAAAACGGCGATTTTTCAGGAATTTATACGTTACACGGAACCCAAATCCCACGCAAAAGAGATGCACATTCTGCGGCTCGATGGATAACCTTGATGACTGTTGCCGCTGCTGTCTCCACCCGCTGTCGCCACCTCGAACCCGCCCGGAGCCGCGCATGAACGATTTATCGAACGGAATCCGCCCGGTCCTCGCGACCGCGCGCCGCCACGACGACACCGATCCGCAGGAAACCGCCGAATGGCTGGACGCGCTCGACGGCGTCGTCGCGCACGCGGGCGCGGAGCGCGCGCAGTATCTGCTCGCGCGGCTCGCCGAGCACGCGGCGCGCCGCCGGCTCGCGCCGCCGCACGCGAGCGCGACGCCGTACGTGAACACGATCCCCGTCGACGAAGAGCCGCCGTATCCGGGCGACCCGCAGCTCGAGGAGCGCCTCGCGGCGGTGCTGCGCTGGAACGCGCTCGCGATGGTGGTCCGCGCGAACCGCGCGTATGGCGAGCTCGGCGGCCACATCGCGAGCTACGCGTCGGCCGCCGATCTGTTCGAGGTCGGCTTCAACCACTTCTTCCGCGCGGCGGGCGACGCGTCGGGCGGCGATCTCGTCTATTTCCAGCCGCATTCGTCGCCGGGCGTCTACGCGCGCGCGTACCTCGAAGGCTTCCTGAGCGATGCGCAGCTCGAGCACTACCGGCGCGAGATCGCCGGGCCGGGCCTCTGCTCGTACCCGCACCCGTGGCTGATGCCCGATTTCTGGCAGTTCCCGACGGGCTCGATGGGCATCGGGCCGATCAACGCGATCTACCAGGCGCGCTTCATGCGCTACCTGCAGAACCGCGGCCTGCTGCGCACCGACGGCCGCAAGGTGTGGGGCTTCTTCGGCGACGGCGAGATGGACGAGCCCGAATCGATCGGCGCGCTGTCGCTCGCCGCGCGCGAGGGGCTCGACAATCTCGTGTTTGTGATCAACTGCAACCTGCAGCGCCTCGACGGCCCGGTGCGCGGCAACGGCCGCATCGTCGACGAGCTCGAATCGCAGTTCGCGGGCGCCGGCTGGAACGTGATCAAGGTGCTGTGGGGCTCGGACTGGGATGCCCTCTTCGCGCGCGACGCGACGGGCGCGCTCGCGCGCGCGTTCGCGCAGACGGTCGACGGCCAGTTCCAGACGTTTTCGGCGAATGACGGCGCGTACAACCGCGCGCGCTTCTTCGGCCAGGACGACGCGCTCGCGGCACTCGTCGCGCATCTGCGCGACGAGGATATCGACCGGCTGCGCCGCGGCGGCCACGACGCGCGCAAGCTGTACGCCGCGTATGACCGCGCCGTCCGGCACGAGGGCCGGCCGACGGTGATTCTCGCGAAGACGATGAAGGGCTTCGGCATGGGCGCGACCGGCCAGGGCCGGATGACGACCCATCAGCAGAAGAAGCTCGACGTCGAGCACCTGCTCGCGTTCCGCGACCGTTTCCGGCTGCCGCTCACGGACGAAGACGTCGCGCAACTGCGTTTCTGCAAGCCCGCGGAAGACAGCCCGGAGATGCGCTACCTGCATGCGCGCCGGGCTGCCCTGGGAGGCTGTCTGCCCAGAAGGCGGACCGCGGCGACGACGGCATTGACCGTGCCGTCGCTGCCTTCCTGGGGGCAATTCGCGCTCGACGGCGGCCGCGAGATGTCGACGACGATGGCGATCGTGCGGATGCTCGGCGGCGTGCTGAAGGACGCGACGCTCGGGCCGCGCATCGTGCCCGTCGTCGCCGACGAGGCGCGCACGTTCGGGATGGCGAACCTGTTCCGGCAAGTCGGCATCTATTCGCCGCTCGGCCAGCGCTACGAGCCCGAAGACCTCGGCTCGATGCTCTACTACCGCGAGGACACGCGCGGGCAGATCCTCGAGGAAGGGATCTCGGAAGCGGGCGCGATGTCGTCGTGGATCGCGGCGGCGACGTCGTACAGCGTGCACGACCTGCCGATGCTGCCGTTCTACATCTACTACTCGATGTTCGGCTTCCAGCGGATCGGCGATCTGATCTGGGCCGCGGCCGACCAGCGCGCGCGCGGCTTCCTGATCGGCGCGACGTCGGGCAAGACGACGCTCGGCGGCGAAGGGCTCCAGCACCAGGACGGCACGAGCCATCTCGCGGCGTCGACGGTGCCGAACTGCCGCGCGTGGGACCCGGCGTTCGCGTACGAAGTCGCGGTGATCGTCGACGAAGGGATGCGCGAGATGGTCGAGCGGCAGCGCGACACGCTCTACTACCTGACCGTCACGAACGAGAACTACGCACAGCCGCCGCTGCCCGCGGACCGGCTCGACGCGGCGCGCGACGGCATCCTGAAGGGCATGTATCCGCTCGATGCGGCCGCGCTGCCCGGCGCGCGCGTGCAGTTGCTCGGCTCGGGCGCGATTCTCGGCGAAGTGCAGGCGGCCGCGCGCCTGCTGCGCGACGACTGGCGGATCGATGCGGCCGTCTGGAGCGTGACGAGCTTCACCGAGCTGCAGCGCGACGGCATCGCGGCCGAGCGCGCGCAGCGCCTGTTCGGCGCCGACGATGCCGACGGAGCGAGCGGGCGCGCGCCGGCGTCCTACGTCGCGTCGGCGCTTGCCGCGACGCAAGGGCCCGTGATCGCCGCAACCGACTACGCGCGCGCGCTGCCCGAGCTGATTCGCGCGTACGTGCCGCGCCGCTACGTGACGCTCGGCACCGACGGCTTCGGCCGCAGCGACACGCGCCAGGCGCTGCGCGCGTTCTTCGAGGTCGATCGCGCATCGATCGCGATCGCGGCGCTGCATGCGCTCGCCGACGATGGGGTCGTCGCGCGCGCGGTCGTGCGCGATGCGATCGCGCGGTACGGCAAGCAGGACGCGCCGCGCACGCCGCCCTGGGAACGGTGACGACGCGGATTCGGCGCGTGCGGCGTCTCGATGCGCTTCGGCGAGCGAGCGGAGGCACGGATCGCGCAGCCCGCCGACGGCGCCCGCGCTTCACGCACCCAACCCCATCTGCTCCCGCCCCAGCGCGGTCAGATCGTCCGCCAGCGCACGCCCGGCGAAATCCGTCTCGAAGTGATCGGCCGGAAAATCCGGCGGGCTCTCGCCGCGCAGGAAGCTCGGCAATTGCCGCTTCAGATAGGCGTCGTTCTTCACGCAGCCCGGCGCCGACGCGATGTACATCACGTTGCTGTAACCGGTTCCGCGATGCGCATCCTCGACCGCATGCACGACGTCGCCATGC
This sequence comes from Burkholderia humptydooensis, assembly GCF_001513745.1. Classification (NCBI taxonomy): domain Bacteria; kingdom Pseudomonadati; phylum Pseudomonadota; class Betaproteobacteria; order Burkholderiales; family Burkholderiaceae; genus Burkholderia; species Burkholderia humptydooensis. The sequence continues at coordinate 687,310 of NZ_CP013382.1, read as the reverse complement.
CAGAACACCGCATCGCCCGGCTCCATCGGCGGAATCGGCACGAGCGCCGCGAGCAGCGGCGCATGCCACGCCGGCAGCACCGACAGCGCGCGCCCCGGCTGCGCGCCGCACAGGTCGTCGTCGGGCACGTCGTCCTGCAGCGCGCGCAGCACGATGTAGGCCATCGCGTTCGCGACCGGAATCAGTTGCAGCGTGCCGTCGCCCGGCCCTTGCGGCGTAAGCGCGGTCCAACCCTGGAACGTGCGGAACATCGAGCAGACGGCGGGCGACGGAATCTCCTCGACGTCCGGCCGGAACGCCGCGTCGAACGGGTCGTACGCACGCCAGTCGCCCGCGAGCACGTGCCGGTACACGCGCCGGAAGTTCGGCCCGAGCCAGCGCTCGACGGAGCCGCCGTCGACGTGCGGCGACAGGCCGAGCGACGACGAACCCGGCGGCCGCCGGCGGATGCGGTCTGCATAGGCCGGCACACGCGCCGGATCGAAGTGCGCCCGCCCTTCGCCTTGCGCGCGCCACAGTCGGTTCAAGAACACGCGCGCCTGCGTGAGCGCGGGCGACTGGCGCGCGGCGATCTGCGGCTTCGACCAGTAGACGCCGTAGATCTGCGGCTTGCTCGACGCGAGCGCGCCGAAATAGCGGTCCTCGGCGCGATGCGCGAGCTTGTCGTCGAGCCGGTTCGACTCGACGTACACGGCGATCTCGTCGTTCCAGTCGCTCGCCTGCCGCGCGTCGAACACGCCGCGGATCACGCACGCGCCGCGCGTCTTGAGCGCGGCGAGCGACGCCGGATCGACGCGGTTCGCGGCAACGTCGGCGAAATGCAGCACGGGGACGGTATCGCGGCCCTGGGCGCGATCGGTGAGGATCGCGTCGGCCTGCCGCGCAATCTCGCCTTCCAGCTCGCGAAACACCTGCGTGCGGTTCGGCAATGCGGCGCGCAGCGTGGCTTTCGTCGTGCGGATCGCCGCCGGCAGGTCGTCGATATGTAACGGCATCGGATGTCTCCTGGATCTGATCTGAATGGGCGCCGCGCAATGCAACGCGGGCATTCAGCGTAGATCGCCCGAACCGTCCAAAGCGATGCCATCCCGCCAACTATCGATACGATGACGCCAAGCGTCCGGCCGGGACCGACAGCCTGCCCGCTCGCCCCGAATCCAGGGCGATCGTCGACGGGGCTGTCCGAACGCCGGCGCGCGCACCCGCCTCAGCGCGGCGACGCGCACAGCTACGCCGGCTCGTGGCAGCATACGCACAGCTTGTTGCCGTCAGGATCGCGAAAATACGCGCCGTAGTAGTTCGGGTGGTAATGCAGCCGCAAGCCCGGCGCGCCTTCGCTCGTGCCGCCCGCCCGCAGCGCGAGCGCGTACACGCGATCGACGGTTGCGCGGTTCGCCGCGAGGAACGCGGTCATCTGGCCGTTGCCGGGCGCGTGCGGCGCGCCATCGAACGGCCGGCCGATCAGGAACAGCGGCCGCGCCGCATCGGCCGGCTTCCAGCCCGTCCAGCCGTGCGGATCGCGAAACTTGAGGTCGAGCTGCAACGCTTCCATCAACGGCGCGTAGAACGCGAAAGCGCGTTCCACGTCGGTTACGCCCATGCAGACATGTGAAAACATTTGCGTGCCTCCTGTGTCGTCGAAACCCGACGATGATGCCATGCGCGCGCCGCGCGCGAGCGAACGGAGGCGGACATGAAGCCGCGCTACGAGCGAGTCGCGATTCCCGACGGCTGCTCGGTGCGCGTCTATCGGCGCCGGCTCGCGCGAATTCCGTTCGAATGGCACCACCACCCGGAATACGAGCTGACGCTCACGCTCAATAGCCGCGGCAAGCGCTTCGTCGGCGATCACGTCGCCGATTACGCGGGCGACGATCTCGTGCTCGTGCCGCCGAACCTGCCGCATACGTGGGCGTCGGACGAGCGCCTCGATCCTGACGAGCCGCTCGTCGCGCTCGTCCTGTGGTTCGACGGCGACTGGGCGCAACGCGTCGCCGACTGCTGCCCGGAATTCGCCGGCCTGCGCACGCTGCTGCGCCGGGCCGCGCCCGGGCTCGCGTTCGCGCCAAACGCCGCCGCCGACATGCGCGCGCGGCTGCCCGCGCTCGTCGATCGTGCGCCGCGCGTGCGGCTCGCGGCCGCGCTCGACGTGCTCGCGTTCCTCGCCGACGCGCCCGCGGCGCCGCTCGCAACGGCCGCCGCCTACCGCGCGGCCTCGGGCGCAGCGCTCGCGCCCGAGGCCGAGCGGCTCGATCGCGTGCTCGATCTGCTCGACCGCCGCTTTCACGAGCCGCTGCGCGTCGCCGAGCTCGCGACGCTCGCGCACCTGTCCGAGCGCTCGCTGCAGCGGCGCTTCGCGCAACACGTCGGCGAGAGCATCGGGCGCTACCTGCAGCGGCTGCGGCTCGCGCACGCGGCGCGGCTGCTCGCGTCGACCGACTGGCCCGTGTCGCTCGTCGCGACGCGCTCCGGCTACGGGAACCTCGCGAATTTCAATCGTCAGTTCCTCGCCGCGCGCCGGATGACGCCGCGCGCGTACCGTCGACTCCTCGCCGAGCACGGCCGCGCGCCCGATGACGCGCCGGCGAATGCAGCCAGCATCGACGCGCGCCCGCCTTCGCTCGACCACGGCCCGCCGCGCACCGGCAAAACCGGCCGCTGAAAAAGAAACACCCCGACGGGCGACCCGTCGGGGTGTTTCATTGCACGTTGCGCACATGGCGCGCGGCAACCCGCCCGCACGCGACGCGCGCCGTCGATCAGCGCTGATCGATCGGCTTCGCCGTGCGCGGCGTTTCGCCGATGAAGAGCTGCCGCGGACGGCCGATCTTCTGCTCGGGATCGGCGATCATCTCGTTCCACTGCGCGATCCAGCCGACCGTGCGCGCCATCGCGAAGATGCACGTGAACATCGACGTCGGGATGCCGAGCGCGCGCTGGACGATGCCCGAGTAGAAATCGACGTTCGGATACAGCTTGCGCGACACGAAGTATTCGTCTTCGAGCGCGATCTTCTCGAGCTGCATCGCGAGCTTGAACAGCGGATCGTCGTGCAGGCCCAGCTCGTTGAGCACTTCGTAGCACGTTTCGCGCATCAGCTTCGCGCGCGGATCGTAGTTCTTGTACACGCGGTGGCCGAAGCCCATCAGCTTCACGCCCGAGTTCTTGTCCTTCACCTGCTTGATGAACTCGGGAATGTTTTCCGGCGTGCCGATCTGCTCGAGCATGTTCAGCGCGGCTTCGTTCGCACCGCCGTGCGCCGGGCCCCACAGACACGCGATGCCGGCCGCGATGCACGCGAACGGGTTCGCACCGGACGAGCCGGCGAGACGGACCGTCGACGTCGACGCGTTCTGCTCGTGATCGGCGTGCAGGATCAGGATGCGGTCGAGCGCGCGGACGAGCACGTCGTTGACCTGGTATTCCTCGCACGGGTTCGCGAACATCATGCGCATGAAGTTCGCGCTGTACGACAGATCGTTGCGCGGATACACGAACGGCTGGCCGATGCTGTACTTGTATGCCATCGCGACGAGCGTCGGCAGCTTCGCGATCATGCGGATCGCCGACACTTCGCGGTGACGCGGATCGTTGATGTCGAGCGAGTCGTGGTAGAACGCGGACAGCGCGCCGACCGCGGCGACGAGAATCGCCATCGGGTGCGCGTCACGGCGAAAGCCGCGGAAGAAGAACTGCATCTGCTCGTGCACCATCGTGTGCTTCGTGACGGTGGCGACGAACTCCTTCTTCTGCGCCGCGTTCGGCAGCTCTCCCTTCAGCAGCAGATAGCAGGATTCGAGGAAGTCCGCGTTTTGAGCGAGATTGTCGATCGGGTAGCCGCGGTACAGCAGTTCGCCCTTGTCGCCGTCGATGTACGTGATCGCCGAATTGCAAGCTGCCGTCGACATGAAACCCGGGTCGTAAGTGAACTTGCCGGTCTGGCCATACAGCTTGCGGATATCGATCACGTCGGGGCCCATCGTACCCTTGTAGATCGGCAGTTCTACGCTCGGCGAGTTATCGCTGAACGATAGCGTGGCTTTAACATCAGACGGGGTCATGACACATCCTCAATCGAAAATAGAAACGGATTCGATAACGGGCACAACGCTCTCAAACGCTGCGCAGCATCTCCAGCAGCCTGGACATGTCCGGGCTGGCAAGGTCGCCTTCTGGTTCCTTGCGCGCGAGCAGCAAGTCCATCAGGTCGTTGTCGCTTAGATCCAGCAAGCGCGACAGTGCGCTCACGTCTGCGTCGCTGAGGTCGTGCTCGTGTCTGGCGAAGAAACGCTCGAAAATCAGATCGTTCTCCAGCAGACCGCGCCGCGCGCGCCAGCGAAGCCGCGCGCGGCGATGCGGGTCGGATTGATGCGACGATTCGCTCATGTCAGACCGCGCGACGAACCATCAATTCCTTGATCTTGCCGATCGCCTTGGTCGGGTTCAGGCCCTTCGGGCACACGTCGACGCAGTTCATGATCGTATGGCAGCGGAACAGACGGTACGGATCGTCGAGGTTGTCGAGGCGCTCGCCCGTCGCGCGATCGCGGCTGTCCGCGATGAAGCGATACGCCTGCAAGAGGCCCGCCGGGCCGACGAACTTGTCCGGATTCCACCAGAAGCTCGGGCACGACGTCGAGCAGCTCGCGCACAGAATGCACTCGTAGAGGCCGTCGAGCTCGTCGCGCTCTTCCGGCGACTGCAGGCGCTCCTTCTCGGGCGGCGGCTCGTCGTTGATCAGGTACGGGCGGATCGAGTGGTACTGGTTGAAGAACTGCGTGAAGTCGCAGATCAGGTCGCGCACGACGGGCAGGCCCGGCAGCGGACGCAGCACGATCTTCTGCGGCAGGTCGTTCAGGTTCGTCAGGCACGCGAGGCCGTTCTTGCCGTTGATGTTCATCGCGTCCGAGCCGCACACGCCTTCGCGGCACGAGCGGCGGAACGACAGCGTCTCGTCGACCGACTTCAGCTTGACGAGCGCGTCGAGCAGCATGCGCTCGTGCTGGAGCTCCAGCTCATACGTCTGCATGCGCGGCGCGGCGTCCTTGTCCGGATCGTAGCGGTAGATTTCGAAAATGCGTTTTGCCATTTCAGATTCCTTTGCGCTGGCTTAGAACGTACGCGCCTTCGGCGGCACGGACTCGACCGTCAGCGGCTTCATTTGGACGGGCTTGTAGTCGAGGCGATCGCCTTCGCTGTACCAGAGCGTGTGACGCAGCCAGTTCTCGTCGTCGCGGTGCTCGTAGTCGCTGTGCGCGTGCGCGCCGCGGCTTTCCTTGCGCGCCTCCGCCGACACCATCGTCGCGCGCGCGACCTCGATCAGGTTCGCGAGCTCGAGCGCTTCGACGCGCGCGGTGTTGAACACCTTCGACTTGTCCTTCAGGTGGACGTTGGCGACGCGCTCCTTCAGGCCCGCCATCTGCTCGACGCCTTCCTTGAGCAGCGCGGACGTGCGGAACACGCCGGCGTGCTTCTGCATCGTCGAGCGGATGTCGTTCGCGATGTCCTGCGTGTACTCGCCCGACGTCGACTTCTCGAGCTTCGCGAGGCGCGACAGCGAGAATTCGGCGACGTCGGCCGGCAGCGGCTTGTGCTCCTTCTGGTTCTTCACGTGCTCGACGATGTGGTTGCCGGCCGCGCGGCCGAACACGACGAGGTCGAGCAGCGAGTTCGTGCCGAGGCGGTTCGCGCCGTGCACGGACACGCACGAGCATTCGCCCACCGCGTAGAAGCCGTTGACCGGCTCCTTGTGGTCGCGCGACGTGCCGACCACCTGGCCGTGGATGTTGGTCGGGATGCCGCCCATCTGGTAGTGGATCGTCGGCACGACCGGAATCGGTTCCTTGATGCAGTCGACGTTCGCGAACTTCAGCGCGATTTCGCGGATCGACGGCAGACGCTTCATGATCGTCTCGGCGCCGATGTGCGACAGGTCGAGCAGCACGTGGTCCTTGTTCGGCCCCACGCCGCGGCCTTCCTTGATTTCCTGGTCCATCGAGCGCGACACGAAATCGCGCGGCGCGAGATCCTTCAGCGTCGGCGCGTAGCGCTCCATGAAGCGCTCGCCGTTCGCGTTGCGCAGGATGCCGCCTTCGCCGCGCACGCCTTCGGTGATCAGCACGCCCGCGCCCGCGACGCCCGTCGGGTGGAATTGCCAGAATTCCATGTCCTGCAGCGCGATGCCCGAGCGGGCCGCCATGCCGAGGCCGTCGCCCGTGTTGATGAACGCGTTGGTCGACGCCGCGAAGATCCGGCCCGCGCCGCCCGTGGCGAACAGGGTCGTCTTGCCTTCGAGGATGTAGACGTCGCCCGTTTCCATTTCGAGGGCCGTCACGCCGAGCACGTCGCCGTCCGCGTCGCGGATCAGGTCGAGCGCCATCCATTCGACGAAGAACTGCGTCTTCGCCTCGACGTTCTGCTGGTACAGCGTGTGCAGCAGCGCGTGGCCGGTGCGGTCGGCCGCCGCGCACGCGCGCTGGACGGGCTTCTCGCCGTAGTTGGCCGTGTGGCCGCCGAACGGGCGCTGGTAGATCGTGCCGTCCGCGTTGCGGTCGAACGGCATGCCGAAGTGCTCGAGCTCGTATACGACGTTCGGCGCTTCGCGGCACATGAACTCGATCGCGTCCTGGTCGCCGAGCCAGTCGGAGCCCTTGATCGTGTCGTAGAAGTGATAGTGCCAGTTGTCTTCGCTCATGTTGCCGAGCGACGCGCCGATCCCGCCTTGCGCGGCGACCGTGTGCGAACGGGTCGGGAACACCTTCGACAGCACGCAGACGGAGAGGCCCGCGCGCGACAGTTGCAGCGACGCGCGCATCCCCGAGCCGCCCGCGCCGACGATCACCACGTCGAACTTGCGACGCGGCAGGGAAGTTTTGATTGCAGCCATTCTTTTAAACTCTCCAGAGAATCTGCGCAGCGTAGCCCGCGCACGCGAGCAGCCAGACGATCGTCAGCGATTGCAGCAGCAGGCGCACACCGACGGGCTTGATGTAGTCCATCCAGATGTCGCGCACGCCGACCCAGGCGTGATAGAAGAGCGAAAGCAGCGTGACGAAGGTCGCGAGCTTCATCCATTGCGTCGCGAAGATCGACGCCCAGCCCTCGTACGAGAAATCGCGCGCGGTGAAGAACCAGACGAGCAGGATGACGGTGTAGATCGCCATCACGGCGGCGGTGACGCGCTGCGCGAGCCAGTCGCGCAGACCATAGTGAGCGCCGACGACGAGGCGCTTCGAGCCGATACGGTTATTCGCTGCCATTTTCTTAAAATGCTCCGAACAGTTTGAGCGCGACGGCGATCGTGAGAAGGGTCGACACCGCGAACACGACGACCGACGTCTTCTGGCCGCGTTCCTTCGACACCGCGTCGTGGTTCATGTCCATCATCAGATGGCGGATGCCGGCGCAGAAGTGGAACAGGAACGCCCACGACAGCGCGAGGACGATCAGCTTGACGATGATGTTGGAGAGGAAGGCCTTGAAGACTTCGAAGCTGAGTTCGGACGTGAGGCTCTGGTCGAAGAGGTACAGCAGGAAAGGAAGGAACAGGAACAGCAGAGCGCCGCTGACCCGGTGCAGGATCGAAACCCGGGCCGCGAGCGGCATGCGGTACTTGAGCGTGATGTCGCCGAACCCGATGTTCCGGTACTCCGGCCTCGGTTTTCTTACTGTTTCAGACATGCTAGACCCCTACTATGTTGTCACACTAATCCGTGATTTTAGCGCCTTTTTATTTCGCGCTGCAGCGAAAGCTCTGCTCTGGAGCGTTGCAATTCACGGTATAAACGCGCCGCGAAACGTGCTATGCGCATGGGGTGCGCAATTACCTGTCGTTTCGCCTTACCTTGGTTCAGGCTAAGCCTTACCTTGAATCCGAATTTCAGCTCAAATCGTTCTGATAGTAGTACCCGGTTGTGACATACCATCCGCGCCGCACTTCGACGGGACGATCGCCATACGTGTACGACACGCGCTCGACCGACAGGAGCGGGAAGCCGGGCGGCACGCGGAGCACGTCCGCGACGGCGGGCTCGGCCGCGATCGCGCGAATCTTCTCGCTCGCGCGAATCATCCGCGTGCCGAACTCGCTCTCGAACATCGCGTAGAGCGGCCCCTTGTATTCGCTCAGGCGCTCGAATGTGAGCCCGCGGAACATCGCGCCCGGCAGCCAGATTTCGTCGAGCACCGTGTCGGCACCGTCGAACTCGAGCACGCGCCGCACCTGGACGACGGGATCGGCGGGCTTCAGGTCGAGCTGGCGCGCGATCTCGGCGGGGGCGCGCATCCGCCGGCATTCGAGCAGGCGGCTCACGTGCGGATGCTCGGCGCCGTCGTCGGCGAGCAGGCGCAGGAACCGGAATTGCGCGCGCTCCTCGCTGTGGGTCGCGACGAACGTGCCCTTGCCCTGGCGGCGCACGAGCAGGTTGTCGGCCGCGAGTTCGTCGATCGCCTTGCGCACCGTGCCCTGGCTCACCTTGTACCGGCCGGCGAGCTCGACTTCGCTCGGGATGATCTCGCCGGGCTTCCACTCGCCCGCCTCGAGGCTCTGCGTGATGAGCGCCTTGATCTGCCGGTAGAGCGGGCTGAAAGTGGGCGATGGCGCGGCCGCGGCCTCGCCGCCGGGCTGCGTGGAGCCGGCCTGGCCGTTCGGATTGGGTGCGCTCGCCTGATTGGAAGTCATGGCGCGCATTTCATCACGAATCGCGCTTTTTCGTCCAGATTTTTCCCTCGAAAACATCTGTCTTATATAAGACATAAGATACCGTTTGACTTTACCCGCCCCGACTCCTAAACTCCGGGTCGAGCAAGGGTTCGCGGGGCTGCTGCGCGTCCCGGGCCACGTGCCTCTGCCTATCTTCAGGCGTCGTCGCGCAGCATGCCGCGAGTCCTCCGCCCTGCTTTAAAGCAACGCTTCGCGTAACGCGCATAGAATGGCGTTTTCCCTAGCGTCCCACGCTCAATGTCCTGGAGATTTTCAATGGCTAAGCCCGCAAAGCGCGTTGCCGTCACCGGCGCCGCAGGTCAGATCGCTTACTCGCTGCTGTTCCGCATCGCGAACGGCGACCTGCTCGGCAAGGATCAGCCGGTCATCCTGCAACTGCTCGACCTCCCGCAAGCCCAAGCCGCCGTCAAAGGCGTCGTGATGGAGCTGGACGATTGCGCGTTCCCGCTGCTCGCGGGCGTCGTGATCACCGACGACCCGAAGGTCGCGTTCAAGGACGCCGACGTCGCGCTGCTGGTGGGCGCGCGTCCGCGCTCGAAGGGCATGGAGCGCAAGGACCTGCTGTCGGCGAACGCCGAGATCTTCACGGTCCAGGGCGCGGCGCTGAACGAAGTCGCGAGCCGCGACGTGAAGGTGCTGGTGGTCGGCAACCCGGCCAACACGAACGCGTACATCGCGATGAAGTCGGCGCCGGATCTGCCGAAGAAGAACTTCACGGCCATGCTGCGCCTCGACCACAACCGCGCGCTGTCGCAGCTCGCCGCCAAGGCGGGCAAGCCGGTCGCGTCGATCGAGAAGCTCGCCGTGTGGGGCAACCACTCGCCGACGATGTACCCCGACTTCCGCTTCGCGAGCGCCGAAGGCGAATCGCTGCTGAAGCTCATCAACGACGACGAATGGAACCGCAACACGTTCATCCCGACCGTCGGCAAGCGCGGCGCGGCGATCATCGAGGCGCGCGGCCTGTCGTCGGCGGCGTCGGCGGCCAACGCGGCGATCGACCACGTGCGTGACTGGGTGCTCGGCACGAACGGCAAGTGGGTCACGATGGGCATCCCGTCGGACGGCTCGTACGGCATCCCCGAGGACATCATCTACGGCGTGCCGGTCGTCTGCGAAAACGGCGAGTACAAGCGCGTCGAAGGCCTCGAGATCGACGCGTTCTCGCGCGAGAAGATGGACGGCACGCTCGCCGAGCTGCTCGAAGAGCGCGACGGCGTCGCCCACCTGCTGAAGTAATGCGCCTGGCCGGGCCCGCCGCGCCGCGGCGGCCCGGCCGAGCCGGCGCCCGGGCGTCGCGCCCAGCCGCGCCGGCCGCGCGAATCGAGTCGATATCCGATTCGCGCGGGCTTTGCCCCAGGCGCCGCACCCCGGCGCCTCGCAGAGCCCGCCCGAATCCGATTTTCACGCTGGCCCAGCCCCTGAACCGACGCAGAAGAACAGATGTCCTCGCTCACACCCGCAGAAGTGCTGTACGAAGGCGTTGCGCCGCCCGCGATCCTGCCGTGCTGCGATCATTACGCGGGCAGCGAGAAGCTGATGCTCAAATCGCTCGCGCTGCAGGCCGAGCTCGGGCCCGTGTTCGACATCACGCTCGACTGCGAGGACGGCGCGGCCGTCGGCCGCGAAGCCGGGCACGCGGCGCTCGTCGCGGCGCTCGTCGGCGGCGAGGCGAACCGCTTCGGGCGCGTCGGCGCCCGCCTCCACGACATTTCCCACCCTCACTGGCGCGACGACGTGCGCATCATCCTGCGCGCGGCGCGCCCACCCGCCTATCTGACGCTGCCGAAGGCCGGCGGCGCGGCCGACGCGGCCGAGATGTGCGCGTTCATCGAGGCGTCCCGCATCGAGCTCGGCATCGCGCAGCCGATTCCCGTCGACGTGCTGATCGAGACGCACGGCGCGCTCGCCGACGCCGCGCGGATCGCCGCGCTGCCGAGCGTCGCGACGCTGAGCTTTGGCCTGATGGATTTCGTGTCCGCGCATCACGGCGCGATTCCGGACGACGCGATGCGCTCGCCCGGCCAGTTCGATCACCCGCTCGTGCGCCGCGCGAAGCTCGAGATCGCCGCCGCGTGCCACGCGCACGGCAAGACGCCGTCGCACAACGTGACGACCGAGGTGCGCGACATGCGCGTCGTCGCGAACGACGCGCGCCGCGCCCGCGAGGAATTCGGCTACACGCGGATGTGGAGCATCCATCCGGCGCAGATCCGCGAGATCGTCGCCGCGTTCGCGCCGCGCGCGGACGACATCGCGCGCGCGAGCCGCATCCTGCTCGCCGCGCAGGCGGCCGACTGGGGCCCGACGCGGCATGACGACGCGCTGCACGACCGCGCGAGCTACCGCTACTACTGGTCGGTGCTGCGCCGCGCGCGCGCGACCGGCCAGCCGCTGCCGGCCGAGTCGGCGCCGCTCTTTCGCGATGCCGACGAGCGGGCGGCGGAGCCACGCGAAAATGAACAGTGCACGGGGCGCAAAAACTGAATGCGACACGCCAAATAGGTGAAAATAGCGGCCGCTGCGCGCTTCCGGGGCGCGTGCAGTTCCAACCCCACCCGGTGGACGAGCTGTGCGTCCGCCCTTGTTAACCGATTAAACGTAAGGTTCTGATTCCATGAAGAAACTGCTGATCGCTACCGCCATCGGCGCTCTGTCCGCCACGATGCTGGCCGCGGCGCCGAGCGCGTTCGCGCAGGATTCGTCGGCCACCGCGAAGAAGGCCACGCCGAAGCGCCCCGCGCCGAAGCGCCACCTGATCCCGCGCAGCAAGAAGGCGCAGGCGCGCGCCGCCGCGAAGACCGATCCGGTGCCGGAAGGCGCGGTCAAGTGGGCGTGCAAGGACGGCCTGTCGTACGATCTGGCCGGCGACATGAAGCGCGACCAGATCGTCACGGTCCACTGGGCCAACAAGAACTACAAGCTGCCTCGCCAGCAGACGACGACGGGCGCGGACGTGTTCTATGACCCGGCGAGCGGCATGAAGCTCGTCGTGATCCCGACGAAGGGCATGCTCTTCAGCGACAAGGACGACAGCCGCCTCGCCGACGAGTGCCAGACGCCCGAAATGGCGGCCGGCAACGCGGTCGCGCCGACCCAGTCGAACGAGCTGAAGCCGTCGAACTGACGTCGATCCCGACAGCAACCATCTTGCATCGGACCGGAGCAAGCGCTGAAGCGCCGACTCCGGTCGACAGGAGCCTGGATGTCCATGTCCGCCCCGATCCCGAACGTCCGGCCAGCGCCGGATTCAGTGCTGGTCGATATCGCCGACTACGTGCTGAACCATCGCATCGACAGTGCGCTCGCGCTCGAAACCGCGCGCCACTGCCTGATCGATACGCTCGGGTGCGGGCTCGAGGCGCTGGCGTATCCCGCCTGCACCAAGCTGCTGGGGCCGATCGTGCCGGGCACGATCGTGCCGCACGGCGCGAAGGTGCCCGGCACGTCGTTCCAGCTCGACCCGGTGCAGGCCGCGTTCGACATCGGCGCGGCGATCCGCTGGCTCGACTTCAACGACACCTGGCTCGCGGCCGAATGGGGCCATCCGTCCGACAACCTGGGCGGCATCCTCGCGACGGCCGACTGGCTGTCGCGCACCGCCGTCGCGGCCGGCAAGCGGCCGCTCGCGATGAAGGACGTGCTCGTCGCGATGATCCAGGCGCACGAGATCCAGGGCTGCCTCGCGCTCGAGAATTCGTTCAATGCAGTCGGCCTCGACCATGTGCTGCTCGTGAAGGTCGCGTCGACCGCGGCCGTCGGCCGCCTGCTCGGCCTCACGCGCGACGAGCTGATCAACGCGCTGTCGCTTGCGTTCGTCGACGGCCAGGCGCTGCGCACCTATCGCCACGCGCCGAACACCGGCTCGCGCAAGTCGTGGGCGGCAGGCGACGCGACCTCGCGCGCGGTGCGTCTCGCGCTGATCGCGAAGACGGGCGAGATGGGCTATCCGTCCGCGCTGACCGCGAAGACCTGGGGCTTCTACGACGTATCGTTCGGCGGCAGGCCGTTCCGCTTCCAGCGCCCGTATGGCACGTACGTGATGGAGAACGTGCTGTTCAAGATCTCGTATCCGGCCGAGTTCCATGCGCAGACGGCCGTCGAGGCCGCGATGGCGCTGCATGCGCAACTCGCGGCTGCCGGGCGCACCGCCGACGAGATCCGCCGCATCACGGTGCGCACGCACGCGGCGGCGATCCGCATCATCGACAAGCAAGGCCCGCTCGCGAACCCGGCCGACCGCGATCACTGCATCCAGTACATGATCGCCGTGCCGCTCCTGTTCGGCCGCCTCGCGGCCGCCGACTACGAGGACGCGGTGGCCGCCGATCCGCGGATCGACGCGCTGCGCGCGAAGATCGCGTGCGTCGAGGACCCGCAGTTCACGAAGGATTATCACGATCCGGCGAAGCGCTCGATCGCGAATGCGCTCACGATCGAGTTCGACGACGGATCGACGCTCGCCGAGGTGGCGGTCGAATACCCGATCGGCCACATGCGGCGGCGCGCCGAAGGGATGGCGCTCCTGATCGACAAGTTCAGGACGAATCTCGCGCGCCGCTTCCCGGCGAAGCAGCAACAAGCGATTCTCGACGTGTCGCTGGACCAGGCAAAGCTCGAGGCGATGCCGGTCGATGAATACGTCGATCTGTATGTGATCTAGCCGTCAAATACAGAGTTCTTTCCTAGCCTTAAACCCAGGAAATCACCATGGCCCACAATCTCCACAAAACACTCAAGGAATTCGACAGCGGTTCCGGCAAAGGCAAGTTCTACTCGCTGCCGAAGCTCGGCAAGGAACTGAAGACGAAGATCGAGCGCCTGCCCGTGTCGATCCGCATCGTGCTCGAGTCCGTGCTGCGCAATTACGACGGCAAGAAGATCACCGAAGAGCACATCGAGCAGCTCGCGAACTGGAAGCCGAATGCGAAGCGCGTCGACGAGATCCCGTTCGTCGTGTCGCGCGTCGTGCTGCAGGACTTCACGGGCGTGCCGCTGCTCGCCGACATCGCGGCCATGCGCGGCGTCGCGAAGCGCGCGGGCAAGAACCCGAAGAAGATCGAGCCGCTCGTGCCGGTCGATCTCGTCGTCGACCACTCGGTGCAGATCGACTACTTCCGCCAGAAGGACGCGCTCGACCTGAACATGAAGCTGGAGTTCCAGCGCAACAACGAGCGCTACCAGTTCATGAAGTGGGGCATGCAGGCGTTCGACACGTTCAAGGTCGTGCCGCCGGGCGTCGGCATCGTCCACCAGGTGAACCTCGAGTACCTCGCGCGCGGCGTCCACAAGAAGAAGGACGACGGCGACACGGTCTACTACCCCGACACGCTCGTCGGCACCGACAGCCACACGACGATGATCAACGGCATCGGCGTGGTCGGCTGGGGCGTGGGCGGCATCGAGGCGGAAGCCGGCATGCTCGGCCAGCCGGTGTACTTCCTCACGCCGGACGTCGTCGGCGTCGAGTTGAAGGGCAAGCTGCGCGAAGGCGTGACGGCCACCGACCTCGTGCTGACGATCACCGAAATGCTGCGCAAGGAAAAGGTCGTCGGCAAGTTCGTCGAATTTTTCGGCGAAGGCACGAAGACGCTCGCGCTGCCGGACCGCGCGACGATCGCGAACATGGCGCCGGAATACGGCGCGACGATGGGCTTCTTCCCGGTCGACGAAAAGACGATCGACTACTTCAAGGGCACGGGCCGCACGAAGGCGGAAATCGCCGCGTTCGAGAACTACTTCAAGGCGCAGGAACTGTTCGGCATCCCGAAGGCCGGCGAAATCGACTACACGAAGACGCTGACGCTCGATCTCGCGACGGTCGCGCCGTCGCTCGCAGGCCCGAAGCGCCCGCAGGACCGCATCGAGATCGGCAACGTGAAGTCGACGTTCACCGATCTGTTCTCGAAGCCCGTCGCGGAAAACGGCTTCGCGAAGAAGGCCGACGATCTGACGGCCGAGTACAAGACGAGCGACGGCATCACCGTGAAGAACGGCGACGTGCTGATCGCCGCGATCACGTCGTGCACGAACACGTCGAACCCGAGCGTGCTGCTGGCCGCCGGCCTGGTCGCGAAGAAGGCCGTCGAAGCGGGCCTCACCGTCGCGCCGCACATCAAAACTTCGTTGGCCCCCGGATCGCGCATCGTCACCGAGTACCTGACGAAGACGGGCCTCCTGCCGTACCTCGCGAAGCTCGGCTTCGAAGTGGCCGCGTATGGCTGCACGACCTGCATCGGCAATGCGGGCGACCTCACGCCGGAACTGAACGAAGCGATCACGAAGAACGACATCGTCGCGGCGGCCGTGCTGTCGGGCAACCGCAACTTCGAGGCGCGCATCCACCCGAACATCCGCGCGAACTTCCTCGCTTCGCCGCCGCTCGTCGTCGCGTATGCGATCGCCGGCAACATCACGAAGGACCTGATGACCGAGCCGGTCGGCCAGGGCAAGGGCGGCCGCGACATCTACCTCGGCGACATCTGGCCGTCGAGCGAAGAAGTCCAGTCGCTGCTCAAGTTCGCGCTGGACCCGGAGAAGTTCGAGAAGAACTACTCGCACCTGACCAAGAAGGGCGACCTCTGGAGCAAGATCGAGGGCGAATCGGGCCAGGTCTACGACTGGCCGAAGTCGACGTACATCGCCGAGCCGCCGTTCTTCGGCAGCGATTTCGCGATGGAGCCGGCCGCGTCGATCGCGACGGTCAAGGGCGCGCGCGCGCTCGGCATCTTCGGCGATTCGGTGACGACCGACCACATCAGCCCGGCGGGCTCGATCAAGGAGGATTCTCCGGCAGGCAAGTGGCTGAAGGAGAACGGCGTGCAGAAGGCCGACTTCAACAGCTACGGCTCGCGCCGCGGCAACCATGACGTGATGATGCGCGGCACGTTCGCGAACGTGCGGATCAAGAACCTGATGATCCCGGCGAAGGCGGACGGCACGCGCGTCGAAGGCGGCCTGACGATCCACCAGCCGAGCGGCGAACAACTGTCGATCTACGACGCGGCGATGAAGTACATCGACGCCGACACGCCGACCGTCGTGTTCGCGGGCGAAGAGTACGGCACGGGCTCGTCGCGCGACTGGGCGGCCAAGGGCACGCAACTGCTCGGCGTGAAGGCCGTGATCGCACGCAGCTTCGAGCGGATCCACCGTTCGAACCTGGTCGGCATGGGCGTGCTGCCGCTGCAGTTCAAGGGCTCGGACAGCATCCAGTCGCTCGGCATCACCGGCGACGAGACGTACGACATCGAAGGCCTCGGCGACGACTTCAAGCCGCAGCAGGACGTCACGCTCGTGATCCATCGCAAGAACGGCGAAACGAAGCGCGTGCCGGTGCTGCTGCGCATCGATACGCCGATCGAAGTCGACTACTACAAGCATGGCGGCATCCTGCCGTTCGTGCTGCGCTCGCTGCTCGCGGCGTAAGCGCACTGTTTTTGCAGGGACCGCGCGATGCAGCGATGCGTGCGCGGTCGATTTGAAGCCCGGCCTGGCCGGGCTTTTTTTCGATTCGTCGCGGAGTTTCGTGGATGGTGCGTGCCCGCCCGAAGCGGCCTGTCACCGCACCGAAGGAAATGTCCGCTTGCCGTGCCCAAGGGGATATGCAAATGGCAACGCGAGACTTCCGTCGTTAGATGGTTCAATGAGGCGCGGCTTCGCTTGGTCCGTCTAAATGGCGCGACGGAATGTTGCGGGCGTTCGACTGGCAGAAACAGGCGCTAAAGCCAGTAATTCACTCGATACACTCGCCTTCCGGACGCGGTGAGATGCACGCCGCCATCGCGAGCAGCGCCAAAAGCAAAATCGAAGATGCCAGCACCGCTGACCCCGTGCCGCATGCTGCACTGATCAACGATGCCACCAATGCGGAACTGCTGATCTGGAAGAACCCGACGAGTCCGGATGCGGTCGCAGCCTGCCCGTGCGCGCCCGTGACCGCGCCCGATACGGCAAGCGACAGTGACGAGCCGTTTGCGAGACTGACCACGCACATCGGGAGGATCACTGCCGCGACGCTTGTGACGCCGCGCGTCGCGACGACGGCGAACGCCAGTCCGCCCAGCACGAAGCACGCGACGCCGGTGGTGACGATCCGGTCGTACGTCCAGCGATCCAGCCATCGCCGGGCCAGCAGGTTGGCCGTTACGATGCTTCCGGTCAGGGGCAGATATAGCCAACCGCTCTGCGCCTCGCGCAAACCGAGGCTCGCGAATATGAAAGGCGATTGCGTCAGGTAGATGAACCAGGCGCAATAGATCGCACAGACAATGACGGTGTAACGTCGAAAGGCTCCGTCGCGGAGAACGTGCGCGAAGCCCGCGAGTGGCGCGCGATGCTTCCTGTCATGCGGTGCGAGCGTTTCCGGCAGCATCGTCATCGCCATCAGTAGTGCGGCGAACGCAAATCCGGCGACGAAGAGAAAGTCGGCGTACCAGCCGAACCTCGATGCAAGATAGCCGCCGACCGCCGGAGCCAGCGCCGGCGACAGCGATACCAGCGGATAAACGACGGCGTAGACCTTGGCGGACGCCTGCTTGCTGCACGTATCGGCAATCAGCGCCCGACCGATGACGAGGCCCGCCGCGGCTCCAGCGGCCTCCACCATGCGCCACGCGAGGAATGCGCCGAAGTGCGTGGCCGCTGCGCAACCTAGCGAGCCAGCGAAGTACAACGCGATGCCGGCGAACAGGACGGGCTTGCGGCCGTGGCGGTCCGAAAGCGGGCCGTAGACGAGCTGCGCGATCGCGAGTACCAGCAGATACACGGAGACCGTTTGTGGCATCCGCCAGTCGGCGACCCCGAATACGGTGGCCATGTGCGGCATCGCGGGCAGATAGACGTCCGATGCGATCAGGCCGAACGCATTGAGCATCGCGATCGTAAAAATGAAAGACATGCGCGGCATGAACTGGGCTCCGTTGCACGCCGTCAGGGGGCATGCGGTTATGGCAGTGGGAGCCGTCATGCTAGAGATTCGAGCTTCGTGTGAAAATGCACGATATCGCATACCATACCTGCAAATTTGCAGACCGATATCCAACATGAACTGGGACGACGTTCGAATCTTTCTGGCCGTGCATCGGTCGGTCACGCTGACTGGGGCCGCGCAGCAACTGGGCATCGATCAGACCACGGTCGGACGGCGCCTGGGCGGCCTCGAAGGCGCGCTAGGCAGCCGCCTGTTCCTGCGCACCACCGAAGGATTCGTGCTGACCCGCAGCGGCGAGCAGGTGCTGGAAACTGCGAGGGAAATGGAGCGCCTCGCGGTATCGTTCGAGCGCCGCAGCGAAGGCGCCGACGAACGCATAGAAGGGGACGTGCGCGTCACCACGACCGATACGCTGGCCATCGATTTCGTCATTCCGGCAATCGAGCGGCTCCAGACACGACATCCCGGTATCCGGGTGCTTCTGAGCACGACTCCGCGTCTGCTCGATCTGTCGCGCCGCGAGGCGGACATCGCCATCCGCACGGAGCGGCCGGAACTGCAGGGCTTGATCGTGCGGCGGCTCGGAAGCTGGGAGGTCGGGCTTTACGCGTCGCGCAGCTATGTCGCGCGGCGAGGAGAGCCGAGACCAGGCGGCGAATTTTCCGGCCACGATCTTGCGGTCTACCAGCCGGGCGTCACGAAACGTCAGCACGACACGTTCGTCGGCGAGTCGAGAGCGCGGGGACGTGTCGTCGCGGAGCTGGATTCCAGCCTGATGCTCAGTGCGTTCGTGCGGGCCGGTCTCGCACTGGGGGAATTGCCGACATATATGGCGCAGCGATATCCGGAGCTTGTTCGGATCTGGCCAGCCCGGCGAAGGAGCTCGCCCTATGAAGCGTGGATGGTATTGCACGCTGACCTCGCGCGCACGGCGCGGGTCCGCGTCGTAGTCGACGCGCTTGCCGGGCAATTCAACCTTTGATTAGAGCGCGCAACCAGTCAGCCGACGCTTCGGCGCCTGGAGCGATCACTTTCGCGAATATGCGTTCGTTGACGTCTGACCGTTATGCGCCCGATTTCTGTCGCTCGCCGCAGACGCGCCAACGACTCAAACTGGGCGAGCGCCGGCAGTTTGCCCCGCGCGCCCCGGTAATCTTCGATGACCTTTTTTCGATTCGTCGCGAACCGGATTCGTCGAGAGCCGAACGACGATCGGCGCGAGCGCGCGGCCAGCGAAGCGCACCGTGCCGGCATCGCGTTCCTCGATGCGCAAGCCGGATCGCGAGGCACTCGCGAGGCGCCGCGAAAACCAGCCGTTCCGCGGCGTTTGCGCGATCAATAGCGCGCGTCGGCCGGCTTCTTGTCCCTCGGCCAGTCCTTGACCTTGCCCGCGAAGTCCGGCCGCGGCTGGTGCGTGAAATATTCGGCGACGTCCACGGATTCCTGATCGGTCAGCCCGCCTTGTCCAAGCGGAAAACGATCGTGGAATGCGATCGGCATGTTGCGCTTGACGAATCCGGCGGCCGTATACGTGCGCGCCATGCCCGCGCCGATGTTGAACGATTCGTCGCCCCAGAGCGGCGGGTACACCCACCGGCCTGCGTCATTCCTGACGCCCTCGCCGTTCGAGCCGTGGCACAGCGCGCACTGCGCCGCATAGATCTGCTTGCCGTTGCCGACGTCGGGCACGATCCGCTGGCTGATCCTGCCGACGCCACGGCCCTCGACCTTGTCTCCCGGCTTGGTTTCGCGTCGCATCCAGTCGAAGTAGGCGACCATCGCCTTCATCTGCTCCGAGTCCGGCGGCAGCGGCTTGCCGTTCATCGACCGCAGGAAGCAGCCGTTGATGCGGTCCGCGAGCGTGATCACCCGGCCGGCGCGCGGCGCATAGCCGGGAAAGAACGCGGATACGCCGACGTACGGCGAGCCGCCGGCGACCGTGCCCGCGTTGAGGTGGCAGCTCGCGCAGTTCAGTGCATTGCCGACGTTCTTCGGCAGCATCTGGCGCGTGTCGATGTTCAGGCGCGCCCCCAGCGTGAGTTGGCCCGCGTTGGGCGCGGCGAGCATGTCGGCGAGGCGCGGCGTCTGGAACCGCGTGCCGTCTCCCGCGCCCGCGCGCAGTTGCCTGCGCATGCCGCCGACCGTACCGGCGCCGATCGCGCGGGCGTCCGCCCGGCCCCAGCTCTTGCGCGCGAAGTTCAGGATCTCCGCGATCTCCTGATCGCTCAGTTGCGCGAACGCAGGCATGGTCAGCACCCGCGCATGACGCACCGTCTGCGCGGAACGCCAGCCGGTCAGCATGATGTGGACCAGCGTGGATGGGTCCTCCGACTGCAGCGCGGCGTTGCCCGCCAACGGCGGAAAGACGTCCCGCACGCCGGCCCCGTCCGAACGGTGGCAGTCGTTGCAGAACTGCAGGTAGCCCAAGCCGCCTCGCGACGTGTAGAGATCGGCCGGCACCCATGACGACGGAGCGGCGGCCGGCGATCCCGCGGGCGTGATCGCCGGCGCCGCGCCTCGCGGCACCTGCATCGGCTTGTCGTGCCCGGCGGCGGGCAGCGATTCGAGATACGCGCCCACGGCCAGCAGATCGCCGTCGCTCATGTACTGCGTACTGTGCTGGACCACGTCCACCATGTTGCCCGACGCCGTGCCGTAGCGGTTGCGTCCGGTCTTGAGCATCTCGGCCGTGTCCCGCGGCGTCCACAGCGCGCGCAGGCTGAGCGCGCGCCAACCTTCGACGGTCTCGCCGGCGAGGAAATACTGGCCGGCGGAGCCCGCCCCCGACATCGCCTTCTCCTGGAGGCCGAGCCCGCGCGGCGTATGGCAGGCGCCGCAGTGGCCGAGCCCCTGGACGATATAGGCGCCCCGGTTCCATTCGGCGCTCCGGGTCGCGTCGGGCTGGAACGGCGTGTCGTCGAGGAAGGCCCATTTCCACAGCGCGAGGCCCCAGCGCTGGTTGAACGGAAAGCGCAACGCGAGCGCGCGGTTGGCCTGCGGCACCGGCGCCACGCCCTTCATCAGGTACGCGTACAACGCCCGCATATCCTCCGGCGACACCTTCGCATACGACGGATAAGGCATCGCCGGGTAGAGATGATGGCCGTCGGCCGCGACGCCCGTGCGCATCGCGCGATCGAATTGCTCGAACGTATAGCGCCCGATGCCGGTCTGCGGGTCGGGCGTGATGTTGGTCGAGTGCAACTCGCCGAATGGCGTCTGCAACGTCAGGCCGCCCGCCAGCGGCTTCGACTTGTCGCCGGTGTGGCACGCAACGCAGTCGCCCAGTCGCGCGATGTAACGTCCGCGCTCCGCCTGCGCGCGCGTCGCGGCGTCGAGATCGGAGGAATAGTCGGCCGGCAGATCGTCGATGATCCGCGGCGCGGCGGCGTGCGCGGACGCCGGCCTCGCAGACGAAATCTGGGCGAAGGCGGCTGCCACGAAAAGCCCCGCGATCGCACATCGTGCGAGCGTGTTACCCCATGACTTCATAGTGGTCCCCGGAAGGCGTGCTTTATTTTGATCGGCGGCATGCGTGGGAAGGACGCGGCGCGCGTGCCGCGCGCGTCGGCGCCGACGCGCGCTTCGCAGCGAGCCCGGCGCATCGCGATGCCTTTGTGGGTCGTCAGTACGGGGTCAGTATGAGGTCATCTTTGCGCTGTGCGCTTGATTCCCGTCAAGCAGGATCAGCCGCGGCGGCATGCCGGCCGGCATGGCCCGCGATCATCGATGGACACCGCATGCGACGATTCGATTCGGCTTAGCCGTCGGGCGAGCTATCGGTTCCCGCGAGCGGGAATCCGCCTCCACGTCAGCCACACGATCAGCGCGAACAGCACGTACGCGACGGTGAACGCCCACGCAGGCAAGTCGTAGTACAGCAGCCGGCCGACCCAGCGCTGCACGAAGCCCTGCGCACCCGGTGCGCCGGTGCGCAGCCGGTCTTCGAGCACCGTCAGCGGGCAATCGATGCCGAGCACCGCCAACGCGGCGACGACGCCGATCGCGAGCAAATGCGCGAGCCGGAACGTCCGGTCGCGCACCCAGCGCCATCCGAGCGCCGCGCCCGTCCAGATCGCGGCGAGCCCGCCGACGATGAACAGCACGATCAGCGCGTGCACGACGAGTACGATATCGGCGAGCCAGGTCATGAGGTCCCATGCGCGAGCGGCGGCATGCCGCGCGGGCGGCATGCGCATGTCGGCACGCTGCCCGCCGGGATCATTGTATCGATGTCGACGCGTGCGGAACGCGCGCCGCCGCGGCTGCATCGTGGCGGCAGCTAGCGGCCCGGCCGGCCCGGGCGCTTCGTCCGGAGCACCGGGACTCGGTCGTATTGGTTGCGATTAGTTGGTCGTATCGGTCCTGTACCGGCCCTCAGTGCGCCGGCTTGTCGAGCACCGCATACCACGAGCAGACCACGCCCGCCGGCGCGACGCCGCCCGCTCCGTTCGAATGCGGCGCGGTGCGCACGATCGATCCGGCGAGCGCGGGCCGCTGCTTGGTGCCGTTCGGCCAGGCCGGACTCAGGTAGCCGACGCAATCGTAGATCCACTCCTCGCCGCCCACCTTGCCGCGGCCCTGGAACCTCACCGCATTGGGCGAGCCGTAGTCGATGTAGCCGCTCAGCGTCAGTTCCCAGCCATCGCCGTAAATACGTCCCTTGAAGACGCCCATTGGCGCCGCGATCGGATGGCCGAGCTCGTCGATATCGTCGCGTGTCGCTTCTCGCACGCGCATTCGCACCGTCCGCGCCGCCCGATCACGCGCGACGCGGCTCTTCGGCTGCGTCATCGCGTCATGCGTCGGCCCAAGGGAAAACCCTATAATATCGGCGTCGGCGCGGGTTCTATTCGTTCATCCCCGCCCGACCGACAAGCCACGCGCGGAGGCCCGATCCGCGTCACATTTTGCGCGGCCGTTGCCGCGAATCCATCATGAAGCGAATCGGCGCGTTTTTCATCGCAACCTGGGCGGCCGCCGCAATGCTCTACCTGGGGCGGCATTCGGTGCCGATGATGGCGATGAGCGGCGTCGTCGCGCTCGCCAGCTTCGATCTGCTTCGTCCGTAAAACGGCCACGGCACGCCGCGGGCGACATCTCGACATCTCGGCGGCGCCGGTTCGCCGCCGCGACGCGAACTCTAGAAGAACCCGTCAAAAACGGCGAATGTCGCACGTGCGCGTCACACCCTTTCATTCAGCATCCCAAATCATTTCATCGGCCCGCCTTTTTACTTTCATTTTTCGTTCGCCACTCAAATAGTGAACGGGTGTGTCACTTTTTCTCTGTCAACAGTGACAGCTAACGAAACTGGCAGTTACCCGAGAGAACGGTGCTCGCATACGCTTAGCGCGCTCTCGTCCCCACAAGGGTCAGAGCTTGACAACGTCGCACTCTCTCAAAAGGACACACTCGATGAACAGGACCGCCGATTTTGCACTCTCCCTCTCCCCGCTGTGCAGGCGACTTGCCTGCGTGTGGCCGCTCGCGCTCGCCGCCGGCGTCGCGCACGGCGCGACGGACTGGGTCGATACGCATACCCAAGCTTTCCTGAATCACGCGCAACTCGACACGCTCGCCCGCAGCGCGAACACCCCGTCGCTCGAGCTCGCCTCCGGCGAAGCCGCGCACGTCGTGATCAGCCTGAAGCTGCGCAACGCCGAGCAGTTGAAAGCCGTCGCGCGCAACGTCAACGATCCGCATAGCTCGCAGTACCGGCAGTACATCACGAGCGCGCAGTTCCTGTCGAACTACGCGCCGACCAACGCGCAGGTGAAGCAGGTCGTCGACTATCTGCGCAAGAACGGCTTCGTCGACGTCCGCGTCGCGCCGAACCGCATGCTCGTCTCCGCGCGCGGCACCGCAGGCACGGTCAAGCAGGCGTTCAACACGCCGCTCGTCCACTTCGAGTACGCGGGCCGCTCGGGCTTCGCGAACGCTTCGACGGCGCAAGTGCCGCGCGCGCTCGGCGACATCGTCGGCTCCGTGCTCGGTTTGCAGAACGTCGCGCGCGCGCGGCCGCTGTCGAAGATCGGCGCGATCGCGAAGCCGCAGGCGCTCGCATCCGGCACGGCGACGGGCCACTATCCGTCCGAATTCCCGGCGCTCTACAACGCGACCGGCGTGCCGAACGCGGCGAACGCGACGGTCGGCATCATGACGATCGGCGGCGTGTCGCAAGCGTTGTCGGATCTGCAGCAGTTCACGAGCGCGAACAGCTATCCGGACGTGTCGACGCAGACCGTGCAGACCAACGGTTCCGGCGGCAACTACAGCGACGATCAGGAAGGCCAGGGCGAATGGGATCTCGACAGCCAGTCGATCGTCGGCGCCGCGGGCGGTCAGGTCGGACAACTGATCTTCTACATGGCCGACCTCAACGCGTCGGGCAACACCGGCCTCACGCAGGCGTTCAACCAGGCCGTGTCGGACAACACGGCGAAAGTGATCAACGTATCGCTCGGCTGGTGCGAAACCGACGCGAACGCGGACGGCACGCTTTCCGCCGAAGAGCAGATCTTCACGCAGGCGGTCGCGCAAGGCCAGACGTTCGCGGTGTCGTCGGGCGACGAAGGCGTCTACGAGTGCAACAACCGCGGCTATCCCGATGGTTCGAACTACTCGGTATCGTGGCCCGCGTCTTCGCCGCACGTGCTCGCGATCGGCGGCACGACGCTCTACACGTCATCGTCGGGCGCATTCTCGAACGAAACCGTGTGGAACGAAGGGCTCGACGGCAACGGCAAGCTGTGGGCGACGGGCGGCGGCGTCAGCACGATCCTGCCGAATCCGTCGTGGCAGTCGGGCAGCAACCGCAAGCTGCCCGACGTGTCGTTCGACGCCGCGCAGAGCACGGGCGCGTATATCTACAACTACGGCCAGTTGCAGCAGATCGGCGGCACGAGCCTGTCCGCGCCGATCTTCACCGGTTTCTGGGCACGGATCCTGTCGGCGAACGGCACCGGCCTCGGCTTCCCGGCCGCGCGCTTCTACCATTCGATTCCGACGCATGCGTCGCTCGTGCGCTACGACGTCACGTCCGGCAACAACGGTTATTCGGGATACGGCTACAAGGCGTCGACCGGCTGGGACTACCCGACCGGCTGGGGCAGCATCAACATCTCGAACCTGAATCAACTGATCCAGTCGGGCGGCTTCAATTGAGCGGGCGCTCGTAGCGCGATAGCGGCAAGCGGCCGGCGCGGCAGGAGGACGCGCCGCGCGCCGCCAATGCGTCAGCTCACCGCGCGCTTCGCGTTGCGTCCGCGCAGCCATTCGAGCGCGAGCAGCAGACACGTCGAGAACACGATGAGGATCGTCGCGAGCGCGGCGATCGTCGGGCTGATGTTCTCGCGAATGCCGGTGAACATCTGGCGCGGCAGCGTCGTCTGATCGGCGCCCGCGAGGAACAGCGTGACGACCACTTCGTCGAACGACGTCGCGAACGCGAACAGCGCGCCCGACATCACGCCCGGCGCGATCACGGGCAGCGTCACGCGAAAGAACGTGGTCACCGGATTCGCGCCGAGCGACAGGCTCGCGCGCACGAGATTCTGGTTGAAGCCCTGCAGCGTCGCGGCGACCGTCGTCACGACGAACGGCACGCCGAGCGCCGCGTGCGCGCAGATGAGCCCCGCGTACGTGTTCGCGAGGCCTAGCGGCGCGAAGAACAGATACATGCCGACGCCCACCACCACGACGGGCACGATCATCGGCGACAGCAGCACCGCCATCAGCAGCCCCTTGCCGCGAAAATCGGTCTTCGTGAGGCCGATCGCGGCGAGCGTGCCGAGCACGGTCGCGACGAGCGTCGCGGCCGGCGCGACGATGAAGCTGTTCTTCGCGGCCATCCGCCACTCGTCGGACGCGAGCAGGTTCTCGTACCAGCGCATCGAAAAGCCCGGAATCGGATAGACGAGGAACGTGCTCGACGAGAACGACAGCGGCACGATCGCGAGCACGGGCAGGATCAGGTACAGCAGCGTCAGCGCGACGAGGCCGCGCAGCGCGAAATACCATGCGCGCTCGATCCCCGACATGTGCGGCGCGAAAAGCGGCTTCGCCAGCAGTTTCATGTTCGTTTCCCCCTGTTGGTCCCGTCTTTGCTCAGCCGAGGCTCGGCTGCGAGCGCGTGAAGCGTCCGTAGATCGCGTACAGCACGAGCGTCGCGGCGAGCAGCAGGCCGCCGAGCGCGCACGCCATTCCCCAGTTGATCGTCACGTTCGTGAAGTACGCGACGTAGTAGCTGACCATCTGATCGTTCGGACCGCCGAGCAATGCGGGCGTGATGTAGTAGCCGATCGCGAGGATGAACACGAGCAGCGCGCCCGCGCCGACGCCCGGATAGGTCTGCGGCACGTACACGCGCCAGAACGCCGCGAACGGATGGCTGCCGAGCGACACCGCCGCGCGCTGATAGCTCGGCGGAATCGACTTCATCACGCTGTAGAGCGGCAGGATCATGAACGGCAGCAGGATGTGCGTCATCGAGATGTACACGCCGACGCGATTGAACAGCAGCGCGAGCGGCTGCGAAATCAGGCCGACGTCGATCAGCGCGCGATTGACGAGCCCTTCGCTTTGCAGCAGCACGATCCACGCGGCGACGCGCACGAGCACCGACGTCCAGAACGGAATCAGCACGAGGATCATCGCGAGATTCGCGCGGCGCTCGGGCAGCGTCGAGATCCAGTACGCGAGCGGGTAGCCGAGCGCGAGCGCGAACAGCGTGACCGCGAAGCCGATCAGCAGCGTGCGGCCGAACACCGCGAGATAGATCGATTGATCGGGATCGGCGGGCACGATGCTGCCGAAACCGTCCTGCTTGTGATCGAGCGCCGCGAGCAGATAGAACGGCGAATAGCGGCCGCTGTTCTTCGCGATCGCCTGCCAGTACGCGGGGTCGCCCCAGCGCGCATCGAGCTCGAGCAGCTTCGCGCGCGTCTGCGCGGGCGCGAGCGGCGCGTTCGCGTCGCCCGTCAGCGGCATCGCGCGCGCGGTCTTCGCGACGAGCGACCGATAGCCGGGAATCTCGGTGTTCAGGCGCCGTGCGAGCGCGCCCATCGCCTCGCCGTCGGCGACCTGCGTGAGGTCGGCGGCGAGCGCCGCGTAAGCGGCATCGGCGGGCGGCGCCTTGCGGTCCCAGTTCGACAGCGCGGCGACGGTGCGCGGCAGCGCAGCCGCGATCTCGGGATTCTGCACGGCGCGCGTGAGCAGCGCGCCGATCGGCACCACGAACACGAGCAGCAGGAATATCGCGAGCGGCGCGACGAGCAGCAGCGCCATCGCACGCTTCCTGGCCTCGGCCGCCTTCAGTTCACGCTTGAGCGATGGAGTCGGCGGCGCCGACTGCGTAGCGATCGTCATCGTATTCAACGGTTGTCTCCAGCCGAAACGCCGTTCGGAGGAACGCCGCGCGCGCCGTCATGACGCGCGGGGCCGTTTGCTTCATCGGCTCATGCGGCCGTCACTTCGACGCCCAAGCGGCAAAGCGCTGCTCGAGTTCGTCGCCGTGATCGGTCCAGAACGTGATGTTCTGCAGCACCGCGTTCTTGCCGTTCGCCGGCGAGTTCGGCAGGTTCGCGAGCGTCTTCGCGTCGAGCGCCTTGATCGCGGCGACGTTCGCGGGGCCGTACGCGATGTGCTGCGCGTAGTCCTGCTGCGGCTTCGACGACAGCGTGTACGCGATGTACTTCTCGGCGAGCGCCTTGTTCGGCGTGCCCTTCGGAATCGCCCAGTAGTCCAGATCGTAAATGCTGCCGTTCCACACCACCTTCAGGTTCTTGCCTTCCTTCTGCGCGGCGCTGATGCGGCCGTTGTAAGCGGTCGACATCACGACGTCGCCCGCGACGAGGAACTGCGGCGGCTGCGCGCCCGCTTCCCACCACTGGATGTTCGGCTTCAGCTCGTCGAGCTTCTTGAACGCGCGATCCTGGCCCGCCTTCGTCGCGAGCACCTTGTAGACGTCCTTCGGCGCGACGCCGTCCGCCATCAGCGCGAACTCGAGGTTGTAGCGCGCGCCCTTGCGCATCCCGCGCTTGCCCGGGAATTTCTTCACGTCCCAGAAATCGGCCCAGCCGGCGGGCGCGCTCTTGAGCTTGTCCGCGTCGTATGCGAGCGCCGTCGACCACACGAAGAAGCCGACGCCGCAGGTTTGCGGCGATTCGGCAATCAGATCGGACTTCTTCGCGATCTTCGCCCAGTCGAGCTTCTCGTACAGGCCTTCGTCGCAGCCGCGGTTCAGGTCGCCCGACTCGACTTCGACGACGTCCCAGTTCACGTGCTTCGCCTCGACCATCGCCTTCACCTTCGCCTGCTCGCCGTTGTATTCGACGGCCGTCACCTTGTTGCCGGTCGTCTTCTCGAACGGCTGGTTGAACGCGGCCTTCTGCGCGTCGCCATTCGCGCCGCCGAAGTTGACGACGGTCAGCTCGGCCGCGCCGGCCGTCGCGCAGAACGCGGCGAGCGACAGCAGCGCAACCGCGCGGCGCGGCGTGTTGAACGTGTGGTGCATGATGTTTCCTCTCGTGACGGATGATGGAGCGTGGTGGTTATACGAAGAGCGACGCGCAACGCGCGGCTTCGCGTTCATGCGAAGACCCGCAGATGCTCGGGCTGGAACTCGAGCGAGACCGGCGCGCCGGGCGCGAACGCATCGAGCGCGCCGGTGCCGAGCGGCACCTTGACGAAGCATTCGTCCTGCCCCGGCAACGCGCAGCGCATCCGGACGTGATCGCCGAAGTAGATGAGGCTGCGCGCTTCGCCGAATAGCGCGTTCGCCGCGCCGCCTGCCGCGCCGTTCGCCGCGCGGCCGCCGCCCGGCGCGACGTTCATCCGCTCCGGACGAATGCATGCGATGCCCGACGCGCCCACTTGCGCGTTGCCCGTATTCAGGCCGACGAGACGCGTGCCGTCGTCGAGCCGGAACTCGCAAAACTCGCCGTTCACGCTCGCGACGGTGCCGCGCAGCCGGTTGCTGTCGCCGATGAAATTCGCGACGAACTCGTTGCATGGCGATTCGTAGAGCCGGTCGACGGTGTCGAGCTGCTGCACGATGCCCTTGTCGAACACCGCGACGCGATCGGACATCGTCAGCGCCTCGCCCTGATCGTGCGTCACGTAGACGAAGGTCAGGCCGAGCTTTTCGTGCAGCGCCTTCAGTTCGTACTGCATGTGCTCGCGCAACTGCTTGTCGAGTGCGCCGAGCGGCTCGTCCATCAGCACGAGCTTCGGCTCGAACACGAGCGCGCGCGCAAGCGCGATCCGCTGCTGCTGCCCGCCCGACAACTGCGCCGGATAGCGCTTCGCGAAACGCTCCATCTGCACCATCGTCAGCGCGGCGGCGACGCGCGCGTTGCGTTCCGCGGCGGGCAGGCGCCGCACGTTCAGCGGATAGTCGACGTTCTGCTCGACGCTCAGATGAGGAAAGAGCGCGTAGTTCTGGAACACCATGCCGATGTTGCGCTTGTGCGGCGGCACGTTGTTCAGCAGCTCGCCGTCGAGGCGGATCTCGCCTCCCGTCGGGAATTCGAAGCCGGCGAGCATCATCAGGCAGGTGGTCTTGCCCGAGCCGGACGGCCCGAGCAGCGTCAGGAATTCGCCGCGCCGGATGTCCAGATCGAGCGATTTGACGACGAGCGTTTCGCCGTCGTAAGTCTTGCGCACGCCGCGAAAGCTGACGATCACATCATCGGTCTTCATGGTCCCGTCCCCTTTTCGTCTTGGCTCGACATTTCGAGATGCGATTCACTATACGGTGCACACGGTTCTACAATAGGGAACCATTTCAATATTTTCGGTAGAACCACTTTGGATACCGTGATCCTCTCCGACTGGCTCGCCGCGCGACTCGAGCGGCACTCGGCCGAGCCGATGTACCGGCAACTGCTGCGCCTGATGCAGCAGGCGATCCTGTCGGGGGAGCTCACGCCCGGCACGAAGCTGCCGAGCTCGCGCACGCTCGCCACCGATCTCGCGATCGCGCGCAACACCGTGCTGCATGTGTACGACCAGTTGACGACGGAAGGCTACGTGCTGACGACGACGGGCAGCGGCACCTACGTCGCCGACACGCGCCCCGACGCGGCGGCGATGCGCGCGCAAGCCGGCGCGCTCGCGCATCCGTCAGACGAATCGCGCGACGTGCAGCAGCGCGCGCACGGCGCGCTGTCGACGCGCGGCGCGCAGTTGATCCGGCATGCGGGCGTGTCGCGCCGCCAGTGGGGCGCGTTCATGCCGGGCGTGCCGGACGTGTCCGAGTTTCCGACGCGCACGTGGAGCCGCCTGCAGGCGCGGCTGTGGAAGGAAGCGAATCCGGAACTGCTGACCTATGCGCCGGGCGGCGGCTACCGGCCGCTGCGGCGCGCGCTGTCCGACTACCTGCGCGTCGCGCGCTCGGTCAAATGCTCGCCCGACCAGATCATCATCACGACGGGCATTCATCAATCGATCGACCTGTCGGTGCGCCTGCTCGCCGACGTCGGCGATCGCGCGTGGGTCGAGGAGCCGTGCTACTGGGGCGTGCGCAGCGTGCTGCAGGCGGCGGGGCTCGTGCTCGCGCCCGTGCCCGTCGACCACGAAGGGCTCGCGCCGCGCGCGCAGGACCTGAAGCACCCGCCGCGGCTCGCGCTCGTCACGCCGTCGCATCAATATCCGCTTGGCATGGTGATGAGCCTCGCGCGGCGCCGGATGCTGCTCGAGTATGCGCGGCAGCATCAGTGCTGGATTATCGAAGACGACTACGACAGCGAGTTCCGCTACGGCAGCCGGCCGCTCGCGTCGCTGCAGGGGCTCGACGACGCGGGCCGCGTGATCTACGTCGGCAGCCTTGGCAAGATGCTGTTCCCGAGCCTGCGCCTCGGCTACATGGTCGTGCCCGAACATCTCGTCGAGACGTTCAGGACCGGGCTATCCGAGCTGTATCGCGAAGGACAGTTGATGCAGCAGGCCGTGCTCGCCGAATTCATCATGGACGGCT
Source organism: Burkholderia humptydooensis (assembly GCF_001513745.1). Classification (NCBI taxonomy): domain Bacteria; kingdom Pseudomonadati; phylum Pseudomonadota; class Betaproteobacteria; order Burkholderiales; family Burkholderiaceae; genus Burkholderia; species Burkholderia humptydooensis. Next base: position 656,677 of record NZ_CP013382.1, on the reverse strand, counting down.
ATCTGACGTCGCACGTGCGCCGGATGCGTGCGCTGTACGGCGAGCGCCGCCAGTTGCTGATCGACGCGATCCATGCGCGCTTCGACGATGCGCTGCCGGTGATGGGCGACGAGGCGGGCCTGCACCTCGTGCTCGGATTGCCGAACGGCTGCGACGATCGCGCGATCACGCAGACCGCGTTCGACGCGGGCGTGATCGTGCGTCCGCTCACGACGTACTACAACCACGCGGATACCGCGCGCGAGGGATTGCTGCTCGGCTACGCGTGCGTGCCGAACGAGCGGATCGCGCCTGCGTTCGACACGCTCGCGCAAACGATCGAAGTGCATCTGGATCGCAGTGCGAAGCAGCGTATCGCGTGACGCGCGTGACGCGCGCCGCTATTGCGGCTGCGCCGCCGCGCCGCCGCGATCGAGCGACGCCGCGCGCAGCGCCTCGCCCGGCTGCGTGAAGTAGCGCTGCCGCAGTTGCGCGATCTGCGTGTCGCGATCCTGCGGCGACAGATTCTGTGCGTCGATCTGCGCGCGCTGCGCCGCATATTCGTCGTACTTCGCGCGCCACGCGTCGTTCGCCTGCTGCATCTTCGCGACGCGTTCCGCGGCTTCCGGCCCGAGCGATTGCGCGAGCTGCGCGCGCATTTCGTCGGGCGACGCACCAGACTTCTGCGATTGCGCGATCCGCGCAATCGCATCGTTCTGCTGCTTTTCGCGCGCCTGCTCGGCACGCTGGTCGAGCGGCAGTTGCTGTTCGAGCGCCGCGAGGCGCGCGGCCCTCTGCGCGTCCGTCAACGAAGCGTCGCGCGCGATTCTCAGCCGCGCGAGATCGTAGCGCTGCCGCTGCTGCTCGGCGCCGAAGAACGGCTCGGCCCAGTCGCCGAGCGTGCGGCTCGCGATCGATGCGCGCTGGTCGAGCGCGAGCTGCAGCGCTGCGAGGTCGAGCTTGTTGCCGGGCGCGCCGCCGTCCGGCAGCTTCGCGAGTTGATCGAGATACGCGCGATAGCGTTTCCAGACGTCGAGCGCCTCGCCCTGCGCGACCGTGCCGTCGAGCTGCGCGGCGAGCTCGCGCGCGACGAGCGCATCGAGCGCCTGCGCGCTCAGCTCGCTCTGCGCGCTCAGGCAATAGTCGAAGAAATCGCGCACGGCCCGCGCCTTCGCGAGATGACCGTGCGCGTCGAGCGGCAGCCGCGGCGCCGACGAGCCGGCCAGCGACGCGGGCAGCCCGCTCGCAGCGGAGCCCACATCGGCGCTCTGCGCCGCGACGGCGGGCGCGGACGCGGTGACGCCCGGCGCGACGCCTGCCGCGCCGGCATCGCGCTTCGCCGGCGCGCCGACGACATACCAGACCGCGCCGGCCGCAACGACGCCGGCCGCACCGTAAAGCGCGACGCGTCGCGCGAAGCCGCCCTCACCCTTCATCGATTACACACCCTGCGTCTTCAGCCGGTTCGCATGCGTTCGGATCACCGCGACCGGGTCCTCCGCATACGCGCCGCGCACGCCGAGCAACTGGTTGATCTCGTCGAGGTGGTTCCACTTGTAGCTCGTGCTGAGCACCTGGCCATACAGCGAGCTGCAGCGCGACACGAGGCCGTCGTTCGCGCCGGAGCCGCGATTGATCATCACCGTGCCGGAGCCGAGCAGCGCGAGCGTCGACGGATCGAGCGTATTCGCCGGATCGACAACCGGGATCGTGCTCGTATCGGTTGCGCCCGTCACGCCGAGCGCCGACAGCGTCGGCTGGATCGCCGTGCCGCCCCACGAATACAGCAGATGCGTGTTGCCGCCGACCGTCTCCGTCGGCGCCCCCGTCTGGCATGAGCCCGGCGCGCCGAGGCCCACGCTTGGATAGTTCTGGTTGTACGTCGCGGTCTGCGACGTCGTCAGCGTCTTCAGCGCGGCGAGCGCGTCCTGATTCGTGTTGTTGTTGCTGCTCGTCAGGATGCCGAACACATTGACGAACGCGGCGATCACCGTCGACGACAATCCGGTCGGATCGTACGCCAGCACGGTTTGCACGAAGTCCGCGAACTCGGAGCCGCGATGCGGCGTGCCAATCGTCGTCACCGACGCGACGAGCTGCGGCGCGACGGCTGCGACGTAGCGCGACGTCAGCCCGCCCTGGCTATGGCCGATCAGGTTCACCTTCGATGCGCCCGTCGCGGCGAGCACTTGCTGCACGTATGCGAGCAGTTGTTCGCCGCGTCCGTTCGGCCCGTCGTCGCTCTGGAAGCCGGACAGGTTCGCGACGTAGACCTGCGCGCCGTGCGCCTGCAGATCCGCCTGGATGCCGTACCAGTAGTCGAGAACGTTCGCGTATCTGTCGGTGCCGGTCAGGCCGTGCACGAGGATGATCGGATATCGGGTCGCCGCGTAACTGTCGACGACGGTCGTCGCCGCGACGGCGGATTGCGTGCCGGCAAGCGAGAGAAAAGTCCCGATGCTCGCGGCCGGCGCCGCGCTCATCGCGAACGCGGCCGCCGCCGCCACTGCTCTGGATCGCATCGATCTGGCCATGTACGTCTCCTTTTGTTTGAATCGTATCGGATGAGGATATTGTTTCTGTGCGCCTGACTACGTTTTGCACTGCCCGAATACGCAGCCTGCATGCCGACGCAGTTGCACGGCCCAACGGCGCCGCCCAGGACGCGACGACGATCTTTGACGATTGAAACGAGCGCCTCCTGCGCCGGCCAAAGGAGTGAAGCATGTCTAACGAAAATTTTCCGTCGGTTAGACACGGCTCTCTAATCGATTGACGCTAGCGGCGAGGCCAAGCGGGTAAGCCGCCCGCATCGCGGATGCTGCACTGCGATGCGGGGGAAAGGAACGGATGGGGGGAGCTTAGAGCTTGGTGCTCAGACGGACCCACGCGGTACGGCCGGGCTCCGTGACGGGCACGTTCGCCGGATAGCCGAAACCGGCGTTGCCGGCGAGGTTCAGGTGCTCCGCATAAGCCTTGTCGAGCACGTTGTCGATGCCGACCGAGATCTGCACCGCCTTGCTCACGTTGTACTGCGCATGCAGTGACAGCACGCCGAAACCGGCGCTCGGGCCGAAGTCCTTGCCGACGACGTTGCCCTCGTTCAGCGCATAGCGATGCTGCGGCGCAACGACTCGCCACAGCCCGCCCGCCGACCACGGCCCGCGCGTGTACTCGACCCCAAAGCGCGCTTCGAGCGGCGGCATCTGCGGCAGCGGCGCGCCGCTTTGCACGTTGCGCCCCCACGCATACGCGAGCGACGCATCGAAACGCCACGGCGCGAGCGGGCGCCATGACGCGCCGAGCTCGCCGCCCATGATCTGCGCATTGACGTTCGTCGCCTGCGTCGTCTGCCCCATCGGGCCCGTCGCGTAATCGAACAGGATGAAGTCCTGCACGTAGCCCGCATACGCGGACACCCACGCGTCGAGCTTGTCGCTCTTGTACTGCGCGCCGATGTCGAGCTGCGTCGTCTTCTCGGGCTTGATCGCCGAGAACGCGTTGACCGAGCCGGTCGGGCCGCGCTTCGCGGAGAACAGTTCCCAGTAATCGGGGAAGCGTTGCGCATGACCGATGCCCGCGTACCACGTGACGGGCAGCGACGCGAGATCGCGCTCGTAGCGCACGAAGCCGCTCGGCAGCACGCGCGAGCGAAGATCGTCGAACGTCGGATTGCGCATGCTCATCTTCATGCCGCCCGTCGTCGCGCGCTTGTCGCGCGCGGCCGCATAGTCGATCCGCGCGCCGCCGATCACGCGCGACGCGTCGCTCGCATACCAGGTCAGCTCGCCGAACGCGCCCGCGTTCCACATGTTCGCCTGCGGATTCCACGGCTTGTCGCCGTAGTTCTGCATCCCCATCGCCGAGCGCGAGTCGAGGCGGTTCAACTGCGCGTCGACGCCCGTCACGAGCTGGAACGCGTCGGTGAAGCGCAGCGTTGCCGCGACGCGCGCGCCGAGCGTGCGGCGGCGGACTTCGGAGGCCATGCGCATCGGCATGCTGCTCGTCGGATCGGGCATCCGCAGCGTGTAGTTGTCCATCACGTGATCGGCTTCGTTGTAGAAGACCTGCGCCTCGACGCGGTCGAGCACGTCGCCGATGTGCTTCTTGTCGAACTTCAGGCCGAACGTCTCGCGCCGGAAATGCGCGCCGTCCATTCCGCGGCCCGCGTAGCGCGCGTAGCCGTCGCCCGTGCCCGCCGTCAGCTCGAGCCGCGTGTTGTCGTCGGGCGTCCAGCCGAGCGCCGCATCCGCGTTCCACTTGTCCCATTGCGACGGCACCGTGCGGCCGTTGCCGTCCTCGTAATCCTGCGAATGCGCGTGGTTCGCGGTCACGCGCCCGTAGAAGTCCGGCGTGCCGGCCGTCACGTCGACGTTCTGATCGTTGCGCCCGAACGAGCCGCCGACGACGCTTCCGTCGAAGCGCATGCCCGGCGTCTTGAAGCGCGGCGTCACGCGCTCGAACAGCACCGTGCCCGCCGACGCGCCCGGCCCGTACAGCACGGTCTGCGGCCCCTTGACGACCGTCACCTTGTCGTAGCTCTCGGGCGCGATGTACGACGTCGGCGCGTCCATCCGGCCGGGACATGCGCCGAGCGTCGACATGCCGTTCGCGACGATGTTCAGACGCGAGCCGAACATCCCGCGCAGCACCGGATCGCCGTTCGTGCCGCCGCTGCGGATCGACGCGAAGCCGGGAATCGTCTTCAGGTAATCGGCGCCGTCGCTCGCGGGCAACGGCTGGCGCGGCGTTTTCGGATCGGTGACGACGACGAGCGGCGTCGATTCGGGCGCCGCGACGATTTCGATCGTCGGCAGCATCGCGGCTTCCGGCGCAGCGCCGGCTGTCGTGCGGTTCGTCGCGGTGGCCGTCGCGTCGGGCGCAACGCTGCCCATCGCGCCAGGCGCGCCGTGACGGTGCGCGGCATCGTCGGTCTGCGCGGCGGCCGGCGTGAGATGGAACGCACCCGCTGCGAGCGCGGGTACGGTAAGCGTGATCGCGCGCCGCCGACGGCGCGCACGGTCTCCACGCGCGGCGTGCGCGTGACGCAAGAATTTGGATGTCATGAATCGAAACTCGAAAGACGCCCCTCCGCGCGATCGTCGGATCAAACGGATGCGGGGACTGCATGAACGGAAATGAAGTCAGGCGTTCAGGCGTCTGCCGGCGGCGCGCGCGGATAGGCGTGCGTGTAGCGCTCGAGCGGGGGCGCGGCGGCCCCGGAAGGAACGGACGGCGCGACGGCCGCCACGTGCATGGAGAAGAGCGATGGCGCGGCCGCGCCGATCGCCGGGCTGTGCGCGAAGAACGCGCAGTATCCGCATGCGTCGAGATGCAGCGCGTGATGCGCCGCGCCGTCGCGCGCCGGGCCGCCGTGCGCGACGCCCGCCGCGACCGGCCGTGCGCCGTGCTCGTCGCCGCAGATCACCGCGGCGGAAGACGGCGCGGCGGGCCGCGCGTTTGCCTGCGAGACGAGCGGCGCGACGCTCGCCAACCAGACCGCAAGCATGCCCAGCCAGGCAGTCAGTTTGCGGAATCGGTTGGACATGGTTCGGGATGGCGTAAAGGGAATGTAATGCCGCCCGAATGTTACAGAATGTTGGCTGGCTTGGGTAGCGTGAAACGGTCGCGGGGCCGGTCGTGGTCGCGCGAACCGCGCACGCGCATCGTTGCATCCGCAACGATGCGCGCCGCGGCGGCGAAGCGTGTCAGAACGTCATCCGGCGCAGCGTCGCGTCCCGCTTCACGAAGTGATGCCAGAGCGCGGCAAGTGCGTGCAGGCCGATCACGTAATAGAACACGTTGCCGATCAATTCGTGCGCTTCCTTGATCGTCGAACGCAGCGCCGCGTTCGGACCGAACAGCGTAAACGACCAGTCGATCCCCGCGAGCGTCACCGGCTTGCCGCCGAAGTTCAGCGTCATGATTCCGAGGAGCGGCTGCGCGACGATGAACACGTACAGCGCGAGATGCGCGAGCTTCGCGAACAGCGCGAGCCACGCCGGCTGCGGCAGCTCGCGCGGCGCGCCGCCCGCCAAGCGCCAGACGATCCGCAGCACGGCCAGCGCGAGCACGAGCGTGCCGGCAAGGTAATGGACGTTCGACCAGAACACCCGGCTGTCGGTCCCTTTCGGCCCGCGCACTTCGATCGCGAGGTACGCGAGCGCGACGAGCAGGAAAATCGCCCAATGGAAGAAGACGGCGGGACGGCTGTAGCGCGCCTGGCCGGCGAGGATACGATTCATGATCAGTCTCGTTCGTATTGAAGGGAACCACCGGATCGCGCGCGGCGTCGCACACGACGTTGTCGAATTGTAATGACGCGCGATGCGCGGGCCCTGCGGCTCGATCAAGTTTCCGCATGATCGCGGATCGCGTGCCGGGCGGGCTCGGGTAGAGCCGCATGTCGGCGCGGCAATGCTTGAACTATTCTCGAATCAATATTCGAGCAGTCGGGCACGCATCCGCCACGACGCCCGCTTCACCGCTACACGCAAGGCCCCATCATGCAGAAAGCCGCTTTTGTCGCAGCCTACAGACTGGTCGGCTGCGGACTGATCCTTTCCGCGACCTGTCACAGCATCGCACGCCGATGGAACACGCCGACTTTCCGGCTCGACAACTTCCTCAGCTACTTCACGCAGCTCAGCAGCCTGTATGCGGCCATCGTGCTGCTCGCGGGATTATGGCTTGCGACGAAACCGCCGTCGCGACGATACGAGTCCGCGCGCGGCGCCGTCGTGCTGTACATGGCGATCACGGGCATCGTCTACGAGCTGCTGCTCGCGCATCTGGACACGCTGCATCATGCGACGCCTTATTATACGAACTGGATATTGCATCGGATCATCCCGATCACGGTGTTTCTCGACTGGCTGTACGTCGCGCCGCGCGTGCGGATCGACTGGTCGCAGCTCGCGCGGTGGCTCGCGTTTCCGGTCGCGTATCTCGGCTATACGCTCGTGCGCGGCGCGCTGATCGACTGGTACCCGTACCCGTTCGTCGATCCGCGCGCGCACGGCTATCTGATGGTCGCCGCATACAGCGGCGCGATCGCGGCGGGCAGCCTCGGTTTCGCCGCGCTGATCGTGCTGCTCGGCAACCGCGCCGGCGCGCTCGCGCCGCAGACGGAGCACGCTTGACGACGGCGCCGCGCGCACGCGCGCACGCCGGATGGCCGGGCCCGGTGGCGACACGATCGCGCCGCTCAGCCGCGCATCGCGCGCGGCGGGCGGCGCTGGAAGTCGGTCAGTAGCCGTTGCGCGGCAGCAGGCCGAGCGGATCGACGGCCTTGCCGTTGCGCCGCACTTCGAACTCGAACGTCGAGCGGCCGCTCGCGTCGGTCGCCATCTCCGCGACCGGCTGGCCCGCGCTCACCGCGTCGCCTTCGTTGACGAGCAGCCTGTCGTTGTGGCCGTACGCGGTGATGAGACCGTTCTCGTGCTTCAGGATCACGAGCGGGCCATAGGCGGCGACGCCCGTTCCCGCGTACACGACGCGGCCGGGCGCGGCGGCGCGCACCGTGCGATCGCCGCCCGCCGAGGTGATCACGATCCCGTGGTTCCTGCCGGCACCGAACGGCGTCGTCACGGTGCCGCGCGCGGGCCACGCGAGCGCCGGCGCGGCCGCTTGCGGCTGCGCGGCGGGTGGCGCAAGCGCCGCCGTGCTCGGCGGTGGCGCGACGCGCAGCACCTGGCCGGGCGTCACCATGTCGGTCAGCGCCATGTGGTTCCAGCTCGCGACGTCGAGCGGGCGCTGCCCGAACGCGGACGCGATGCTTGCGAGCGTATCGCCCGAATTCACGCGGTAATAGCCGGCGGGCACGCCCGACGACGCGCGCTGCGCCGACTGCGGCGGCACGTGCGTCGGCTGCCAGGAGTCGGTCCACGGCGTCAGCGTGCAACCGCCGACGAGCGCCGCGCCTGCCGCGACGAGCGCCGTGCGCACCGTCCAGCCGATGCCGGACCGTTGGACGAACAGAATGCTTCTCAAGCGTACCTCCATCAATTCACTTCGCTGCGGCAGCGCGCTCGCCGCCGCCGGGACTTCGTGCGCGATCGGCCCGGCAAGCCCGGCGAACCGCACCCGGCCGGGCCGACGCATCGCGAGCCGCGCCATTCCGATCGGACCTCAAACGCTGCCTTCGGTTTCGACGACGAGAATCCGGGCCTCGCCGAGCGGGCACGCGACATGTTCCGTCCCTGCCGATGCGAAAAAGATGTCGCCTGCCTCCAGGACGGCCGCGTGCTCGACGCCGGCGTCGCGATAGCGCATCTCGACCCGGCCGTCGAGCACGACGAACACCTCTTCGCCATCGTTGACGTGCCATTTGTACGGCTGATCCGTCCAATGCAGGCGGGTCGTGATGCCGCGCATGTTGGCGATGTCGACGGCGCCCCACGCCCGCGGCGCGGTGAAGCTCTTGCTGCGTACGATCTTCATGGACATTCCCGTGGCACCGTGGCGGCCGGCGCGACGATCGCGCGGCACCATGCCGGACGGATAGTAACTCGCCGGACATCGCCGACGTAAGTTGTCGGGGAATCGGCCGATCGGCGAAGGCGCGCGCGACGAGCGCGCTCACCCGCTACGAGCGGCGGTGCAGCGTCCGGAATGCGGTGTTGAATCCCGGCGCGCCATCCGCCGCGCGCCGCGCGCCCGGTGCCCGGATCGGAATTGACGGCGGCACACGCGCGACCGCCCTGTTTCGGCGCGCCAAAAAGCTCAGCCCGCACGTTCCAACGAATGGAACACGCGGGCTGAGAACTGCCATGCGTGGGCCGCGACTCGCCGCGCTCGCGTTCAGCCGCGACGCGCGACGGACAACCGTGCCGCTCAACGACCCTTGTAGACCGGTGCGCCGTCGGCGATGCGCTTCACCTTGTTCGGCGCGCCCGATTCGGCCGCGGCCGCCGGCTGCGCGCCGTAGCCGCTCGTGTCGGCTTGCGCGGCGACGTTTTGCTGGCCGTGGATCTTGGCTTCGGCAGCCTGGATTTCCTCGGGGTAGTTCACGCGGTCGGAAGCCGGGTTATAGCCCGCCTGCTCGAGCTGGATGAGCTCGGCCCGGACTTGCGCGCGGGTCACCGAGCCATTCGATTGCTGGGCGAACGAAACGGCCGGAACGGCGAGGGCGGCGGCGACTGCGACGGTAGCGAAAAGCGATTTCATGATCAAACCTCCGTGATTTTTTGCTTCGCCGCAAGCACCATGCGAGCAGCGATTAATCACAGTCTAGTCACGGAGG